>NZ_SSDK01000033.1:0-177778 GCF_004794435.1 Microbacterium sp. K27
CCCCCCGGCGGCGTTCCTGGGAACTTGCTATGGTCGAGAGACGCTCTCACCCCCTGAGCGATGGTCGTGGCTCTGCCGCGATCTCACGCGTCAGACGCCGACCGGCGACCACGCGATCACCGAATCCCGTTCGAGGATGCACCGCTGTTCGGTGCGCCCGGAAACGGACGTCCTCGAAAGGAGCCGCACCCCGGGCTACTCGTCTGTGTGCTGTGATGCGCCTCAGTGGTCCAGGTTCGTTCTCGCCATGCCGACCCTTCTCCACTCCCCGCAGAACCCTCAACACCAGACGACGCATTACTCCCCCACTTAGCGGGACTCCTTCTCCATCGACAGGCGGCATCGCCGCACCAAGACGAGAAAGCGAGTACCCGGTGGAAGACTTCCACACACTGTCAGGACCGGTCGTGATCCTGCTCATGCTGCTGTTCTTCGGCGGCAGCCTCTACATGTCCATCCGCATCTCCCGCAGAAAGGAGAACGCCGACGGATACATGACCGGTGGCGGCAAGATCGGGTTCGGCATCTCCGCCGCCTCGATGACCGCTACCTGGATCTGGGCATCCTCGATGTACGCCTCCGCGACATCCGGATACACCTACGGCATCTCCGGCCCCATTCACTACGGCCTCTGGGGTGCACTGATGATTCTCCTCATCTATCCGTTCGGGCGCCGCATCCGCACGGTCGCACCCCACGCGCACACCATCGCCGAGGTCATGTTCGCCCGCCACGGACGTTCGAGTCAGCTCATGCTCGCCGGCTCCAATGTGCTCGGCAGCCTGATCAGCCTCACGTCGAATCTGATCGCCGGGGGCGCGCTCGTCTCGATGCTGTCGCCGTTCACCTTCACACAGGGCATCGTCGCCATCGCGATCGGCGTGCTCGCCTACACGCTGTGGTCGGGCTTCAGGGCGTCGGTGCTCACCGACTTCGCGCAGGTCATCGCCATGCTGGGGGCCGTCGCGATCATCGTTCCGGTGATCTTCTTCGCCGCGGGTGGCCCCGAGCTGTTCGTCACCGGCGCAGCGAACCTCACCCCGCAGCAGGGCGACTTCTTCTCTTCCGACGCGTTCTTCAACCAGGGCGCTCCCTACATCGCCGCGGTGCTCGCCTACGCGATCGGCAACCAGACCATCGCGCAACGACTGTTCGCCGTGCGAGAGGACCTGATCAAGAAGACATTCGTCACCGCGACATTCGGGTACGGCGCGTCTATCATCGGGATCGGCATGCTGGGAGTGCTCGCCCTGTACGCAGGGATCCAGCCGATGGACGGCGACGTCAACAATCTGATCCCGCAGATGGCGTCGACATACCTGCCCCCGCTGCTGATCTGCGTGTTCTTCGTCATGATCATCGGCTCGTTGTCGTCGACCGCGGATGCCGACATGACGGCTCTCTCGTCGATCATGATGGCTGACATCTACGGGCAGAACATCGCGGGCAAGAAGAACGCCAACCCGAAGACGATGCTGCTCATCGGCAGACTCACCATGATCGGCGCAACCGCCGCGGCACTCGGCTTCGCATCGATGCAGTTCAACATCCTCGACCTGCTGGTGTTCGTCGGTGCACTGTGGGGAGCGCTCGTGTTCCCGGTCATCGCGAGCTTCTACTGGGACCGCGTGACGAACTCCGCGTTCAGCATCGCCGTGATCGCCGCGCTCGCCGCGTTCCTGCCCGTGCGTTTCGAGTGGATCTCACTGTCGGGGGGCTGGGGTCTCGCGAGTGACGTCCTCTCCGTCGTCGGGATCGGGGTGGTCCTGGCCCTGATGTCGTTCGGCTTCTTCGGTCTGCGGGTGGCGCTTGTGGTCGGGACGCTGGCCACGCTGGTGTCGGCGCCGTTCGCGATCGGCTTCCTGCACCAGTACCCGGTGTTGTCGGGGTCGCTGGTCGCATACGCGGTGAGCACGTTGGTCTGCGTCGCCCTCACGATGATGAACAGGACGCGGAGATTCGACTTCGACCTGATCAAGGAGCGCACCGGCAGCTTCGACACCGGGGATATCACACGAAGCGCCGATGTGAAGGGCGACGCCACGCTCGCCGGGAAGGACGCCTGATGGAGACCATTCTGTTGACCGCGTACGTACTGGTGTGGCCGATCATCGTCGTCGGGGTGCTCACCGTCGTGATTCGGGCTTTCGTGAAGGACGCCAAGGAGGCGAAACGCGAAGGGCGCGACATCATCTGATCATCGATGGCTCCGCACAGATGTCGACAAGGCGTGTGCGGAGCCATCGGCGCACTGCCCCCGCGCCTGCACCTCTCCCGCTCGGACGAAGAGGATTGTCTCGATGCCGCCCGTCGTCGCGCGTCGCCGCCCTCCGTGGCGCTACTCGATCGGAATACGCAGGACTCGGTCGTCGCCCTCGCGGGGATCGCCCCGCCCGTCCGTGTTGTTCGTGAGAACCCAGAGTGCCCCGTCTGGCGCGACCACGACGTCGCGAAGCCTCCCGAGCGATTCGACGAAGTATTCTCCGGCGGTGCGCACGTCGGAGAGCGGCACCTCCCTGAGCCGCTCTCCACGGAGATTCGCGATGAAGATCGATCCCGACGCGATCGTGATGCCGCTCGGACTGGCGGTGTCCGGCGACCACTGCTGGACCGGATCGACGAACCCGTCACGATCCGCGATGCCCTCGACCGTCGGCCACCCGTAGTTCCCACCGGCCTCGATCACGTTCAGTTCGTCCCAGGTGTCCTGGCCGAACTCGCTCGCGTAGAGCGTGCCTTCGTCGTCCCACGCCAGGCCCTGAGGATTGCGGTGGCCCAGGCTGTAGACGGGTGATCCCGGGAAGGGGTTGTCCTCCGGCACGTCCCCGTCCGGTGTGATGCGGAGGATCTTCCCGGCCAGCGAGTCCCGATCCTGAGCCCCCTCACGGTCGCCCGCGTCGCCGACCGTCACGTAGAGCATGTCGTCGGGGCCGAACGCGATGCGTCCGCCGTTGTGATTCCCGGCGGCGGGGATCCCGGAGAGGATCGTCTCGGATTCGCCGAGCTCGAACGAACCCGGCGCCCCCGACAACGCGAAGCGCTGCACCCTGTTCTCGCCGACAGCCGTCGAGTACGCGTACAGCCAATCGTCCCGCAGCGCGATACCGAGCAGTCCCCCCTCTCCTCGAGGCGCGACGCCGTCGATCATCCCGAGCTCGCGAAGCCTCCCGTCGCCGGAAACCTCGACGATGCGGGCGGTGTCCCGTTCGCTGATCAGCGCCGTACTCCCGAAGAAGGCGATGGACCATGGGGCCTCCAGTCCAGCCACGACCGTGGACGCGCGCCCCGGAACGATGCTTCCCGATCCGGCGGACGGCGAGGGTGCGAGCGGCGCGGGAGAGGACGAGGCGGGGGACGTAGGAGCGCACGCGGCGAGAGCGATCGCGATGAGAGCGATCGCGATGAGAGCAGTCGAGACGAGAGCAGTCGAGACGAGAGCGCCCGCCCCGCGAGCGACCGCGGCGACACGCGGATCGGCCGGCGTCCTCTGCGCCCTCCGCGTCGTCGTCATCGCCGATCCCTTCATCCTCCGTTCGAGAGTAGGCGAGCGGCGCGCACCGCAGAAGAGGCAGGTGTCCGAGGGGGCGCGTAGCCTGCCACGGTGTCGAAGGAACAAGCTCTCCCGGGCCCGTGCACCCTCTGCGGAGGAACGGTCGGTGCCCGCGGTGACGACTCCTGGCGCTGCGCCTCCTGCGGATGGCGTTACGGGGACGTCCCCGACGCCGATCTCCCGCTCCCCCGTATCGACATCGTCTACTACATCCGTTTCGACCGTCGGGTGAAGATCGGCACGAGCCGACGACCGCGACAACGGCTGGCGAGCATCCGACACGACGAGCTCCTCGCCTTCGAGCGAGGCGGACGCCCGGTCGAGCAGCAGCGACACCGCGAGTTCGCCTCGGACCGCGAAGGCGGAGAGTGGTTCACGTTGACGGACGATCTGCGGACGCACGTCGACGCCCTCCGCCGCGAGGGTGAGCCGTGGCTGCTCTACGGGCGATGGCTGAGCAACGCGCTCCGCGGTCTCGATGCCTCGTGACCTGCGCCAGGACATGACGATGCCGGGCGACCGCTTCGGGAAGTCCAGTCGCCCGGCACCGCGTCTCTGCGGGGATCAGGCCGTGGCCGCATGCCCCCTGGTGGTCGCCGGCTGCGGCTGCGAGAACAGCACCACGACGATCACGGCGACGCCGACGACGACGTGCGGGAGCCAGACGTTCAGCGCCTCGCCCGCGAACCCGAAGATCCACGGCGAGAGGGCGAGGAAGAGGCTGGCGACGATGTCGAACACCAGGTGGACGGGCATCGGGATGAAACCGAAGGGGCCCCATTCGTACTTCGTGAAGAGGCTGTACACGATCAGCCCGACACCGAGGACGATCGGGATGATGACCGCCGCTCCGCCCACGTTCGCGAAGCCGAACAGCCAGGGAGCGGCGATCAACGCGACGCCGACGATGTAGTCGAGAATTCCGTGGACCTTGGTGGGGATGAAACGCATGATTCCTCCTTGTGTGGCGCCGCTTCCGCGACTCACCACTTGTTCGAAGCCCGCCACGGATCGGATTGCCTCCCCGCCTCGGAGGACGATCGACCTGCGGGCCGGGGAGCTCGACTCGAGTCTCTCGACGGCGCACTCGCGGCCCGGTCCCAGGCAGCCCTGCTACGTTGAGCATGCCGGTATCTCGCCGGCATCAGGGAAGACTTCTCGTCGACCAACGGGCCTCCTGGGTCATTTCGTTCTCCGTCGCCTCCTCTGTGTGAGCCCGAGGAGCATCATGCCCACCCCGTCAGTCCCCTCTTTTCTCGACCCTGCGCACGCCTGGGCGGCGCCCATCGCCCTCCCCGTCGGCACCACGGCCATCGTGTATTGCGAGGGCCAGTTCGGCGAGCAGGACGGCAAGACTGCGAACGGTCTGGTCCGACACTCGGAGAAGTACGAGATCCTCAGCGTCATCGACAGCACCCACGCGGGTGCGGACGCCGGGGTGCTCCTGGACGGTCTCGCGAACGACATCCCGATCCTCGACGGACTCCCGACGGCGATCGCTCATGCAGGTCACGTGCCGGACTACCTGATCTGCGGTGTCGCACCGGCTGATGGGCTGCTCTCCGCCGACCAGCGCACCGTGCTGCTGGACGGCATCGCCCGCGGGATGCACATCATCAACGGCCTGCACGAGTTCCTCACCGACGATGCCGAGTTCGTCGCGGCTGCCCTTCTCGCCCAGGTCACGATCACCGATATCCGTCGCCCCCGGGACAAGAAGGATCTCCATCTGTTCTCCGGCCGCATCTTCGACGTGACCTGTCCGCGGATCACCATCCTCGGGACCGACGGCGCGATCGGCAAGCGCACCACCGCGACGATCCTCGTGAAGGCCCTCAACGATCGTGGCGTCCACGCCGTGATGGTCGGCACCGGACAGACCACGATCATCCAGGGCGGCCGCTACGGCGTCGCGCTCGACGCCCTCGTGCCCCAGTTCTGCTCGGGTGAGGTCGAGAACCAGGTGGTCGCGGCGTTCGAAGGCGAAGACCCGGACGTCATCATCGTGGAGGGCCAGGGCGCGCTCAGCCACCCCGCATACATCACCTCGGCGCACATCCTCCGCGGCAGTCAGCCTGCGGGGGTCATCGTGCAGCACGCCCCGGGCCGGACGGTCCTGGGCGACTTCCCGATGGTCGCGATGCCGACGGTCACGAGTGAGATCGCCCTGATCGAGGCTTTCGCCGACACGAAGGTCATCGGCGTCACGGTGAACCATGAGAACCTCACGGCGGAGCAGCTCGCCGCCGCCATCGACGAGATCGAGCTCGACACCGGACTCCCCGCCACCGACCCGCTGACCCGACCGCTGGCGGAGCTCGTGGAGATGGTGCTGCAGGCGTTCCCGACGCTCAGCCCGCGACGGACCACCCGTAGCGCCGCGTGAGAGCCGCTCCGACCCGGTCATAGCGCCCCCGATCGAGAACGGCGGCCTCTCGCCGCAGCCCGCGCTCGTGCACGCTGTACAGCTGCTCGACATCCACCCAGGACTCTCGACCCTGAGAGTCCCAGTCGCCCGTACCGATCGACAGATAGTCGCGGTCACCGTCATGGGGCTTGCTCGTCATCCGCACCGCGTACACGCGCTCTGCGGACTCCCGTCCGATGACGAGCACGGGACGATCCTTCCCGCGACCGTCGTTCTCCTCGTAGGGAACCCAGGTCCAGACGATCTCTCCCGCGTCCGGTGCGCCGTCCCGCTGCGGTGCGTAGCCGACCTGCAGGCGCGTGATCCGATCCGGATCGATGCGGACGGTGTCGGTGCCGCGCGCCCGTCCCGGGTCGGTACCGCCACCCGCGGGCGTCGGGCGCTCCTGCGGGGTCCGTAGACGCGCGTCCGGGCGTCTCGGATCTGATGTCCGAGACGCCCGGCCGGAGCCCACTGCCTTGAGCAGGATCTCCGCGAGTGTTGCCAGGATGCCGTTGGTCTTGCTCACACGGTCACCCTAACCGCTGATCACGCGTCTGCGAGTGCGTAGCCCTCCTCGCCGTGCACGACCTGGTCGACACCGGCGATCTCGTCTTCGTTCGTGACGCGGAAGCCGATGGTCTTCTCGATCGCGAAGCCGATGATGAACGCGACGATGAAGGAGTAGATCAGCACTCCGAGCGCCGCGATCAGCTGTACGGCGAGCTGGCGGGCGTCGCCGCCGACGAACAGTCCCGTCTCGGTGGCGAAGAAGCCGAGGTACAGCGTTCCGATGAGACCGCCGACGAGGTGGATGCCGACCACGTCGAGCGAGTCGTCGAATCCGAGGCGGAACTTCAACTCGATCGCGAGGGCGCACACGACACCGGCGAGTGCGCCGAGAAGCAGAGCCCAACCCGGCGTCAGGTTGGCGCAGGCCGGGGTGATCGCGACCAGACCGGCGACGGCACCGGACGCTGCACCGACCGAGGTGGGCTTGCCGTCCTTGATCTTCTCGACGAGGATCCAGCCGAGGATGGCGGCCGCCGTGGCGCCCAGGGTGTTCAGACCGATGAGTCCGACGCCGCCCATGTCTTCGGCCAGCCATTCCGCTCCCGCGTTGAAACCGAACCAGCCGAACCACAGCAGGGCGGCCCCGAGGAGCGTGAGCGGCACGTTGTGCGGCTTCAGGATGCCCTTCTGGAACCCGATGCGCTTGCCGAGGACCAGGGCGAGTGCCAGAGCCGCGGCGCCCGCGTTGATGTGCACGGCGGTACCGCCGGCGTAGTCGATCACGCCGATGCCGCTGTCCTCGCCGAAGAGCGTGGTGCCGAGGTTCATGATCCAGCCACCGCCCCAGACCCACGCGGCGACCGGGAAGTAGCCGACGGTCGCGAAGATGCCGGCGAAGATGAGCCAGCTGCCGAACTTCGCACGATCCGCGATCGCTCCGGAGATCAGCGCGACCGTGATGATCGCGAATGTGGCACCGTAGGCCACCCCCAGGAGCGCGACGTTCGAGCCCTCACCGGCCGCCAGGCTCGACAGCCCGAAGTCCGCGAAGGGGTTGCCAGCGAAGGCGGTCGGGCTGTCGACCGCGCTCATCGAGAAACCGAAGAGAATCCAGAGCACGGCGACGAGTCCGATGGAGCCGAAGCTCATCATCATCATGCTGACGACGCTCTTCGCCTTGACGAGACCGCCATAGAAGAAGGCGACGCCGGGCGTCATGAGCAGCACCAGCGCTGTCGCGGTGATCGCCCACGAGATGTTGCCGGGAGCATCCATAGGAAAACCTCACATCCGAAGTAATTGAGAGCTTCAGTGTGACGACCTGCGGTTTCGTCAATGCGTGAGGTTTGTTTCCCCGCTGTTACAGCGCGGCTCCGCCCGTGAACATCGCGTTACGCGCGCCTGCAGGCTTACGCAGAATGTGTCAGGGCATTGAGTCGGGAGATGGCGCGGAGGTACTTCTTGCGGTAGCCGCCGGCGAGCATCTCGTCGGAGAAGACCGCGTCGAGGCCGAGCCCGGTGGCCACGATCGGGATCTGCGCGTCGTACACACGATCGACGAACGCGACGAAGCGCAGCGCCTCCGACTGATCAGTGAGCTGGCGCACGCCGCGCAGGCCCACGCTACCCAGTCCGTCGATCAGCCTGATGTAGCGCGAGGGGTGCACCTGCGCGAGATGACGGATCAGGTCGTCGAACCGGTCGTCCGACGCTGCGCCCGCAGCGCCGGCCCTTTCGATCGCCGTCTCGTAGGCGTCATCGTCGAGCACCACCGCGTGTCCGTCGAGGGCGCGCTGGCGGAAGTCGACGCCATCGATGCGCAGCGTCTGGAAGCTGTCGGACATCGCATGGATCTCGCGCAGGAAGTCCTGTGCGGCGAATCGCCCCTCGCCGAGCGCGTTCGGCGGGGTGTTCGAGGTCGCGGCGAGCCGGGTGCCCGTCGGCACGAGCTCCCCCAAAAGGCGGGTCATCACCATCGTGTCGCCCGGGTCGTCGAGCTCGAACTCGTCGATGCACAGCAGGTCGGCGCCTTTGAGCAGATCGACGGTGTTCTTGTAGCCGAGTGCGCCGACCAGGGCGGTGTACTCGATGAACGAGCCGAAGTACTTACGGCGGGCGGGCATCGCGTGATAGATCGAGGCGAGCAGGTGCGTCTTCCCGACGCCGAAACCACCGTCGAGGTAGACGCCGGGCTTCAGCTCGGGCTCCTTCTTCGCCCGGCTGAACAGCCCTCCGCGCTTCGCGGGGGTGCCGCGCCCGGCGAAGCGCATCAGCGTCTCCTTCGCCTCCTCCTGCGAGGGATATGCGGGATCGGCGCGATAGCTGTCGAACGTCGCGGTGTCGAACTGCGGCGGCGGCACCAGGCTCGCCAGCATCTCGGGTCCGCTGACGGTCGGCTGGCGCTCTGTGAGGTGCACGATTCCCGTGCGGCTGGTCGGGTCGGTCATCACGGTCCTGAATCAGGTGCTCACCTGTGTCGAAGTCTTACGAATCGGGCGCAGGGTGCTCGGCGGGGATCTATCGTCGAAGGGACGGATCAACACTACGCCGTCTGCAGCCGCACCCTCGTCCGCTCAAACGCTTCGGAGATCCCATGGCCATCGAGTTCGATTCCTCCTCCCCCAAGTTCGCCGAGTACGCCGAACCCGGCCGGCTCGTCACCACCGAGTGGCTCGCGGAACGGCTGGGGACTCCTGGACTCGTGGTCGTCGAGTCCGACGAAGACGTGCTCCTCTACGAAACCGGCCACATCCCGGGCGCGGTGAAGGTCGACTGGCACACCGAACTCAACGACCCGGTCGTGCGCGACTACGTCGACGGCGAGGGCTTCGCCGAGCTGCTCAGCCGCAAGGGCATCGCACGCGACGACACGGTCGTCATCTACGGCGACAAGAACAACTGGTGGGCCGCCTACGCCCTCTGGGTGTTCTCGCTGTTCGGCCACGAAGACGTGCGTCTGCTCGACGGCGGACGCGATCGGTGGATCGCCGAGGGGCGCGAGCTCACGCGTGAGGCAACGAACCGGCCGCCCACGGAGTACCCCGTCGTCGAGCGCGACGACTCGATCATCCGTGCATACAAGGAAGACGTCCTGGCCCACATCGGCAGCCCGCTGATCGATGTGCGCTCCCCAGAGGAGTACAGCGGAGAGCGCACGACGGCGCCCGCGTATCCCGAGGAGGGAACCCTCCGCGCCGGTCACATCCCGACCGCGCAGAGCGTGCCGTGGGCGAAGGCGGTGGCCGAGGACGGCGGCTTCCGCAGCCGTGCGGAGCTCGACGCGATCTACCGCGACGTCGCAGGGCTCCGCGACGGGGATGATGTCGTCGCCTACTGCCGGATCGGCGAGCGGTCGAGCCACACCTGGTTCGTGCTCAAGCACCTCCTCGGCTTCGAGAACGTGCGCAACTACGACGGATCCTGGACAGAGTGGGGCAGCGCGGTACGCGTGCCCATCGTCACCGGTTCCGAGCCCGGCACACTCTGAACATGTGACAATGACAGGGATGAGCACAAGCGACGTTCCTGACACTCTCGCCGAGATCCGCGACGGCTTCCTGGAGACCCCGGAGCCCGATCGCCTCCTGCTGCTGCTCGAGTTCTCGGACGAGCTTCCCGACGTCTCCGACGAGGTCGCGGCCCACCCGGAGATGTACGAGCGCGTCGCGGAGTGCCAGTCGCCGGTGTACATCCATGTCGAGGTGAACGATGACATCGTCACGATGCACGCGACAGCCCCGCCCGAAGCTCCGACGACTCGCGGGTTCGCAAGCATCCTGGTGCAGGGTCTCACCGGCCTCACCGCAGACGAGGTGCTCGCGATTCCCAATGACTACCCGCAGTCGATCGGTCTCACGAAGGCCGTGTCCCCTCTGCGCATCGGGGGCATGACCGGGATGCTGATGCGGGCGAAGAACCAGGTCAGCCAGAAGCGCTGAGAGCCTGTGATTCCAGCCAGTCCGTGATCGCGGTCGTCCAGCCGGTCTGGTCGTAGTTCCACAGCTTCGTGTGGCGTGCCACCGTGAACTTCGGCATCGTCACGAGATCCGGACGTGCCTCCTGCAGCGCGTGCGATGAATCCGCCGGCACGAAGCCGTCGTCGTCGCTGTGCAGGATCAGCACCGGCGCGGTCAGTTCGCCCGCACGAGCGACCATGTCCAGACGATCGAAGTGGATCGGTTCGTCCGCTCCGCTCAGGCGCGCGGTCAGAGGCATCTGGAGCGCCCCCATCGCGAGTTCCGGCAGCGGCGCACGCACGCCGGCCAGCTTCGCCTGGAACCGCAGCACCGTGCGCCAGTCGACCACGGGAGACTCGAGGATGATCCCGGCGATGCGCTCCCGGTGGCCGGACGTCACGGCGGCCTGCAGCGATACGGCGCCCCCCATGGACCAGCCCATCAGGATCACCCGCTCGGCGCCGTGTCGGAGCGCATAGGCGATGGCGGCGTCGACGTCACGCCACTCCGCGGCTCCGAGGGCGTAGGCACCCGCCCTCGTGCGCGGGGCCTCGCCGTCGTTGCGGTACGACACGACCAGGTTCGGCAACCCCGCGGCGTGCAGCACCGGCACCGCCCGCAGGCACTCGGCGCGGGTCGCTCCGCGTCCGTGAACCTGGATCACCCAGGTCGACGACGACGCCGGGAAGTACCAGGCAGGACATGGCCCTGCGGGAGAGCCGATCAGCAGGTTCTCCCAGCGCAGATGGAGCTCGCTCGGAGACGAGTAGTAGTAGCCGCTGAAGGCCGCGGCACGATCGACACGTGCGCCGGGTTCGATCTGGGTGAGGAGCTTGCGCCGTACGGCTGAACCATCGGCGCTGAGTACCGCCCCGAGTTTGACGTAGCCGTAGGTGCCCGTCGTGAACAGGCCGTAGCGACCGGGAAGCTCGGTGTCGGGTGTGCGCTTCAGCTCGATGGTCTGGGCACCCGTGTCGACCGAGAGGATCTCCGTGTCGGTCGCGCGGCGCATGGGCGTGACGACCCGACGGGCCACGGCGAACACGACGAGAGCGAGCGCTGCTCCGAACGCGAACAGGGCAGGGACAAGGAGCGTAACGGCGTGCCTGAGACTCTTCATCGCTTCCTGACTCTAGCCTGTTGCCGTGACCGCACACCCCGAGGCCGGGACGCCTTTCGAGAGCGCCGTGGCCGAACTGCGCGAGACCGAGTTCCGCGATGACATCACGGTGCGCGAGATCGCCACGCCACAGGGCCTCGCGCCTTTTGCCATCGCCCTCGCCGCCGACGTGCGTCCGGAGGGTGACGGCGAGTCCGTGTACGGCACCGGCCGGTTCGTCCTGCTGCACGATCCGGACGAGCCGGGAGCCTGGGGAGGCTCGTGGCGCATCGTCATCTTCGCGCAGGCGCCGCTCGAGACCGAGATCGGCACCGATCCGCTTCTCGCCGACGTGACGTGGTCATGGCTGGTCGATGCTCTCGACTCGCGCCAAGCGGTCTATCACTCGGAATCGGGCACGTCGACGAAGACGCTGTCGAAGGGATTCGGCGGGCTCGCCGTCGAAGGAGACGGCGCCCAGATAGAATTGCGGGCGTCCTGGACTCCGGAGGGCCCGTTCCGACCGCACGTCGAAGCATGGGCCGAGCTGGTCGGAATGCTGGCGGGGCTTCCGCCCGGCTCCGAGGGCATCGCCGTGATCGGCGCGCGAAAGGCTGTACGTGACTGAATACTCCGTGATCTCGGATGCCGAGGAGTTCCGCGCAGCCTGCGCCGTGCTCGCCGCCGGTACCGGACCCGTCGCCGTGGATGTCGAGCGGGCGTCCGGCTTCCGCTATTCGCAGCGCGCCTATCTGGTGCAGGTGTTCCGTCGCGAGGCCGGCGTCTTCCTCTTCGACCCGCCGGCGATCGGCGATTTCGCACCTCTCCAGGAGGCGATCGGTGACGTGGAGTGGGTGCTCCACGCGGCGAGCCAGGACCTGCCGTCTCTTCGCGAACTGCACCTCGAACCGCCGGTAATCTTCGACACCGAGCTCGCCTCGCGCCTGCTCGGCCACGAGCGTGTCGGCCTCGGTGCCGTCGTCGAGGACACGCTGGGCATCATGCTCAAGAAGGAGCACTCCGCCGCCGATTGGTCGACTCGTCCGCTCCCCGATTCCTGGCTCGAGTACGCCGCCCTCGACGTGCTGCACCTGATCGACGTCCGCGACGTCCTCGTTCTCGAGCTCGAAGAGCAGGGCAAGACCGAATTCGCCGCCGAAGAGTTCGCCGCCACCCTCGCCCGCGCTCCCAAACCGCCGCGCGAAGATCCTTGGCGCCGCCTCAGCGGCCTGCACCAGGTGCGCGGAGCCCGGAACCTCGCCGTCGCCCGTTCCCTCTGGCAGGCACGCGAAGCGTACGCGCAGGAGCAGGACGTCTCCCCCGGACGACTCGTGCCCGACCGCTCCCTGGTTGCGGCGGTGCTGGCGAACCCGCAGTCGAAACAGGCGCTGGCCGGCCTCAAGGAGTTCCAGGGCCGCGCGAGCCGCACGCAGCTCGACCGCTGGTGGCAGGCGATCGTCGAAGGCAGGGCGTCGGAAGAGCTTCCCCGCGAACGCGTTCCGAGCGACACTCTTCCTCCCCCTCGCGCGTGGGCTGATCGGAATCCCGAAGCGGATGCACGACTCAAGGCCGCCCGTCCGATCGTGGAGGCCGTCGCCGAGGAGCTGGGTATGCCTACCGAGAACCTCCTCACTCCGGAGTACCTGCGCCGCGTGGCCTGGGACCTGCCCGGTGAAACCCCCGAGGCGATCGCGGATGCGTTGGCAGCGCTGGGTGCCCGGCCCTGGCAGATTGCACAGACCGCACAGAAGATCGCTGCCGCCTTTGTAGAGGCGGCGCAAACGCCCGACACGACGCCCGCACCGGCTTCGTAGGTTCGACCCAACCGATTCCTCCCCGTTTCGCGGGCTTCATAGACTGAGGCCACGCACTAACTTGGAGGCAGAGTGGCCGAGATCTCGGACGTCTTCTTCGTCGATGGAGTACGCACCCCCTTCGGGCGCGCCGGCGAAAAAGGCATGTACTGGAACACCCGCGCAGATGACCTCGCCGTGAAGGCGACCATCGGCCTGATGGAGCGCAACGCCGCCGTCCCGGCAGACCGCATCGATGACGTCGCGATCGCCGCGACGAGCCAGACCGGCGACCAGGGGCTGACGCTCGGACGCTCGGTGGCGATCCTCGCCGGGCTTCCGCAGACCGTGCCCGGCCTCGCGGTCGAGCGCATGTGCGCCGGCGCCATGACGAGCGTCACGACCATGGGAGCCTCGATCGGCGTCGGCATGTACGACTTCGCCCTCGCCGGCGGTGTCGAGCACATGGGTCATCACCCGATCGGTGGCAACGCGGATCCGAACCCGCGCTTCGTCGCCGAGAAGATGGTCGACCCCGGTGCACTCAACATGGGTGTCACCGCCGAGCGCATCTTCGACCGGTTCCCGCACCTGACCAAGGAGCGCTCCGACCGGTTCGGCATGCTGAGCCAGCACAAGGTGCAGGCGGCGTACGACGCCGGCAAGATCCAGCCCGACCTCGTGTCGGTCGCCACCAAGGGTGCCGATGGCGCCTGGGGTCTCGCGACCGAGGACGAGGGCCGTCGCCCGCAGACCACGATGGAAGACCTTGCGGCTCTCAAGACGCCGTTCCGCCCGCACGGCCGCGTCACAGCCGGCACATCCTCCCCCCTCACCGACGGCGCCACGATGTCGCTGCTCGCCGGAGGTGGCGCGGTGAAGGAGTTCGGACTCGCGCCGAAGATGCGGATGGTCTCGTTCGCGTTCGCCGGCGTGCAGCCGGAGATCATGGGCATCGGACCGATTCCGTCGACCGAGAAGGCGCTCAAGAAGGCCGGACTGACGATCGCCGACATCGGGCTGTTCGAACTGAACGAGGCATTCGCCATCCAGGTGATCTCCCTGCTCGACCACTTCGGCATCGCCGATGACGACCCCCGCGTCAACCAGTGGGGCGGTGCGATCGCGCTGGGCCATCCGCTCGCGGCATCCGGTGTGCGTCTGATGATCCAGCTCGCCGCGCAGTTCGCCGAGCGTCCCGACGTCCGCTACGGTCTGACCGCCATGTGCGTCGGTCTCGGTCAAGGCGGTTCGGTCATCTGGGAGAACCCGCACTACGACGGCAAGAAGAAGAAGTGAGCGCGAACGTGACCAACTACGACGAGATCGACTTCTCCCCCATCCAGGCACTCACCGAGGGCGAGGTCATCACGCAGTCGCCGGTGCGCGACATCCGTCTCGCGTCCGGCAAGGTGCTCGCCCTGATCACGCTCGACAACGGCCGTGACCACACGCGTCCGAACACGCTGGGTCCCGCGACGCTGACGCAGCTGGGCGAGACGCTCGACGGCCTCAAGGCGCGAGCCGCGGCCGGCGAGATCCAGGCTGTCGGCATCACCGGCAAGCAGTACATCCTCGCGGCCGGCGCCGATCTGTCCGACATCAGCAAGGTCGGATCGCGCGACAACGCCCGCCTGATCGCGCAGCTCGGACACAAGGTCCTCGGCACGCTCAGCGACCTCGGCGTGCCGTCGTTCGCCTTCGTGAACGGCCTCGCCCTGGGCGGCGGCCTGGAGATCGCGCTGAACTCCAGCTACCGCACCGTCGACTCCTCTGCTGCGGCGGTGGCACTGCCCGAGGTCTTCCTCGGCATCATCCCCGGTTGGGGCGGCGCCTACCTGCTGCCGAACCTGATCGGCATCGAGAACGCCCTCGAGGTCGTCATCTCCAACCCGCTCAAGCAGAACCGGATGCTGAAGCCGCAGCAGGCGTTCGACCTGGGCATCTTCGACGCGATCTTCCCCGCGGCGAACTACCTCGAGAACTCGCTGGCCTGGGCGGATGCCGTCCTGGGTGGCAAGAAGGTCGAGCGCAAGAACGAGCCCGGCAAGATCGAGCGTCTCACCAAGTGGCCGATCGCCATCAAGATGGCGCGCGGGATGCTGGAGTCGAAGATCGGCACCATGCCGAAGTCGCCGTATGCGGCCCTCGACCTGCTCGACAAGGCCAAGGGCGGCACCAAGGCCGAAGGCTTCGCCCGCGAGGACGAGGCACTCGCCGAACTCGTCACGGGCGACCAGTTCGCTGCATCCATGTACGCCTTCGACCTCGTGCAGAAGCGCGCGAAGCGACCGGTCGGAGCTCCCGACAAGGCGCTCGCGAAGAAGGTCACCAAGGTCGGCATCATCGGCGCCGGTCTCATGGCGAGCCAGTTCGCACTGCTCTTCGTGCGCAAGCTCCAGGTGCCCGTGCTCATCACCGACCTGGATCAGGCACGCGTCGACAAGGGCGTCGCCTACATCCACGAGGAGATCGGCAAGCTCGAAGCGAAGGGACGCCTGGACTCCGATTCGGCGAACAAGCTGCGCGCGCTGGTCACCGGCACCACCGACAAGAGCCTGTACGCGGACTGCGACTTCGTGATCGAGGCCGTGTTCGAAGAGGTCGGGGTCAAGCAGCAGGTGTTCGGCGAGATCGAGAAGATCATCGCCGAGGACGCGATCCTCGCGACCAACACGTCGTCGCTCTCCGTCGAGGAGATCGGATCGAAGCTCGCTCACCCCGAACGCCTGGTCGGCTTCCACTTCTTCAACCCTGTCGCGGTGATGCCGCTGATCGAGATCGTGAAGACACCGGCGACGGACGATGCCGCTCTGTCGACAGCGTTCGTGGTCGCGAAGAACCTCGGAAAGAACGCGGTCCTCACCGCCGACGCCCCCGGCTTCGTCGTGAACCGACTGCTCGCCAAGGTCATGGGCGAGGCGGCTCGCGCCGTCTACGAGGGCACCCCCATCGCCGATGTCGAGAAGGCCTTCGGCCCGCTCGGCCTGCCGATGGGCCCGTTCCAGTTGATCGACCTCGTCGGCTGGAAGGTCGCCGCCCACGTGCAGGACACGATGGTGAAGGCCTTCCCCGACCGCTTCTACGCCAACGAGAATTTCCATGCGCTCGCGGAGCTCGACACCGTCGTGGAGAAGGACAAGGGCGGGCGCGTCGTCGGCTGGAGCAAGCAGGCGGAGAAGGTTCTGAAGCCCGCCGTCGGCAAGAATCCCGCAACGGCGGCGACGATCCTCCATCGTGTGCAGGACGGTCTGGCGCAGGAGATCAAGCTGATGCTCGACGAGGGCGTCGTGCCCGAGGTCGAGGACATCGACCTGTGCCTGATCCTCGGCGCCGGCTGGCCGTTCATCGACGGTGGTGCTTCACCGTACCTCGACCGTGAGGGAGCCTCGGAGCGGGCCTTCGGCGGCTCGTTCCACACCCCGCAGATCCGCGGCGTCGAGAGCCGCTGATCGTCGGACGCCATCCCGCGAAGCGCTCCACAGGATTCCTGGCGAATCCGGTGGGGCGCTTCGTCGTCCGCCGCATCAGCACGCACACCTCCGAGCCGCACATCGCGCTGCCGCTCCCTGGCGTGAGCCCCGTCGGCGTGGCCCACTGCCGGCACTGGACGGGGTCGTGGGCCCTGCATGATGCCCCTGCGCCGCAGGCCCCGATCGCCGAGACTCAGCTCGCGGGCTGAGCCGGTCTGGGGTCTTCGTCACCGCGACGAGGCCAGTACGACAACGCGCGTTCGGCCAGCGCGGTGATCGTGAGCGAGGGGTTCACGCCGGGATTCGCGGGAACGGCCGCCCCGTCGACGACGTGCAGGTCGGGATGCCCCCAGACCCGGTGATATGCGTCGACGACCCCTTCCGCCGGCGACGCCGAGATCACCGCGCCTCCGAGGAAGTGCGCCGTGAGCGGGATACCGAACACCTCCGGCCACGATCCGCGCGCAGCCGCAGGCACTCCGCCGTCCGCCTCAACCCGCGCGGCGATCGCCGCCGCCGCGGTGTGGGCCTGGGGCAGGTGGCTCGGGTTCGGCTGCCCGTGCCCCTGCGCGCTCGTCATCACGAGGCGGCCGAATCGGCGGCGCAGCGAGAGGGTGAGCGAGTTGTCGGCGGTCTGCATCACCAGCGCGATGATGCCGCGCTCGCTCCATCGGCGGAGGCTCCCGAGCCGCCACTGTCTCACCGGTGAACGGAGCACCTGCGCGACCAGACGGCGCAGGCGAACGCCCAGCGGCTGTCCGCCGGGGACGATCACGGTCGCCAGCGCACCCATCAGGTTCGATCCCGGACCGTAGCGGACGTTCTCGACATGCGTGCGATCGTCGATGTGGAACGAGGTCGTGATCGCGACGCCCCGGGCGAGCTCGAGCGATTCCGGGACGCTCGTGGCGACCGCGCCGTCCAGCGCCTCGGAGTTCGTGCGCGTGAGACGGCCGATCGACGTCGAGACATGCGGCAGGGCTCCGGACTCCTTCATCCGATGCAGCAGCTGCTGCGTGCCCCAGGTGCCGGCAGCCAGCACGACCTGCCGGGCGGTCACGGTACTCCGCGCCCGCCGGAACCAGGCGCCGCTGCGCTGCGTCGTCACCGCGAACCCGCCTCCGGGGAGCTCTCGCACCTCGCTGACCGTGCGCAGCGCCTCGATCGCGACCCCTCGGCGCTCCGCGAGAGGCAGGTAGTTCTTCATGAGCGTGTTCTTCGCGCCGACGCGGCATCCCACCATGCAGTTGCCACAGAGGGTGCAACCGGTGCGATCAGGGCCCTCACCACCGAAGAACGGATCCGGCGTGCGCTCCCCCGGCTTCCCGAACCAGACCCCGACGGGCGCGTGGCGGAACGTCGCACCGACGCCGAGGTCGTCCGCGGCGCCGGCCATGATCCGCTCCACCGGACCCGTGTGCGGGTAGCGCTCCACGACGCCGAGCATCCGCTTCGCCGTGGCATAGTGGGGCGCCAGCTCGGACTCCCAGTCCGCGATGCCCTGCCACTGGGGGTCCGCGAAGAAGGCCGCCCCCGGCTGGTACAGCGTGTTCGCGTAGTTGAGTGATCCGCCACCCACCCCGGCGCCCGCCAGAATCATCACGTGCGGCAGTCGGTGGATGCGCTGCACACCGTAGCAGCCGAGCGCTGGTGCCCACAGGTACCGGCGGACGTTCCAGTTGGTCTTCGCGAAGTCATCGTCCTCGAAGCGGCGACCCGCCTCGTAGACGCGGACGCGGTAGCCCTTCTCCGCAAGTCGCAGAGCGGCCACGGAACCTCCGAATCCGGAACCCACGACCACGACATCCTCGTCGAACTCAGTCATCGCACTCCTTCGGCACCATCATCGTGAGCGCACCCGGCAGCACCGCGATGGTGCACTCATCCTCGCCGATCCGCTCGCCGTCGGCATAGACCACCAGGCCGGGAGCCGACACCGTGACGGAGCGTCCACGACGATGCACCACCTCGTCGCGCGCGAGATGCGTCCCGCGGAGCAGCAGGGGGAAGAGACGCAGCAGGCGCAGTCGGCCCAACGGGGCGACACGGACGATGTCGAGGAGCCCGTCGTCGGGCAGGGCCCCGGCGCAGATCGGCATCCCGCCGCCGTAGCTGGAGGTGCTGCCGGCCGCGATCAGCGTACCCGGCTCACTTCTCGGCGGCTCGCCATCGATGGCGAGGGTGAACTCCATGGGACGCAGCCGCACGAGTTCGATCAGCAGGGCGAGGTAATAGCGAGGCGCACCGTGCGGCCAGCGGAGCCGGTTGGTGCGATCGCTGACCTTCGCGTCGAAACCCAGCGCCGCGATCGTCAGGAATTTCCTGCTGCCCTTCGGGGTGCGGACCACGCCGACGTCGATCGACCGGGGCACGCCCGTGAGAGCGAGTTCGGCGGCAGCCCATGCGTCGCTGCGTGGGAGTCCGAGAGCGCGGGCGAGGTCGTTCCCGGTCCCGGCCGCGACCAGGACCACGGGGACCGATGCCGCACATACCGTGTCGAGCACACCGGACAGTGTGCCATCGCCACCGACGACGACCAGTGCTCGCGGATCGTCTGCCACGGCCGCGACCGCGAGCCGTGCGGTGTCCTCTGCGGATCCTCCCGCATAGGCCCGCACCTCGACTCCACGATCGCGAAGATGCAGAACAGCTGCCTCCGCTGCTCGCCCGCCCCGCCCTTTGCCGGAGAACGGATTCGCGAGCACGGCGATGTGCTCGGCCATGTCAGAGCGTCCGCTCGATCGGGATCACGGCACCCGGGTTGAGGATGCCCGACGGATCGAGTTCGCGCTTGATCGCACGGAGGATACGGACGCCCGTCTCGCCGATCTCCGCACGGAGCCAGGGCGCATGATCCCTGCCGACCGCGTGGTGATGGCTGATGGTCCCCCCCGACGCGACGATCGCATCGTTGACACGCGCCTTCACGACATTCCACACACCGAGCGGGTCCGAACGGATGCCGGCGAGCACGGTGAAGTACAGGGAACCCCCGGTCGGGTAGATGTGGGAGACGTGGCACATGATGTACGACTTCGCCCCGGCGTCGGCGAAGCCGTCTTTGAGCGCAGAGTCGACCGCCGAACGCAGTGTTTGCAGGTTCGACCATGTGGTCGCGGTCTCGAGCGTCTCGCAGAAGACACCGGCGTCGAGCAGCGAATCCCGCAGGTAGGGGCCGTCGAACCGACCTTTCAGCCAGTCCTCCGCCGCTCCTTCACCTGCCGAGACGCCGCCGGCCGCGGCGAGCTGGGTACTGGCGCGGGCACGCCGCTCGGCGATACCGTCACCTTCGTACACGGTCACCACGCTGGCGCCCTTCGCGAGAGCCCTGCCGATCTTGCCGACCTGCGCGAGACTCACGGCCGTCTCCGCTTCGTCGGAGAGCCGGATGACGGTGGGGCCGTCGCCCTGCTGCGCGACCCGCCGCAGCCCCTCGGCGCCGCTGGTGAAGTCGGGGAAGGACCAGGATTCGAACACGCGGTCGCGCGGGATCCGATGCACCCGCACCCGTACCTCGGTGATCACGCCGAAGATGCCCTCGGAGCCGAGGAACACCCTGATCAGGTCTGGCCCTGCGGCGGAACCGGGCGAGCGCCCGAGCTCGATGTCGCCGGTCGGCGTCGCCACTCTGATCCCGGTCACCATCGTGTCGAAGCGCCCGTTGCCCGCCGAGTTCTGTCCCGAAGACCGGGCCGCCGCGAATCCGCCGATCGTGGCGTAACGGAAGCTCTGAGGGAAGTGGCCGAGTTCGAAGCCGTGCGCGGACAGCGATGCTTCCGCCTCCGGCCCCGTCGTCCCCGCCGCGAACAGGGCTTCGCCGCTGAACTCATCCAGCCGGATCAGACCGCCGAGACGTCGCAGGTCGAGGCTCACGACCGCATGATGCGTGCCCCGCTCGGGCTCCAGCGCTCCGACGACGCTCGTGCCGCCCCCGAAGGGGATCACCGCGATCCCTCGCGCGACCGCGATGTCGAGGCACGCGCGCACCTCTTCGTGATCGGCAGGACGGAGGACGGCATCCGGCGCCTCCTGACGCACCTCGCGACGACGGAGGAGGTCGGGTGTCGAACGCCCACCTGCGTGGCGGATGCGCGCCTCGGCGGCATCATCGATGTTCGTCGGGCCGAGCGCGGCGCTGAATGCCGCATGATCCTCAGCGGTCAAGCGCGGCGGATCGAGCTGCACGTGCCCGAGCTCGATCGCCGGTCCGGGCTTGCGCACTCGCCCCAGCAGCATCGGCAGCAGCGCGCGCACCGCCAGGGGCAGGTCCTTCGCCTTGGCCGGATCACCCCAGCCGTTCCATCTCATCGACGGGTCCGCATCGACCCTGCCACTGTCTTGGCCCATGCGTTACAGTGTGACACATCATGGAAGAACGTCAACCACAATGGGATGCGACACAGACGCGGATCCTCGACGCCGCCGACGCGCTGATCGAGCGTCGCGGCGTGCACGGCGTCACCATCGCCGAGCTCGCCCGTCGCGCCGATCTCAGTCGCCCCACGATCTACCGCAACTGGAGCGATGCCGATGATGTCGTCCGCGCCGCGCTGCTGCGGCGCGTCGACGGCATCCTGGGCACCTTCCCCGCGGAAGCGCGCACCCGGACGGTCCTCGTCGACGACGTCCTCCATTTCACGACGCTCTTCCGCAATGACACCCTCTACGGGCGTCTGCTCGCCGATGAACCCGAAGCCTTCACCCGCTACACGCTGCAGCGGGTGGGATCGAGTCAGCGCTTGATCCTCGACTGGCTCGCCACGGCGATCGGCACCGCACAGGCCGACGGCTCGGTCAGATCGGGACCACCGCAGGAGATCGCGGTCATGCTGCTGCTCATCACACAGTCCGCGGTCCTCTCCCACGGCACCGTGGCAGACCTCATCTCGGAGAACGCGTGGGAGCGCGAACTGCGAGCCGCACTCGACGGGCTGCTCCGCCCATGACCCGGGAGTCATCCGCGCTCAACGTCGCGCGACGGAGGATCGAACTCGCACGCGCAGCCGACGAGACGGTCGACGTGCTCGTCGTCGGGGGCGGCATCACGGGCGTGGGTGTCGCTCTGGACGCGGCCTCGCGCGGGCTCCGTGTGACGCTGATCGAAGCCGAGGATCTCGCCTTCGGGACCAGCCGATTCAGCTCGAAGCTCGTGCACGGCGGCCTGCGCTACCTCGCGACCGGTGACATCGCGACCGCGCGAGAGAGCGCACACGAGCGGCATCTCCTGATGACCACGATCGCCCCGCATCTGATCCGCCCGCTCGGACAGCTCCTGCCCTTCTCCCGCGGAGTCACGCTCCGCCAGCGCACTGCGGGCGCCGTCGGGATGGGGCTGGGAGATCTGCTCCGCATGCGCGCGCACACCACCCGCACGACGCTGCCTGCCCCCGCTCTCGTGTCCGCGCGCTCCGCCACCCGCCTGGTGCCTGCGCTCGACCCTCACGGCCTCCGCGGCGGAATGCTGTCCTTCGACGGCCAGCTGGTCGACGACGCGCGGCTCGTGGCGACCGTCGCCCGCACGGCGGCATCTCTTGGCGCTCGCATCCTCACCCGCGTCCGCGCGGTCGTGTTGCGGGAAGACGGCGCATCGGTCGAGGAGACGACCACGGGCGAGCGGTTCGACATCAGAGCCCGCGCCGTCATCAACGCGACCGGCGTCTGGGCGGGTGCGCTCGATCAGACGATCCACGTGCGCCCGAGCCGAGGGACGCACATCGTCCTCGCCGCCGCCGACCTGGGTTCGCCGTCGGCCGCGCTCACCATCCCGCACGAGGGATCGATCAGTCGCTACGTCTTCGCGCTGCCGCAGGCCTTCGGCCGCGTGATCGTCGGCCTCACCGACGAAGA
The DNA here is from genome assembly GCF_004794435.1 of Microbacterium sp. K27. Classification (NCBI taxonomy): domain Bacteria; kingdom Bacillati; phylum Actinomycetota; class Actinomycetes; order Micrococcales; family Microbacteriaceae; genus Microbacterium; species Microbacterium sp. K27. The sequence goes on from NZ_SSDK01000033.1 coordinate 22,639, forward strand.
CTCCCCCGGTGCCGTGCCGCGTGTCGCCCAACCGACGGAGCCGGAGATCGATTTCCTGCTGCAGAACCTCAATCGCGTGATCGCTGCTCCCCTCGGCCGCGATCGGGTGCGGGGCGCGTTCGCCGGCCTGCGTCCGCTGGTCGACAGCGGGACCGACTCCACCGCCGATGTCTCTCGCCGGCATCTGGTGACGGTATCCACCGCCGGATTCGTCACGGTGCTCGGGGGAAAGCTGACCACCTACCGCCGGATGGCCGAGGATGCCGTGGACCTTGCGGGACGCACCCGCGGACTGCAGTCGGGGCCGAGCCGCACGGCGTCGTTGCTCCTCGTCGATCGGTCGGTGCCCGCCTCGGATGACGTGCTCGACGACGCCACGGGCTTGACCGCCGCGGAGGTCGAGTTCGCCGTTCGCACGGAGGGCGCGATGACCGTCGACGACGTCCTCGACAGGCGCACCCGTGTCGGACTCGTGGATGCCGATCGCGCACGCTGCCACGCGGCCGTCGAGGACGTCGTCGCCCGCACTCTCGCCGACCTCGCCTGACCCGCCGCGGCGAATCCTGGCCCGCCGCGGCGAATCCTGAGCGGTGCGTATCCAGCGCACAGCGCCGCGGGTAACGTGCGCGGAACAGCGCATGAACTCCCCCGCCCGACCCGTCTCGAAGGCGACACAGCACCCGGCGACCCTGCACAGTGGTGACATGGACATGCTCTTCACGATGCTGGGCAGCAAGGGGATGTCGGGTCTGCTGAAGACCGGAACGGCGATCCTCACCACCCTTCTGGTCCTCCCCGCCCTCCTCAAGCTCTTCATCGTCACCGTCGACGAGGGGTGGGCGGCGATCCGGACGCGCAACGGCAAGCCGATCATCCGCAACCGCCCGCAGCGTCGTCCGCGGAACCGCGGCGGGGCTGTCGGAGAAGTCGTCGTTCTGGACCCGGGCTCGCACGGAGCATTCCCGCTGTTCTACTGGTACAAGCTCATCGACGTCCGTTGCCGTGCGACCGATCTGCCCGCGCGAGAGATGAGCGGCGCGAGCGAACACCAGCACCGCGTGCATGCCTCGTTCGAGTGGCGTCCGATACCGAAGGGAAGCGATCTTCGGGTGTTCGAGCTCGACGTCGTGAACGTCAAGGAGCGAGCCTCGAACATCGTCGGCGCCGCGCTGAGGGACGTGATCCGTGGTCTCGAGGGAGCGGAGCTGCCGCACAACGACGAGATCAACACCCGAGTGATCGCGGCCAGCGCCGCGGAGGTGCGTCGCGCCTGCGGCGTCGAGCTGGTGCGGGTCATGGTCACCGGCGACGCCCTCACCGACGGTTACCTGCTGTCGACCGCGCTCCGAGACGTCGATCGCGGAGCACAGGCCGTCGCCGCGTTGCACGCTCTGAACTGACGTCTGCGCGCAGGGGATTCCGAAAGGTCGGAGCGAGCGTCAGTGCCGTTCGTGCAGCGGAAGATCGATGGTTCCTGTCTCTCCCGCGTGACGCGCCTTCGGGATTCGCGTCCCGAGCACCTGCGACACGATGTCCTGTGCGATCTTCGGCGCCGTGAGGCCGGCGTCGACGAGGATCTGATCACGCGATGCGTGGTCGATGAACTCGTCGGGAAGACCCAGCTCATCCACCGCGGTGTCGATGCCCGCCTCGCGAAGGACCTGACGTACACGGGTGCCGATGCCTCCGACCCGGATGCCGTCTTCGAGGGTGATCACGAGGCGGTGATGGGCGGCGAGTTCCACGATCGACGGCTGCACCGGAATAGCCCAGCGCGGGTCGATGACCGTCGCGCCGATCCCCTGCGCTCGAAGGCGGTCCGCGACATCGAGAGCGAGTTCGGCGAATGGTCCGATGGCGACGATCAGGACGTCTTCGGATTCGCCGCGGGCGAGCACATCGACGCCGTCGCTCAGGCGTTCGATCGCGGGAAGATCGGCGGCGACCTCGCCCTTCGGGAAGCGGATGACCGTCGGAGCGTCTTCGACGTCGACGGCCTCACCGAGGGCTTCCGTCAGCCGCGCCCCATCACGCGGCGCGGCGATGCGGATGTGCGGGACGATCTGCAGCATCGCGAGATCCCACATGCCGTGGTGGCTGGGACCGTCGGGACCGGTGACGCCCGCTCGATCGAGGACGAAGGTGACGCCGGCACGGTGCAGAGCCACGTCCATCAGCACTTGGTCGAAGGCGCGTCCCATGAACGTGGCGTACAGGGCGACGACGGGGTGCAAGCCCCCGTAGGCCAGACCAGCCGCTGACGCCACCGCGTGCTGTTCTGCGATGCCCACGTCATAGACGCGATCGGGGAAGCGTTCGGCGAACGGCGCGAGGCCGGTGGGGCGCAGCATCGCAGCCGTCATCGCGATCACGCCGTCGCGCTGCTCGCCGACGGCCACCAACGCGTCGGAGAACACATCGGTCCACCCACGCCCACCGGACGACAGGGTCTCCCCGGTCGTGGGGTCGATCTTGCCGACGGCGTGGAACTGATCTGCTTCGTCGTCGCGGGCCGGCTGGTAGCCACGGCCCTTCTCGGTGATGGTGTGGACGATGACGGGCGCACCGTACGACTTCGCCAACTCCAGAGTCTCGAGGAGCGCGGGAAGATCGTGGCCGTCGACCGGACCGAGGTACTTGATGTCGAGGTTGGAGTACAGCGCCTCGTTGTTGGTGAACCTCGACAGGAAGCCGTGCGTGCCTCCCCGGACGCCGCGGAACACCGCACGTCCCACGGGCCCGAAAGCGCGGAACAGGCGATCGGACCGCTGGTGGAGGTCCTTGTAGGCTGCTGCCGTGCGCACGCGGTTGAGGTACCGCGACATGCCGCCGATCGTCGGCGCGTAGGAGCGTCCGTTGTCGTTGACGACGATGACCAGGTTGCGGTCGTTGTCATCGGAGATGTTGTTCAACGCCTCCCAGGTCATGCCGCCGGTCAGCGCGCCGTCGCCGACGACCGCGACCACGTGCCGGTCGGCACGACCGGTGGCCGTCAAGGCCCGGGAGATGCCGTCCGCCCAGCTGAGCGAGCTGGACGCGTGCGACGACTCCACCACATCATGGGCGCTCTCGCCCCGCTGCGGGTACCCGGCGAGACCACCGCGCACGCGCAGCGCCGAGAAGTCCTGGCGCCCGGTGAGGAGCTTGTGCACGTAGGACTGGTGTCCGGTGTCGAAGATGAAGGGGTCGTCCGGGGAGGAGAACACTCGATGGAGAGCGATCGTGAGTTCGACGACGCCGAGGTTGGGGCCGAGGTGGCCGCCCGTCCTGGACACGTTCTCGACCAGGAACGTGCGGATCTCCGCAGCGAGCTCGGTCAACTGGTCGGTCGAGAGTGCATCGAGATCACGGGGTCCAGAGATGCTCGGAAGAATGGGCATCTGCACCTCCTCACAGGCTCCGTCAGAAGCGCCCGACGACGGTGCGAGCGCCCCTCGATCCTACCCCGCCGGACTCGGAGAGCACGGCGAATCGGACCCCCTTGACAGGAAGGGTCGGCACGACGAAGGGGCCCCGGTCCGCAGACCCGAGCCCCTTCGTCTCGTGCGATCAGACCAGCGAACGCAGCACGTACTGCAGGATGCCGCCGTTGCGGTAGTAGTCAGCTTCACCGGGGGTGTCGATGCGGACGACAGCATCGAACTCCACCGGCTGCTTGCCCTCGGGCGAGTTCTCGCTCGGGGTGGCCGTGACCTTGACCGTCTTGGGCGTGACACCGTTGTTGAGCTCTTCCAGACCCGAGATCGAGACGATCTCGGTGCCGTCGAGGCCCAGCGATTCCCAGCTCTCGCCGGCGGGGAACTGCAGCGGGACGACACCCATGCCGATCAGGTTCGAGCGGTGGATGCGCTCGAAGCTCTCGGTGATGACCGCCTTGACGCCCAGCAGGCTCGTGCCCTTGGCCGCCCAGTCACGCGACGAACCCGAGCCGTACTCCTTGCCACCGAAGATGACGAGCGGCGTGCCCTGCTCCTGATAGTTCATGCTCGCGTCGTAGATGTACGACTGCGGGCCACCGGGCTGCGTGAAGTCGCGGGTGAAGCCACCCTCGACGACCTGTCCGTCGTTCACGGCAGCGACCATCGCGTTCTTCAGACGGATGTTCGCGAAGGTTCCGCGGATCATGACCTCGTGGTTGCCGCGACGCGAGCCGAAGGAGTTGAAGTCCTTGCGGTCCACGCCGTGCTCCGTGAGGTACTGCGCCGCGGGCGTTCCGGCCTTGATGTTCCCGGCGGGCGAGATGTGGTCGGTGGTGACCGAGTCGCCGAGCGTCGCCATCACGCGCGCACCCTCGATGTCCTTCACCGGGGTGAGCTCCATCGTCATGCCCTCGAAGTACGGCGCCTTGCGCACGTACGTGGAGTTCTCGTCCCACTGGAAGATCGCGTCGTCCGGAGTGGGCAGGCTGCGCCAGCGCTCGTCACCGTCGAAGACCGTCGCGTACTGCTTGATGAACTGCTCGCGCGAGATCGAGGAGTCGACGAGTTCCTGCACCTCGGCCGGGGTCGGCCAGATGTCCTTCAGGAAGACGTCTTCGCCGTCGGTGCCCTTGCCGAGCGCGTCGTTCTCGAAGTCGAAGTGCATCGACCCGGCCAGCGCGTACGCGATGACCAGCGGCGGGCTGGCGAGGTAGTTCATCTTCACGTCGGGGCTGATGCGACCCTCGAAGTTGCGGTTTCCGGAGAGGACCGCGGTGACGGCGAGGTCGTGCGAGTTGATCGCTTCGGAGACCTCTTCGATCAGCGGGCCCGAGTTGCCGATGCAGATGGTGCAGCCGTAGCCGACGGTATAGAACCCGAGGCCCTCGAGGTCCTTGTCGAGTCCGGACTTCTCGTAGTAGTCGGTGACGACCTTCGACCCCGGGCCGAGCGTGGTCTTGACCCACGGCTTCTGCTTCAGACCCTTCTCGAGAGCCTTGCGTGCGACGAGACCGGCGGCGATCATCACCGACGGGTTCGACGTGTTGGTGCACGAGGTGATGGCCGCGAGGGTGACGGCACCGTTGTCGAGGATGTACTTCTCCCCCGACGGCGTCGTGACCGGCACGGGCTTCGAGGCGTTCGCCGGTGCGCCGCTGTTGATGTGCACCGGACGCGTGGTGGGCTCTTCGTCGCCGGGTGCTTGTCCGGGGTCGGAGGCCGGGAAGGAGTGCTTCGATTCGAGGTCGACGATCGAGTCCGAGGTCGATGCCGTCGCGTAGCTCAGGATGTCCTGCTCGAACTGCGACTTCGCCTCGGAGAGCAGGATGCGGTCCTGCGGGCGCTTCGGGCCGGCGATAGACGGCACGACGGTGCCGAGGTCGAGCTCGAGGTACTCGCTGAACGTGGGCTCGTGCGCGGCGTCGTGCCAGAGCTTCTGCTCCTTGGCGTATGCCTCGACCAGTGCGACGGCCTCTTCGCTGCGGCCGGTGAGTCGCAGGTAGTCGAGCGTCACGTCGTCGATCGGGAAGATGGCGGCGGTGGAGCCGAACTCCGGCGACATGTTGCCGATGGTCGCGCGGTTGGCGAGCGGCACCGACGCGACGCCCTCGCCGTAGAACTCGACGAACTTGCCGACCACACCGTGCTTGCGCAGCAGGTCGGTGATCGTGAGCACCACGTCGGTCGCGGTCACGCCGGCGGGGATCTCGCCGGAGAGCTTGAAGCCCACGACGCGCGGGATGAGCATCGACACGGGCTGGCCGAGCATGGCAGCCTCGGCCTCGATGCCGCCGACGCCCCAGCCCAGCACGCCGAGGCCGTTGACCATGGTGGTGTGCGAGTCGGTGCCGACGCAGGTGTCGGGGTATGCGCGGAGCACACCGTCGACGTTGCGGTCGTAGATGACCTTGGCCAGGTGCTCGATGTTCACCTGGTGGACGATGCCGGTTCCCGGCGGGACGACCTTGAAGTCGCTGAACGCGGTCTGACCCCAACGCAGGAACTGATAACGCTCGCCGTTGCGCTCGTACTCGATCTCGACGTTGCGCTCGAGGGCGTTCTCCGAGCCGAACAGGTCGGCGATCACCGAGTGGTCGATGACCATCTCGGCGGGCGAGAGCGGGTTGATCTTGTTCGCGTCACCGCCGAGTGCCGTCACGGCCTCGCGCATGGTGGCGAGGTCGACGATGCACGGCACACCGGTGAAGTCCTGCATGACCACACGGGCCGGCGTGAACTGGATCTCGGTGTTCGGCTCGGCCGCGGCATCCCACGAACCCAGCGCCTCGATCTGCGCCTTCGTCACATTCGCGCCGTCTTCGGTGCGAAGCAGGTTCTCCAGGAGGACCTTGAGACTGAAGGGAAGCTTCTCGAAACCCGGCACCGTGTCGATGCGGAAGATCTCATAGTCGGTGCTGCCGACTGTCAGGGTGCTCTTGGCACCGAAGCTGTTCACCGTGGACACGAATCCGTCTCCTTCTATTCGGATGGGAGCGACAGGCGCCTCCATCTTGCTCGCCAGCGAGCCCCTGCGGCTAGCAAGGCGGACCTAACCAGTCTGCTCCGCGCAGCTCACCGGCGAAAGCCTGCGATTTATCTTGATGTCAAGATAAATCTATCACGCCTCGGGGGCATCCTCGCGCGCGGGCTCGCGCGGGTGCAACGCGCGGACCACGAGCCACGTGACGGCGATCAGCGGGGCGAACAGCGGCAGCCCCATGATGAGTTTGAGCGTGCCCAGCGCCGTGACGTCACCGGCCAGATAAAGGGGCAGCTGCACAGCCAGCCGGGTGAAGAACAGCGCGGCCCAGGCGATCCCCAGCCAGAAGTAGGCACGTCGTTTGCGGCGATCGTTCCGCCAGGTGGTGCCCTCCCCCATCAGGAATCCGACGGCGAGGCCGATCAGCGACCAGCCGATCAGTGCCGACACCAGGATGACCGAGCCGTAGACCGCGTTGGTGATGAGCCCCGGGACGAAGTTGTCGGCGCCGCGTCCGGTCCACAGAGCCAGCGCTGCCGCGGCGACCGCGGCGATGAGACCGCCGAGGGCGGCCGAGGGCGGCGACTTCTGCACGAGTCGGACGATCGTGAAGACGGCTGCGAGACCGACCGAGATGCCGAGCGAGAGGATCAGCGGCTCGGGGCGGATCGTGAAAATGATCACGAACGCGAGGCTGGGCAGCACCGACTCGAGGATGCCCCGCCACCCGCCCATGGCGGTCCACACGACCGTGTGGGTGGCCGCACTCTCCGACGGGTCGAGCCCGGCACGACGCGCGACTCCTCCGAGGGCCTCCCCGAGGATCTCGGAGGTGCTCTTCTCCCGTTCGGCGTCGGGCTCGGGAGTGCTCACGCGGAACCAGGGGTCGCCGGCATCTTGAGCGGGATCAGGTCGCGCGGCGGCATCGGAGACCCGCCGCGGACGACCACGATCGACCGGAAGAGGTCTTCGACCTTCTCCGCCGCTTCGGGGTCCGAGGCGCCGGCGCCGCCGATCACGCCGCGGAGGAACCAGCGCGGGCCGTCGATGCCGATGAAGCGCGCGAGGCGCAGACCGGATCCCTCCGCCGCCGTGGCGGGGACCTCGGCGAGGAGCTCCTTGCCCAGCGGGCCTTCGCGCTCTTCCACGCGGCCGCCCTGCGCCTTGACCTGGTCGCGGAGCTGTACGCGGGTCTCGTCCCACAGTCCTCCGGTGCGCGGTGCGGCGAAGGGCTGCACCTGCAGCGAGGAGTCCGCGTAATCGAGGCCGACCGCCACGATGCGCTTCGACTGCTCCTCGACCTCGAGGCGCAGGTTCAGACCTTCGCGCGGCAGGATCTTGATGCCGCCGAGGTCGATGTAGGGGCGGACCGGGTTCGCCTCGGAATCGTCGAAGGGACCGTCGGTGGCACGATTCAGCGGTGTCGACTTCGAAGGGGTCTCGTTGTTGTCAGTCATTGGCCTGTCCTGCTTCGTTCTGGTGGGTCGCTGCCTGGTATCCGGTGGAACCGAACCCACCGGCACCGCGGACGCTGTCCGGCAGCTCGTCGACCGGGATGAACGTGGCGCGCGTGACCGGCATGATGATCAGCTGCGCGATACGATCGCCGACCGCCACATCGTACGCGCTCTGGGTATCCGTGTTGATCAGGCTCACCTTGATCTCGCCGCGATACCCGGCATCCACCGTCCCCGGCGAGTTCACGATCGAGATCCCGTGCTTCGCGGCCAGTCCGCTGCGCGGAACCACGAAAGCGGCGTACCCGTCGGGCAGCGCAATGCTGACGCCCGTCGGCACCAGTGCACGCTCCCCCGGCTCGAGGTGCACGGCCTCCGCCGCGACCAGATCGGCACCGGCATCGCCCGGATGCGCATACCCGGGCACCACTGCAGCGATAATGGGGACATCAACGGAATCGGTCACCCCATGAGGCTAATGCAGAACCCCGCCACAGACGCACGTCCCCGCTACCGCGAAAGACTCTCGCCGAGCCTCTGGCTGCTCGTGACCGTCGCGGTCGCCGGCCCCATGGTGTCGCTCGTCTTCGTGCCGATCGGCTCGACAGTCGCACTGGTCCTCGGCGCCGCCGTATCGGCCCTCCTGGTGCTGGGCTTCATCGCGGCCACCCCTGTCGTCTCCGTCATCGGCACGGTGCTGCGCGCCGGCCGCGCGCACATCGACACGAAGCATCTCGGCGAGCCGGTGGCCCTGACCGGCGACGACGCCCGGCAGGCTCGCGGCCCCGGGCTCCCGGCGCGCGGGTGGCACCTGATCCGCGGCGGCATCGACGGAATCGTCGTCGTCCCGAATCTCGACCCGGACGACCCCGTCGACACGTGGACCGTCTCGACACGCACGCCGGATCGACTGGCAGCGGCGATCCGCGCTGCGCAGAGCTGAGACGCGGCACGAAGAGGCAGAGCTGAGGTGCGGAGCCGAGAGGCACCCGCATACGACAGCGCGCCCCTGACCGGAGTGGTCGGGGGCGCGTGATACGTCGCTCGGAGGACTGCTTACGCAGCGCACTCCTTGCAGATGGGCCCGGATGCGCCCTCGTGGTCGAGCTGTGAACGGTGCTTCACGAGGAAGCAGCTCATGCACGTGAACTCGTCCTGCTGCGCGGGCAGCACGACGACGTCGAGCTCGAGATCGGAGAGGTCGGCACCCGGAAGGTCGAAGCTCGACGGGTTGTCGGAGTCTTCGTCCCCGCTTGAGCCGGAGAGCTTGTCCGGCACACGCTCCTTCAGGGCTTCGATCGACTCGGAGTCGTCTTCGCTCTTTCGGGGGGCGTCGTAATCGGTTGCCATGCGGTAGATCTCCACTTTCATGGTGCGAGTGGGTGGTGCGCCGTCGGGTATTCGGCGGCCATAGTTTGCACGACCGGACGACATAACGCAAATGCTCGCCCGTTCGCCTGAACAAACTCACGGCACGCCCAGGGTATTCCCGGCCCGGATGCCCCATGCGTGACACCATGATGAGACACCCATCAGAGGGGCATTCGCATGGAAAACGTCACCATCGTCGGCACAGAAGCAGGAGTCCTCGTACTCGCGACCGAGTCGGGCGAGCGGTTCGCGCTGCCCATCGACGACATGCTGCAGCGCGAGATCCGTCGCGCCACGCGTCAGAGTGAGCCGACGGCACAGAAGCTCGCCGCGAGTCCGCGTGATATCCAGGCGCAGATCCGAGCCGGTCTCACGGCTCCGGAGGTTGCCGAGCTCCTGGGTATCAGCGTCGACGACGTCGCCCGTTTCGAAGGCCCCGTCCTGGCCGAACGCGAGCACGTCATCGGCCAGGCCCTCGCTGTTCCCGTTCTCATCGGCAGCGAGGTCGAGCCCGACGCGCAGCCCACCTTCGGAGTTGCCGTCCGCGCCAAGCTCGCGGAGGTCGAAGCGACGTCGGAGCGTTGGGCGAGCTGGAAGGAGGACTCGGGCTGGACCATCAAGCTCGAATTCACCGCCAACGACGTCGAGCACGACGCCCGCTGGAGCTTCGATCCCCGCCGCAGCGCCCTCTCGCCGCTCAATGCGGACGCCACGCAGCTGTCCCGCCAGGGCTCGCTGCCCGAGGGACTCATCCCCCGCCTGCGGGCCGTGGACGCAGAACGGATCACCTCTCCGTACAAGGACGAGAGCCGCTTCGACTCCGGCGCATTCGGCCCCCGTCTGCTCCCTGCTCCCGACGCCGAGATCGAGGATCCCTCCCTTCCCGAGCGTTCCGACGCGGCCGCACAGGACGCGGCGATCAAGCGCGCACCGGCATCACAGACGACGAGCCCCGAGACCGCAGACCTTCTCGAAGCTCTCCGCCGTCGTCGCGGCCAGCGCGAGACCGCGCCGCTGCTGGATGAGCCCACGGACGCAGATCGGGCCGATCAGAGCCCGATCTCACTCTTCGAGGTCCTGGAGCAGCCGGACGACGAGCCGCAGTCTCCGCAGCCCGCGCCTCAGACGACCAACTCGGATTCCGGCGAATCCACAGGCCGGAGACGTCGTCGCAACGCCATGCCCTCCTGGGACGAGATCGTCTTCGGCGCACGAACGGACGAGTGAGACCGGCCTGAGAGTGCTCGCCGGGAAGTCGTGCCGGAGAGCATACCGGGCGATCGTCGTCAGCGAGCGAAAGCGCCGAGCCTGACGACGGGGACCTGCCGCTCCTCCGGTGTGAGTGCACCGTGCTGGCCGACCATTCCGCGACCGCGCTGGTCCGCAGCCGTGCCGTCATAGACCGCCCACGACCCACGCGCGATCGCGAGCACGTCACCGATCCGAGGCGAGGCCGCCTCGGAGACCGTGGGTCCGAAGAGGCCCGCACGCACGGCCTCCTCGCGGGTGACGACATCGGCGACCCCCTCGAGATCCGCACGCCAGCGCGATACCAGCGAGACGCCATCCGCATCGGGCTCCAGATAGGCGTGCAGCATCCGCGGTTCACCACCCACGTGTCGGACGCCTTCGAGGTGGTCCGCTTCGAGCACGATCTGTCGGTTCGGCGCCACATCGACCATCCCATGATCCGACGTGACCACGACCCCGACGCCCGGGGGCACCCGTGCGGAAAGAGCGGCATCGACGTCCTCGAGCGCCGCGACCCATTCGGACGAGGCGATGCCGTACTTGTGGCCGGCCTTGTCGACCTCTGGAAGGTAGCAGTAGACGAGCGAGCCCGGATGGGACTGAGCGAGCGCATAGGCGGCTTCGATACGCGACGCCGCTGTGGTGGCTGCGACGAACTCGGCACCTCGGAGCGTGGCTTTGGTGAAGCCGCTGTGCGCGTATCCGGCGAACCCCACGGCGAAACTCTCGTGGCCGGCACCACCGGCGCGCTCGAAGATCGTGGGAGCCGCCTGCCACGTATACGGGTCGATCCCGTCGGTCTCCCAGCCGCTGAGCTGGTTGACGAGCACGTCGCGGGTCGGATCGAGCACTCGGTAGCCGACGAGGCCGTGCTCCCCCGGCCAGACACCGGTGACGATGCTGGTCAGCGCTGCCGCGGTGGTGGAGGGGAAGACCGACTGCGCGACATCCTTCTTCGCCATCCCCGCCGTCAACGCACGTGCGTGACCGGCGTGTGCCCGCAGACTGATCGCTCCGAGCCCGTCGATCACGACGAGCACGGCCGAGTCTGCGCGCGGCAACAGCGCCGATTCGCCGCGGAGGGCGGCGAGCAGGTCGTCCGCCACCCCGACGACACTCCGGGCACTAGGCGACGCGGACGGTAGCATGAAGGACATCCGAGCCAGTCTGACACAGGCTCCCGTATGCCTTCAGGAAGTCCATGCCGAAAACCCCGCCGCCCGAGCCTGTCGAGGAGCGCATCCAGGACATCGACCTCTCCACCGAGATGCAGGGCTCGTTCCTCGAGTACGCATACTCGGTGATCTACTCGCGCGCGCTCCCCGATGCGCGCGATGGTCTGAAGCCGGTGCAACGCCGCATCCTGTACCAGATGGCCGAGATGGGCCTTCGCCCCGACCGCGGTCATGTCAAGAGCGCCCGCGTGGTCGGCGAGGTCATGGGAAAGCTCCACCCCCACGGCGACTCCGCGATCTACGACGCGCTGGTGCGCCTCGCGCAGGAGTGGGCGCTGCGCGTCCCTCTGGTCGACGGACACGGCAACTTCGGCTCCCTCGACGACGGTCCGGCCGCGGCTCGATACACGGAGGCACGGCTCGCCGCCGCCGCCCTCGCGCTCACCGAGAACCTCGACGAGGACGTCGTCGATTTCATCCCGAACTACGACGGCCAGTTCCAACAGCCGGCTGTCCTGCCCGCTGCTTTCCCGAACCTCCTGGTCAACGGAGCGAGCGGCATCGCGGTCGGCATGGCGACCAACATGGCGCCGCACAACCTGATCGAGGTCGTCGCGGCCGCCACGCATCTCCTGGAGAACCCGGACGCGACCACCGAGGACCTGATGGAGTTCGTTCCCGGTCCGGACTTCCCGTCGGGCGGGATCCTGATGGGACTGGACGGGGTCAAAGACGCCTACACGAACGGACGCGGCGCGCTCAAGGTCCGAGGGAAGACCTCGATCGAGCCCCTCGGCCCTCGACGCACCGGCATCATCGTGTCGGAGCTGCCGTACATGGTCGGCCCCGAGCGTCTGCTGGAGAAGATCCGCGACGCCGTGCAGTCGAAGAAGCTGCAGGGCATCAGCGACGTCACCGACCTCACCGACCGCAACCACGGACTCCGCGTCGCGATCGGCATCAAGACGGGCTTCGACCCGAACGCCGTCCTCGAGCAGCTCTACCGTCTGACGCCGCTGGAAGACTCGTTCAGCATCAACAACGTCGCTCTGGTCGAAGGCCAGCCGCGCACGCTCGGGCTCAAGGAGATGCTGAGCGTCTACGTGGGCCACCGCCTCGAGGTCATCACCCGGCGCAGCCGCTACCGCCTGAAGCGGCGCGAGGAGCGTCTGCACCTCGTCGAGGGGCTGCTCATCGCGATCCTCGACATCGACGAGGTCATCCAGGTCATCCGCTCATCCGACGACTCGGAGCAGGCCCGCACCCGCCTGCGCTCGGTCTTCGATCTGAGCGAGCTGCAGGCGGAGTACATCCTCGAACTGCGTCTGCGCCGTCTGACGAAGTTCTCCCGCATCGAGCTCGAGACCGAACGAGACGCGTTGCTGGCCGAGATCGCCGCCCTCCGCGAGCTGCTGGGGAGCCCCGTGCTGCTGCGCGCCGCGGTCGCGAAGGAACTCGATGCCGCGGCCGACGCGTACGGCACGCCCCGGCGCACGCTGCTCATGAACGCCGCACCGCCCAAGCCCCGCGCCACCAAGGGCGCGGTCGACCTGCAGATCGCCGACGCCCCCACGGCGCTCATCCTCTCGACCACCGGGCGCACGGTCCGAGTCGACCTCGGCGAAGGACAGGAGCTCACCGCCCCGGCACGTCGCAGCAAGCACGACGCGATCCTGACCACGGTCGAGACCACGGTCAGGGCCGAGCTCGGAGCGCTCACGAACCTCGGACGCGTCGTCCGCTTCTCCCCCGTCGACCTGCCTTCCGTGCCTGCCACCTCGGTTCAGCTCGCTGCCGGCACGCCGTTGCGCGACTATCTCGGGATCACGACGAAGGGCGAGCGGGTGCTCGGTTTCGTGCGGTTCGACAGCGATACGCCGATCGCCCTCGGGACCGCCCAGGGAACGGTCAAGCGCATCGTCCCGTCAGCGCTTCCCGTGCGGCCCGACCTCGAGGTCATCGGCCTGAAGCAGGGCGACACGGTGGTGGGCGCGGCCGAGGCGCCGGACGACGCCGAACTGGTGTTCGTCACGACCGACGCGCAACTGCTGCACTTCTCGGCCTCCGCCGTGCGCCCGCAGGGAGCGCCGGCCGGCGGCATGGCCGGCCTCAAGCTCAGCTCCGGGGCATCGGTCCTCTTCTTCGGTGTCGTCGATCCCGCCACCGAGTCGGTCGTCGCCACCGTCTCCGGAGGCGACAGCGCACTTCCCGGCACGGAGCCGGGGCGCGCGAAGGTCTCGTCGTTCACCGAGTACCCGGCCAAGGGTCGCGCCACGGGCGGCGTGCGCGCGCACGCATTCCTGAAGGGTGAGGATCGCCTCACGGTCGCGTGGGTCGGGCCCCAGCCACCGCTGGCGGTCGATCCGACCGGTGCCGTGCGCAAGCTTCCCGAGACCGGCGCACGTCGCGATGCCTCCGGACAGCCCGTAGAAGGCGTGATCGGCAGCATCGGCCGCACCCTGGTCTGAGTGCTCCGCAGGCGGGGTGACCGCCTGCAGCGAAGAAGCCGGCATGGGATGACCCGTGCCGGCTTCTTCCGTGTCTCCGGGGCTCAGGCGTCGATCGACTCGCGCGACAGCCGGTCGGAGGAGTCGATGATGAACTCGCGGCGCGGGGCGACCTCGTTGCCCATCAGGAGCTCGAACACGCGGCCCGCGGCCTCCGCATCCTCCATGCGCACGCGACGCAGCAGCCGTCCTGAACGGTCCATCGTGGTGTTCGCCAGCTGTTCTGCGTCCATCTCACCCAAGCCCTTGTACCGCTGGATCGGCTCGTGCCAGCGCTTGCCCGCCTTGCGGAGCTTCGCCAGCAGCGTGTGCATCTCCTGCTCGCTGTAGGTGTAGATCGTCTCGTTCGGCTTCGAGCCCGGGTTCATCACGATGATCCTGTGCAGCGGCGGGACGGCGGCGAACACGCGGCCGTGCTCGATCAGCGGTTGCATGTAGCGGAAGAACAGGGTGAGCAGGAGGGTGCGGATGTGGGCGCCGTCGACATCGGCATCGCTCATCAGGATGATCTTGCCGTAGCGAGCCGCATCGATGTCGAAGGTCCGGCCGGAGCCTGCACCGATCACCTGGATGATCGACGCGCACTCCGCATTCGACAACATGTCGCCGACCGACGCCTTCTGCACGTTGAGGATCTTTCCCCGAATCGGCAGCAGCGCCTGGAACTCGCTGTTGCGCGCGTTCTTGGCGGTGCCGAGCGCCGAGTCTCCCTCGACGATGAAGAGCTCGCTGCGTTCGACATCGTTCGTGCGGCAGTCGACGAGCTTCGTCGGAAGGGTCGACGACTCCAGTGCGTTCTTGCGGCGCTGCGTCTCCTTGTGCGCACGTGCCGACACGCGCGCCTTCATCTCCGAGACGATCTTGTCGAGCAGCTGCGACGCCTGGTTCTTGTCGTCGCGCTTGGTCGAGCTGAATCGCTGGGCCAGGTCCTTGCGGATCACCTGAGCGACGATCTGCCGGACGGCCGGAGTGCCGAGGATCTCCTTCGTCTGCCCCTCGAACTGCGGCTCGGGCACGTTCACCGTGAGCACCGCTGTGAGACCCGCGAGGACGTCGTCCTTCTCGAGCTTGTCGTTGCCGACCTTGAGGCGACGCGCGTTCTGCTCGACCTGGGTGCGGAGAACCTTGAGGAGTTCTTGCTCGAAGCCCTGCTGATGGGTTCCGCCCTTGGGCGTCGCGATGATGTTGACGAACGACCGCACGCGCGTGTCGTAACCGGTGCCCCACCGCAGCGCGATGTCGACGGCGCACACGCGCTCCACCTCGGTGGCGACCATGTGCCCGTCGGCCTGCAGAACGGGAACGGTCTCCTTGAACGTCCCCTCCCCCTGGATGCGCCAGTTGTCGGTCACCGGCGGATCGACCGCGAGGTAGTCGACGAACTCCGAGATCCCGCCCTCATAGAGGTAGGACGTCACCGTCCCGGTGGCATCCGCGTCCTCGGAGCCGAGCTCGGGAGCATCCGGACGATTCGTCCGCTTGTCGGCGACCTCGATCTCGAGGCCCGGGACGAGGAACGCCGTCTGTCGGGCGCGGGTCTCGAGCTCGGAGAGCTGGAAGGCCGCGTCCTTGGTGAAGATCTGCCGATCGGCCCAGTAGCGAACCCGCGTACCGGTCACGCCGCGGGGCGCCTTGCCGATGACGCGGAGCTCGCTCTTCTCCTGGAAGGGAGTGAACGGCGCGTCGGGACGCTTCTCTCCGGAGTCTGCGAAGACCCCCGGTTCGCCACGATGGAACGACATGGCGTAGGTCTTGCCGCCGCGATCGACCTCGACGTCCAGGCGCTCGGAGAGCGCGTTCACCACGGAGGCGCCGACACCATGCAGACCGCCGGATGCCGCGTACGACCCGCCGCCGAACTTCCCACCGGCGTGCAGTTTGGTGTAGACCACCTCGACGCCGGTCAGACCGGTGCGCGGTTCGACGTCCACCGGGATGCCGCGGCCACGGTCGTGGACCTCGACACTGCCGTCGGCATGGAGGATGATGTCGATCTTCGTGCCGTTGCCGGCCACCGCCTCGTCGACGGAGTTGTCGATGATCTCCCAGAGGCAGTGCATGAGTCCGGGCGACCCGTTCGACCCGATGTACATCCCTGGGCGCTTGCGGACGGCCTCGAGGCCTTCAAGCACCTGGAGATGATGGGCGGAGTACTCGGCATTCACAATCTCCGAGTCTAATCTCGCGAGTCGTTCCGGCTCCGCAGACACTCCCCGCGGAGGGCCACTCGACGGGGGTCGCGTACGCGCTGAGCGAAACACGCCGCAAACCGGGCATGCGCACAGGTGGGGCGTGGTTGTATTGACCAAATCCCCCAGCGAAGCCGACACCCGAGGAGGCACCGAGATGAACGCAACGACCGAACGTGACACCTCCACCGTCGAGTTCCGCCTGACCGCCATGGATCGCTGTGATTCATGCGGCGCTCAGGCGTACATCGCCGCTGAGGTCAACGGATCCGAGCTCCTGTTCTGCGCCCACCACGGCCGCAAGTACGAAGAGAAGCTCCGCAGCATCGCCACCAGCTGGCACGACGAGACCGCCCGCCTCGTCGAGACGGTCTGATCGAATCCTGACGCACGTCGGCTGGTCCTGGTCAGTCGACTGCGGTCAGCGGACACGAATCAATCGGCGACGACTCTCCGCACACGTGATGTGAGCCGGGTGAGGATCTCTTCTCCCACGGTATCGATACGCTCAGCGAGAGTCGTCGCCGACGTCTCTCCGTGCGTCCCGGCGCCGAAGACCACGACCTGATCCCCCGCCCTCGCTCCTGCCCAGCCTTCGACAGTCGACGTCGTATGTCCCACCGACGTGAGGGTGCGCGTTCCGGCAGATGTGCCGACGCGACTTCCGGCCAGTGTCGAAGGGAACCCGTCGAAACTGCCGATGCCGATGGTCACGTCGTCCCGCTGGACGCTGATGACGGGCGCGACGAGGCTCGCAGCCGGGAGAATGCCTTCGAGTTCCGGTCCGTCTGCGGATCGGATGCCATAACAGAAGGCTCCGATGCGCGAGACCGTTCCGCGCAGTTCGGGGCGCCACCAGGACGCCGCCGACGCGGTCAGGTGAAGCGCGGCAGGGGTCGCCCCCGAATCCGCCACGGTACGGACCGCTTCGAGGAACACCGATTGTGCGACGTCGTCGTCCGCGTCGCTCGCCTCGGCGATATGGCTCCACACCCCCTCGAACTCCAGGAGTCCTGCGCGCTCGGCGTCGCGCGCGACAGCGACGGCCGCAGCCCAGTCGTCGGGCAGGATGCCGTTGCGATGAAGGCCGGTGTCGATCTTCAGGTGCACGCGCGCGGACGTGCCGAGCGCCTCTGCGCGCGCGATGATCCGCCGAAGGTAGTCGCTCGTGCCCACCCCGAGGTCGAGCCTCTGCATGAGGGCGTCGTCGATCTCGGCGTCCGTCGACGTCACCCACGCGAAGATCCTGGCGTCGCCGCCGGCGATCCTGCGCACGGTCAACCCAGTACGGATGTCATAGCTGCCGAACCACGTGACGCCCGCGTCGGCCGCGGACTCGACGGCCCACGAGAGTCCGTGGCCGTATGCGTCGTCCTTGAGCACGAGCATCAACGTCGACGGCGCCACTCGGGCGCGTACCGCGTCGATGTTCGCCCGGAACGTGCTGCTGCTCAGGCGCAGCTCCGGACGGCTCATGCCTCCCACCCCCGCACGGCATGTGCACCGGCCACGGTGACGAGTTCCGCCGGGCTCATTCCGGTGACGGCGGCCCAGTGCGCGATGGCGGATCCCGCCTGACCCTCGCCGCCGAAGTACGTGACCTCCGCGCCCGCCTCGGCATCCGCGCCTTGGAGGTCGACGACGCAGACGTCCATGGCGACCCGGCCGACGATGGGGCGAGCTGCGCCGTCGATCTCGACCTCGGCACGGTTTCCGAGCGCGCGCACGATGCCTTGGGCGTACCCACCGGTCACCAGCGCCACCGTGGTCTCACGCGAGGCGCGGTAGGTGTACCCGTAGGAGACGGCGTCTCCCGGCCGGAGCCCCTTGGTGGAGAGGACGCGACCCGTCAGCCGCATCACCGGTCGCGTCCTCGTGCGTCCGGTCGCATCAGGAAGACCGTAGAGGAGCGTCGCGTCGATGTCCGGCTCACCCGTGGTGGCGCCGTCGATTCCCTCGAGCTGCAACGCCTCCACCTCTCCGCGGGCGTCGACGAGCACTCGCTCGGCTCCTGCGGCCGTCACGAGCTGCGCGACGGCGAGAACACCATGACCCCAGGCGTCACGCCGTAGATCGGCGACTCGGCCGCCTGCAGACACGGCAGCAAAGGCGCCCGCGGCCAGGGCCGAACGGGAGATCATCGCACGCGGCAGGGCGCTGGAAGTCGTCTCACACACGTCTTCCACCCTAGCTTCCGGCTCTCAGGTCGGCCGTCCCGGCCCCCGTAGACTGGTGGGGACCCCGACCCTGGAGCCTCATGTCTCGTCTTTCCCTCGCGCCCCGCATCCGCTATCTGATGGGACGTGCCCGCCGCATCGACGTCGGATCGGTGGTGGAACGCGCCAAGGAGGCATCCGCTCAGCATCACAAGGCCGTTCCCGCGATCGTCGTGGACATGCTCTGGTCGGCCGCGCGCCACAACGTCGGGTTCCAGGACTACATCGACTACGACTTCGCGATGCTGACGAAGGCCGAGCGTGACACCTACATGACGCATCCCGTCTCGAACCAGCTCTCGCAGCGGTATGACCACCCTGACTACCGCTGGATCTTCCAGGACAAGGTCGAGTTCGACAAGCAGTTCTCCGACCACCTGCACCGCGAATGGATGGTCGTCGACCAGGGCAACGCCGACGCGGTGCGCGAGTTCACACAGCGACTCGGCACGATCGTCACGAAGGAACCGGTGGGACAGGCCGGGACCGGAGTGCATCGCTATCACGCCGCCGACATCACCGACTGGAACGAGTTCCACCAGGGGCTCCTCGCTCGAGGCGAGCTGCTGATCGAAGAGGTGATCCGCCAGCACGACGCACTTGCGGCCGTGTGCCCCGGCACGGTGAACACCACCCGCATCACCGCGTTCTTCGATGGTGAGAAGGCGCACATCCTCGCCATGGCCCAGAAGTTCGGTCGCGGTGCGGTGAGCGATCAGATGACCTTCGGCGGCTTCTACACGATGCTCGACGAGAACGGTCATGCCGTCGGTGCCGGGTACGACTCGCACGGGCACGTGCACGAGACGCACCCGGACTCGGGTTTCCGCATCGCCGACTTCCAGCTGCCCTACATGGACGAGGTGCGCGCGTTCATCGACGAAGTCGCCCGCGTCGTGCCCCAGGTGCAGTACGTCGGTTGGGACATCGTCGTCTCCCCGGACGGTCCCGTCCTCGTCGAGGGCAACTGGGGCGCCGGAGTCTACGAGAACAAGCCCAGCGTCACCGGTATCCGCACGGGCCACAAACCTCGGTACCGCGAAGTCATCGGTTTCTGAGACAGAGATGACGAAGGCCCCGGATGCCGAGCATCCGGGGCCTTCGTCATCGTTCTGAGCGGATCAGATGACAGAGGTCAGACTGCGCGGACGATGCCGAGCGGTGTGGACTCGAGCCCCTGTCCGAGCGGGTTGTCCCCGAGGATCTTGACCAGACGACGCTCGCCGTCCTTGT
The DNA here is from genome assembly GCF_004794435.1 of Microbacterium sp. K27. Lineage (NCBI taxonomy): Bacteria > Bacillati > Actinomycetota > Actinomycetes > Micrococcales > Microbacteriaceae > Microbacterium > Microbacterium sp. K27. Next base: position 42,437 of record NZ_SSDK01000033.1, read on the forward strand.
CGAGCGTCGACCCGAGGATGTTGCCGCCGAGGTCGTTGATATCGACCACTGCCACCTCTGCCTGGCCACCGATCAGTGCCTTCAGCCGCGCGGCCACGCCGTCGGGATCCTTCGGTCCGAGCACGACAGCCTCGTTGTACGGAGGGATGGTGTGCTTGGTGGGACCGTCGATGGCCCGCGCCTTGTCACCCGCGATGCGGTAGAAGTCACCACGACGACCGAACGCCTTGGTTACCGCTGCCACGGCCGACGCGAACAGGATCCGCGGAGTGCCGCACTCCCGCAGCGCCATCTCCATCGTCTCCGGCATGCCGAGCCCGATGCCGTACGGCGTGCGGGTGACGTACTTGGAGAGGAACAGGGCGAGCTTGCGCGGCTTGATCTCGTCGAGACGGTACGACCGCCCCTGGGTGATCGCCACGATCTTCTCGGTCACGAACAGCAGGTCGCCCGGCTGCACGGCGTCCTTGGCGTACTCCGTGATGATCGCATCGAGGTCGTCCTCGGGCATGACCACACGGGTACGCAGCGGGATACGCGCATAGCTCTTGCCGTCGACGCTCGCCTCGAGCGCCTTGCCGTCGTTCGCCTGGCTCATTCGAGGTAGTCCCGCAGGGACTGCGAACGGCTCGGGTGCCGGAGCTTCGCCATGGTCTTCGACTCGATCTGACGGATGCGCTCACGCGTCACGCCGAAGGTGTCGCCGATCTGGTCGAGAGTCTTCGGCTGACCGTCGCCCAGGCCGAAGCGCATCCGGATCACGCCGGCTTCGCGCTCGGAGAGCGAGTCGAGCAGCTGTTCCAGCTGACGCTGCAGCATGGTGAAGCCCACCGCGTCGGCCGGAACCACGGCCTCGGTGTCCTCGATCAGGTCGCCGAACTCGCTGTCGCCGTCTTCACCCAGCGGCGTGTGCAGCGAGATCGGCTCGCGGCCGTACTTCTGCACCTCGACGACCTTCTCGGGCGTCATGTCGAGCTCACGGCTGAGCTCTTCCGGCGTGGGTTCGCGGCCGAGATCCTGCAGCATCTGACGCTGCACTCGCGCGAGCTTGTTGATGACCTCGACCATGTGCACCGGGATGCGGATCGTGCGGGCCTGGTCGGCCATCGCACGGGTGATCGCCTGGCGGATCCACCACGTGGCGTACGTCGAGAACTTGAAGCCCTTGGTGTAGTCGAACTTCTCGACCGCGCGGATGAGGCCGAGGTTGCCCTCCTGGATCAGGTCCAGGAACTGCATGCCGCGGCCCGTGTAGCGCTTGGCGAGCGAGACGACGAGTCGGAGGTTCGCGCCGAGCAGGTGGCTCTTGGCACGCTGTCCGTCGCGGGCGACCCACTGCAGGTCGAGTCCGAGCTGGCTCGTCTTCTCGGCCGCGGTCATCGCCGACAACTTCTCCTCGGCGAACAGACCCGCCTCGATGCGCATCGCGAGCTCGACCTCTTCGGCCGCGTTCAGGAGCGCGACCTTTCCGATCTGCTTCAGGTAGTCCTTGACAGGGTCGGCAGTCGCACCGGTGATCTGCGTCGAGTAGACGGGAACGTCTTCATCGTCGTTCGACGAGATGACGATCGCGCCGGTCGGCAGCGGCTCGGTGAACTTCGGCTTCGCGTCCTCGTCCTCGTCGTCCTCGACCGCAGCAGCGGCGGGGGCCTCGTCTTCTTCGACGACGTCCTCGGACTTCTTCTTCTTGACGGGGGCGCGCTTCGCGGCAGCACGCTTCGCCGCGCTCAGGGGCGCGGGCTTCTCGGGCGCATCGGCCTCGACCGGAGCGTCGGCGGTCGTCTCTTCGGCAGCCTTCTTCGTCCGGGTGTTCTTCGTCGTGGCAGGAGTCACGTTTCGCCTTTCACGGAGCTGCTGTGTAGCCCCGGGACATTTCGGACACTAGTAAGACCCTTGTCAAGTCCAGCGCTCGAAAACACTGATTGACAACGGGTCAGAGTCCTAGTATCGCACACGTGTGGCGATGCGGATGCATTACGACGAAGTTCTCGCGGATCCGTGTCAGTTGCGACCGGGCTTGTCCTCGTCGCCCGACGGACGCGACGCCAGGTAGCGCTCCAGTTCCGCAGCGAGCTCGTCGGCGCTGGGAAGGTCCCGCTCACTGAACCCGCCCTCGTCGTACGAATCGTCATCGGGATTGCGTCCCGCCATGTACGCGTCATATCGGCCCTCGAGGTTGTGCACCATCTGCTGCAGCTCATCGTTCCCGGCGACCTGCTCGTCGACGCGCGCCAGGTAGTCCTCGCGGCGCTCCTGAACGGCGTCCAGCATCAGCACCAGACCGGTCGAGGCCATCAGCCTCTCTGCCGCGGCGATCACCGCTTCTGGATTCTCGGTCTCGGCGAGGTAGTGCGGCACGAGGAGCACGAATCCGACGGCGGGGTCGCCGCGCTCGACGAACCGGAACTCGAGGAGGTGACCGGCGGTCGCCGGCACCTGGGTGCGCGGACGCCAGACGGAGTGCGCGACCGTGAGCTCACGGCGGTTGCCGCTGACGGTCGTACCGATCGGACGTGTGTGCGGAACAGGCATGGCGATCGAATGCACCCAGTGCAGCCCCGACACCTCGAACTCCGCCGCCAGGGCGAGGACGGTGCTCGCGAAGCGGTTCCACGCGAAGTCGGGCTCGTACCCGGCGAGGAGCAGGAAGGGACGACCGAGCGCGTCCGTCGCAAGCGACAGCTCGAGACGCGGCGGCCGGAATTCGGTGAGGTGGTCCTGGTCGAAGGCGATCACCGGTCGACGGGCGCGATAGTCCAGCAGCGCATCGTTGTCGAACACCACGACGGTTTCCGGCGACGCGGTCTCCCTCAGGTGGTCGATCAGGCCGGACACCGCGCTGCCCGCGTCGGTGAAACCGGTGAGAAGCAGCACCAGGGGCAGGCCGTGCGGCACTGTCGGCGCATTCGCGACGCGTTCGTGGATCTCACCGGAGAAGGGCATGTGTCCATGCTACGAGCAGGGCTGGGGGCCGGGGCGCGGAGCATCATGCTGAGAGCGAACACGCGCCACGAGGGCGCGCGACCATGCTGCGACAGAGATCCTAGGATGGAGGCATGACGCTTCCCGTGCTCTCGCACACCACCGCTCAGTTCCCCGGAAGCGCTGCAGATGCCGCAGTGCTCGTCGTCGCCGCTCTCCCTGATTCGGCGGATTCACTGGCCGGTTATCCCGGCCTCGCCGATGCGTTGGCCGGTATCGGCTTCACCGGCTCCGCAGGATCGTTCGCGCGCGTGTACGCCCCGGAGGTGACGTCGTTGCCGCTGGCCGTCGTCGGCGTCGGCAACGCGCCTGACCCCGCTGCGGTGCGCAATGCGACCGGGACAGCGCTGCGCACCCTCGCCGGTTTCGAGCACGTCGCCATCGCCCTCGCCGACGGCCTGGAGTCCTTCGCCGCGCCGGCAGCAGAAGGCGCGGTGCTCGGCGGACACAAATTCGACGGGTACCGGACGGAGAAGGGCAAGGCTCGCGCCACCACGATCACCCTGCACGCCGCCCTCGACGACGAGGACGCCGAGCATGCTCAGGTCCTCGGCGACGCCGTCGCCCTCGTCAAGGACCTCGTGAATGTTCCCGCCGAGTGGCAGAGCCCTGCCCAGCTCGCCCAGAGCGCCGCCGACAGCGTCGCCGACCTCGACGTCACGGTCGAGATCCTCGACGAGAAAGACCTCGCCGATCAGGGCTTCGGGGGCATCCTCGGCGTGGGGCAGGGCTCCGACCGCCCCCCGCGCCTGGTCCGCCTCGACTACTCCCCCGCCGACGCATCGCGACACATCGCGCTGGTCGGCAAGGGCATCACCTTCGACACCGGCGGGCTGTCGCTGAAGCCCGCCGCATCGATGGTCGGCATGAAGTTCGACATGGCCGGAGCAGCGACATCTCTCGCCGCGATCCGCGCGATCGCGACTCTCGGGCTCCCTGTCCACGTGACGGCCTGGCTCTGCATCACCGACAACATGCCCTCGGGCCGCGCTCTGCGCCCCGGCGACGTCATCCGCATCCTCGACGGCACCACGGTGGAGGTGCAGAACACCGACGCTGAGGGCCGCCTCGTCCTGGCGGACGGTCTGGTCGCCGCGAGCCGAGAGAATCCCGACGTCATCATCGACGTGGCGACCCTCACGGGTGCCATCGTCGCCGCGCTCGGCCACCGGCACACCGGTGTCTTCGGCGACGTCGAGACGGTCTCCGCGTTCATCTCCGCGACCGCACAGGTCGACGAACCGGCCTGGCACATGCCGCTGCCGGAGTACATGGAGGAGTCGCTCGAGTCCCCCATCGCCGATCTCCAGAACGCCAACATGGGCGACCGGATGGGCGGTGCCTCCTATGCCGGCCTGTTCCTGCGCCGGTTCGTCGGGCGCACGTCGGAGGCCGAGGACGCCCCGCGCATCCCCTGGGTGCACCTCGACATCGCGGGCTCCGGCGAACACGCCGGCGCCCCGTACGGCTTCACCGAGAAGGGCCCCACAGGGGCGATGGTCCGATCGATCGTCGCCTTCGCCGAAGCATCCCACACGGAGGCATGACATATGACAACCCACACCTTCGACATCGTCGTCCTGGGCGGCGGAAGCGGCGGCTATGCCGCTGCATTGCGCGCGAGTGAGCTCGGCAAGTCCGTCGCATTGATCGAGAAGGACAAGGTCGGCGGCACCTGCCTGCACCGCGGCTGCATCCCGACCAAGGCACTCCTGCATGCGGCCGAGGTCGCCGAGCATGTGCGCGATGCCGCGTCGGTCGGTGTGACGGCGTCCCTGGAAGGCATCGACCCCGTCGGCGTCCGCACGTATCGCGAGGGCATCGTCGCCAAGAAGTTCAAGGGTCTCGAAGGTCTCGTCAAAGCTCGCGGCATCACCACCGTCACCGGGCTCGGTCGACTGAATCCGGACCGCAGCATCAGCGTCGGCGATGACATCTACGTCGGTGCAGACGTCGTGCTCGCGACCGGTTCGTACAGCCGATCGCTCCCCGGCCTCGAGATCGGCGGACGGATCCTCACCAGCGAGCAGGCGCTCGCTCTGGATGTCGTCCCCGACCGCGTCCTGATCCTCGGCGGTGGTGTCATCGGCGTCGAGTTCGCGAGCGTCTGGCGCTCCTTCGGCTCCGAGGTCACCATCATCGAAGCGCTGCCGCACCTCGTCCCGAACGAGGACATCGCGCTCAGCAAGGGCCTGGAGAGGGCATTCCGCCGCCGTGGCATCCAGTACTCCCTCGGGACCCGCTTCCAGACGGCCACGCAGGACGACTCGTCCGTCACGGTCACGCTCGAGGACGGTAAGGAGTTCACGGCCGACTACCTGCTCGTCGCCGTCGGACGCGGGCCGGCGACGGCCGACCTCGGCTTCGCAGAGGCCGGTGTCACTCTGGACCGCGGCTTCGTGATCGTCGACGAAGACCTGCGCACCGGGGTCCCGGGGCTCTGGGCCGTCGGCGACATCGTCCCCGGCCTCCAGCTCGCGCACCGCGGATTCCAGCAGGGCATCGCCGTCGCCGAACGGATCGCCGGCCTCTCCCCCGTCAACGTTCCCGATCTGCAGATCCCCAAGGTCACCTATTCCAGCCCCGAGGTCGCGTCGGTCGGAGTGACCGAGGAAGCCGCCGCTGCTGAACACGGCGCGGACGCGATCATCGCCTACGAGTACAACCTCGCCGGGAACGGCAAGAGCGAGATCATCGGAACGGGTGGTCTCGTGAAGGTCGTCCGCCTCAAAGACGGCCCCGTCATCGGTGTGCACCTGCTCGGCGACCGTGTCGGCGAGCTCATCACCGAGGGGCAGCTCGCCGTCGCCTGGGAGGCGCACCCGGAGGACATCGCTCCTCTGATCCACGCACACCCGACCCAGAGCGAGGCACTCGGCGAGGCCTTCCTCGCCCTGGCCGGCAAGCCCCTGCACGCCCTCTGAGCACCAACCGGTGCCCGAGTCACTAAGCTAGACAAGCGTCATACAACTTCCTGAAGGAGACTCAGTCATGAGCACATCCGTCGTCCTCCCCGCTCTCGGCGAGAGCGTCACAGAGGGTACGGTCACCCGCTGGCTCAAGCAGGTGGGAGACACCGTGCAGGCGGACGAGGGCCTGCTCGAGATCTCGACCGACAAGGTCGACACCGAGATCCCCTCCCCCGTCAGCGGCGTGATCGAGGAGATCCTCGTGGCCGAGGACGAGACCGTCGAGGTCGGCGCGCTCCTCGCGCGCATCGGCGATGGCAGCGCCGCGGCTCCGGCCGCAGATGCTCCCGCCGCCGCCGCACCCGCTGCGGAAGAAGCGCCAGCCGAGGCATCTCCCGCTGCCGAAGAGACCCCGGCTGCAGAGGCTCCGACCCCCGCCGCAGAAGCACCGGCGCCCGCCGCTGAGTCCGCACCTGCCGCACCCGCCGGCGATGCGACAGACATCGTGCTTCCCGAACTGGGCGAGAGCGTCACCGAGGGAACCGTCACCCGCTGGCTGAAGCAGGTCGGCGACACCATCGCCGTCGACGAGGCCCTTCTGGAGATCTCCACCGACAAGGTCGACACCGAGATCCCGTCGCCGGTCGCCGGCGTACTGCAGGAGATCGTGGCCGGCGAGGACGAGACCGTCGCCGTCGGCGCTGTGCTCGCACGTGTCGGTTCCGGCGCAGCGCCCGCTTCCGAGGCACCTGCTGCTCCGGCACCCGCTGCTGCTCCGGCACCCGCCGCTGCTCCGGCACCCGCCGCTGCACCCGCCGCTGCTGCTCCGGCGCCTGCCGCTGCTCCGGCACCTGCCGCTGCACCGGCCCCTGCTGCTCCGGCCCCGGCTGCTCCGGCACCCGCTGCTGCTCCGGCCCCTGCCGCCGCTCAGCCCGCATCGAAGCTCGCGCTCCCCACCGAGAACGACAACCTCTATGTGACCCCGCTCGTGCGCCGACTGGCGTCGCAGCAGGGCGTGGATCTGGCTTCCGTCACCGGAACCGGTGTGGGCGGTCGCATCCGCAAGGAAGACGTGCTGAAGGCCGCGGAGACCGCGAAGTCGGCGCCCGCTGCAGCAGCAGCGGCCCCTGCTCCGCTCGAGGTGTCGCCTCTTCGTGGGACGACCCAGCCGATGTCGCGTCTGCGCAAGGTCCTCGCCAAGCGCGCTGTCGAGTCGATGCAGCAGACGGCACAGTTGACCACGGTCGTCGAGGTCGATGTCACGGCCCTCGCCGAGTACCGCGACAGCGTGAAGGCGTCGTTCCTCGAGAAGACGGGCGACAAGCTCTCCTTCCTGCCGTTCTTCGCTCTCGCCACGGCCGAGGCCCTGCAGGCGTTCCCGATCGTCAACGCGACGGTCGACGGTGAGAACATCGTCTACCCGGCCAGCGAGAACGTCTCGATCGCGGTCGACACCGAGCGGGGCCTGCTGACGCCGGTACTGCGTGACGCGGCGTCGAAGAACATCGCCCAGATCGCCCACGAGATCGCCGATCTTGCGGCACGGACCCGCGACAACAAGCTGAAGCCCGACGAGCTGGCCGGTGGAACGTTCACGCTGACCAACACCGGTTCGCGTGGTGCCCTGTTCGACACGCCGGTCGTGTTCTTGCCGCAGTCGGCGATCCTGGGCACCGGAACGGTCGTCAAGCGTCCGGGTCTCGTGAAGGTCGGAGGCACCGACGCGATCGCTGTCCGGTCGTACGTGTACCTCGCTCTCTCCTATGACCACCGCATCATCGACGGTGCAGACGCCGCCCGCTTCCTGGGCGCCGTGAAGGCGCGACTCGAGTCGGCACAGTTCGCCGCTCAGCTCGGCGCCTGACGGGCGAAGAGTCATCCTGGCTGGTCCGCGACGTCGTAGACGTCGCGGACCAGCCATTTCTCTCCTGTGCGGATGAGCACGACGATCGTCTGATCCGAACCCTCGTCTTCCTCCCCGCCCTCTTCCCCCTCCGCGCCTCCCTCCCGACCTGCCGATGCGAGGCGCACCACCGCGACGTCGCCGTATTCATCCACCAGTTCCGCGGCCGAGGGCGGCAGCCCGTCGAGGGCCTTCATCACTCGCGCGGCGTCGCCGGACACCGCGTCTGCGCACGAGGTGTCTCCCGCGGCCCGACAATCCGCGATCGCGCGGAGGAGCGATGAGGCTGCCGCCACGGGATCGATGCCCGCGGCCGACTCCTCGGGCTCTGAGCCCTCGGGCTCTGAGCCCTCGGGGTCGGAGTCCTCGCTCTCTTCCGGGGCACCGATCACGGAAGGCGAGGCCGCCGGAGACGCATCTTCGGGCGACGACGATGCCCGCGCCTGACCACTGCCACCAGACAGGTCAGCGCCCTTACCCGACGCTTCTCCCTCCGACAGCAGCAGTCCGCCGGCAAGCACAAGCGCCGCAGCCGCGCCCGCGACGAGCAGGGAACGTCGACGCAGCTTCCCGGTCTCAGCGGATCGCCCACGGCGTACGCTCTGGCGACCGGTTCGCGAAGCCTGCGTTCCTCTCATGCGATCCACACGCGCAAGAACCTCGCCGATCGATGAGCGCATCGCATCGCCGATCGCCTCCCGCGCGCGGCTTCCGCGACGCGACCCCCTGCTCGGAGTCCGGTCCGCGCGCAGACGTCGCCCCCCTTCGTGAAGGCCAGAGACGTGCGGAACGACGGCACGGGCGACGTCCCGCGCTCGTTCCGCAGCATGGATCTCGCGTTCGAGCGGCTGCGGCGCGGCGACGTCGAGCATCGACTGCTCCCACGCCTCGGTGAGCCTGCGGGGCAGACGCGGCTGGGCGATGACCTTCCGCAGGGCCTCCTCGATCGCACCGGTCGCGCGTCTGAGCACTTTGTCCGAACTGCGCTCCGCCAGCTGTTCCAGGATCTCCACGGTCCCCGCCCTCGCGTCCGTGCCGTCCCCCAGCACGAACACCGGTCGCCCGCCATCCGTCAGCCACCATGCCCCGGTGCGCATGCCGTCGATGCCCTCTCCCAACTCGTCGAGTCCCCGCAGGAGACTGACGACGAGAGTGGTGGTTTCGCCCGGCGTGATGCCCCCTCCTCCCACCGAACGGCGGCCCAGGAAGCTGCGCACACGCTCGATGCACCACGGAAGCAACACGTCGTGCCCTCCCTGGCGCCGGACGACATCGATCGGCGCAGCGATGTGTTCGGCGCCGGAGAAACCCCATCCGACCCACCCGCCGAGCGCCGCCGCGTCCACTCTCACGGCGACGCCGTCCCCGTTCGTGACGAGAGTGCCGGGGAAGGGCCCCTCCGTCGCATCGAGCGTTCTCACCACGCGATGCGCGCCCGGTACGAGCGGCCCGCCCCGGCCGTCGTCGATCGCGATGTCTTCCATTGCTCCATCACAGCGCAGACCTCAGCCCGATCCCGGTGCGCGGGGGTGATCGCGACGGATTCCGCCGAATCCTCTGATGTGCAGGAGTGGTGGCGCCGGTCCCCTCCGCTTCGCGCGAACGCCGACATCAGGAGGCTCCGGGACTCGGTAGGCTGGTCCTCATGGCAAAGCGTGCTCCTGAACCCGAAAAGCGTCCTGGGTTCTTCTCCCAGATCAAGTCCCTCTTCCGGTTCACACGTGAGGCATACTCCTGGTTGCCGTGGGCGCAGGCTGCCATCCTCATCGGCGGCGTGCTGCTCGGCCTCGTCGCCGGCTATCTCATCCCGCCCTTCCAGATCTGGACGCTCGTCCTCTGGGGGATCACCGGTCTCATGCTCGGCATCCTCGGTGCCCTGTTCCTGATGACGCGCCTCTCGACCTCCGCCATGTACAGCAAGATCGACGGCATGCCCGGCGCCACCGGACACGTGCTCAGCACGAGCCTCGGGCGCAGCTGGCAGGCATCCGAGACTCCCGTCGGCATCAACCCGAAGACCCAGGAGGCTGTGTACCGCACCATCGGGCGCGGAGGCATCGTCATCGTCGGTGAAGGTGCACGCGGCCGATTGACGCGTCTCGTCAACGAGGAGCGCAGCAAGGCACAGCGTGTCGCGCACGGCGTCCCGGTCACCGTCCTCTACGTCGGTCACGGCGACGACGAGGTGGCGATCGCCGATCTCTCGAAGACGATCAAGAAGCTCCCGAAGGCGATCGACAAGGCCACGATGGCCGCCGTCATCCGCCGCGTGGACTCCGTCTCCCAGTCGCTGTCATCGCTGCCGATCCCGAAGGGCATCGACCCGACCAAGGTGCGCTCCCAGCGTCCTCGTTGACTCTCCGCACCTCAGAAGCACCGAGCGCGGCCATCCTCCTGTGAGGGTGGCCGCGCTCTCTTTCACTCGGAGAGAGGCTGTCGCGGCAGCCTGCGGACTTTGGCGCGCCGACGACGACGCTCAGGAACCATGGAGCGCATCTCGTCGAGCTTGCCGAAGCAGAACAGCCGGTCATCGGCTTCCAGGACGACGTGCTTGCGCGGGTTGGGAATGACACTGACTCCTCGGTGCAGCGTGAGGACCGTGATGTCGCGTTCCCAGAGCCCGGCCTCCCCCAGGGTCTTCCCGACGAGGTCGACCGCGCCGTGGACCATCAGCTCGGCGACGCCATAGCCCGTCGAGACGGTGAGACGCTGACGCACGTCGATCTCGGGGAAGGCGACCTGACCGGCGATGTAGTCGATGATGGCGCCGGCGACGTCGAGCTTGGTGGCCGTCTCGATGCCCTGCAGCCCGGGTGAGGAGTTGACCTCCATGACGAGCGGGCCGTCGTCGCCCTCGAGCATGTCGACACCGGCCACACGCAGGCCCATGATCTGGGCCGAGCGCACGGCCGCACGCTCATAGACCGGATCGAGCTCGATGGCCTCGACCGATCCGCCACGGTGCACGTTGGATCGGAACTCGTCACCGGCCGCCGATCGTCGCATCGCCGCGACGACACGGTCACCGACGACCAGCGCCCGGATGTCGCGACCGCGGCTCTCCGAGATGAACTTCTGGATGAGCACGTTCTGCTTGGTGGAGTGCAGGGTCTCGATGATGGCCTCGGCGACCTTCACCTGAGGGGCGAGGATGACCCCGATCCCCTGTGTACCTTCCAGGAGCTTGATCACGACCGGAGCCCCGCCCACGCGCTCGATCGCCGGACGGACGTCGGCGCGGTTGCGCACGAACGCGGTCGGCGGCATCGCGATGTTGTGGCGCGAGAGGATCTGGTTCGCTCGCAGCTTGTCACGTGCGCTCGAGATCCCGTTCGCCGTGTTCGGCGTGTAGACGTCCATCTGCTCGAACTGGCGCACGACGGCCGTGCCGAAGTACGTGATCGAGTTCCCGATGCGCGGGAGGATCGCGTCGTAGTCGCTGAGCTGGCGACCCCGGTAATGCAGGTCCGGTTCCTCGGCGGTGAGATCGATCGCGAAGCGCAGAGTGTTGAGCACCTTGACGTTGTGTCCGCGTTGAAGCGCGGCTGCACGCAGCCGCTGGGTGGAGTACGCCTGCGGCGCGCGGGAGAGCACTGCGATCTTCACGGGGGATTTTTCCTGCCAGGATGTATCAGGTGAGTAGGACTACCCCCCATTCAAACACCCTTACGGGGTGGCGAGAATGGGTGAGCCTGCCCGATCTCGGAGTGGACTGGCTGAAGGCCAAGATCGACACGGGTGCGCGCACGTCGTCTCTGCATGCTTTCGACATCGTGGAGTTCGAACAGGACGAGCAGCCGTGGGTGCGGTTCAAGGTCAAGCCCTGGCAGGACAGCCAGGAGGACGCGGTCGTCGTCGAATGCCCGATCCATGATCGTCGTGCGGTGCGGAGCTCGTCCGGGCACGCCCAGGAACGCCTCGTGGTCGAGCTGCTGATCCGGCTGGTGGACCGCGAGGTGCTGGCGGAGGTCACCCTGAGCAACCGCGACGAGATGGGCTTCCGGATGCTCATCGGCCGGGAGGCGCTGCGCCGCGGCTACGTGGTCGACCCCGCCCGCTCGTTCCTCGGCGGACGAGCCCCGCGCGAAGCACGTCGGCGCAACCGCGGGCGAGACTGACGGCAGCCCCCGCAGGTCAGGTGCGGATCAGAACCGTGCCGACGGCCTTGTCGTGAAGACCGCGCTGATCGGCATCCCAGATCACCGCAGGCACGACGACCACGAGCAGAAGCGTGCGGACGATCGGACGCCACAGACCGACCCAGCTCCCGTCCATGCGAGCAAGACGCATGCCGAGGATACGGTGTCCCGGGCTGCCGCCGGCGGTCGGGATGAAGACGATCTGCAACACGGCGAACACCAGCATCGGAGCGAACTGGCTCAGGCCGGCTTCCGTCGGCAGTGCGAACTGGTTGAATCCGAGGAATCCGGTCGCGATGATCGTCGCCGCGGTGTAGTCGATCAGGAGCGCTCCGATACGGCGTCCGGGACGGGCGATGCTCCCGGAGCCGGATTCGGGGAGTCCGAGTCGTTCACCGGGGTACGTGTTCACAGCATCCGTCACTCCCCCAGCCTACCGAGCGCGAAATGCCGCTCTGACGCCCTCGCGCCTGTAACACGCCCGAAACAAAGCGGATACCGTAGAGAAATCCCCCGTCCGTACTCTGCAGAGTGGCCGTGAAGCCATCGATCCGCATTACAGGAGTCGTACATGTTCAAAGATTCGTCCGAGGTACTGAGCTACATCAAGGAGAACGACGTCAAGTTCCTTGACATCCGTTTCACCGATCTCCCGGGTGTTCAGCAGCACTTCAACATTCCTGCATCGACGGTCGACGAGGCTTTCTTCACCGACGGCCAGCTGTTCGACGGCTCGTCGATCCGCGGCTTCGCGAGCATCCACGAGTCCGACATGCAGCTCATCCCCGACGTCACGACGGCGTACGTCGACCCGTTCCGCGAGGCGAGCACGCTCGTCATGCTGTTCGACATCTACAACCCGCGCACCGGCGAGATCTACTCGAAGGACCCGCGTCAGGTCGCCAAGAAGGCCGAGAAGTACCTGACCTCGACCGGCATCGCCGACACCGCCTTCTTCGCCCCCGAGGCCGAGTTCTACATCTTCGACGACGTCCGCTACAACGTCACGTCCAACTCCAGCTTCTACAGCGTCGACTCGGAAGAGGGCGCCTGGAACACCGGTCGCGAGGAAGAGGGCGGAAACCTCGGCAACAAGACCCCGTACAAGGGTGGGTACTTCCCGGTCAGCCCGGTCGACAAGACAGCCGACCTGCGTGATGACATCACCCTCAAGCTGATCGACGCCGGGTTCATCCTCGAGCGCTCGCACCACGAGGTCGGCACCGGCGGCCAGCAGGAGATCAACTACCGCTTCGACACGATGGTGCACGCGGCGGACGACATCCTCAAGTTCAAGTACATCGTCAAGAACACCGCCGAGGAGTGGGGCAAGGTCGCGACCTTCATGCCCAAGCCCCTCTACGGTGACAACGGCTCGGGCATGCACACCCACCAGTCGCTGTGGAGCGACGGCAAGCCGCTGTTCTACGACGAGGCCGGCTACGGTCAGCTCAGCGACATCGCGCGCTGGTACATCGGTGGCATCCTGGCGCACGCGCCGGCCCTGCTCGCCTTCACCAACCCGACCCTGAACAGCTACCACCGCCTCGTCAAGGGCTTCGAGGCTCCGGTGAACCTGGTCTACTCGGCCGGAAACCGCTCCGCCGCGATCCGCATCCCGATCACGGGCTCGAACCCCAAGGCAAAGCGCATCGAGTTCCGTGCCCCCGACGCCTCCGGCAACCCGTACCTCGCCTTCGCCGCGCAGCTGATGGCAGGGCTCGACGGCATCAAGAACCGCATCGAGCCGCACGAGCCGGTCGACAAGGACCTCTACGAGCTTCCGCCCGAGGAGGCCAAGGACATCCCGCAGGTTCCGAACTCCCTGCTCGACTCGCTCGACGCGCTGGCGGCCGACCACCAGTTCCTCCTCGAGGGCGGAGTGTTCACCAAGGAGCTCATCGAGACCTGGATCTCCTACAAGTACGAGAACGAGATCCTGCCGATGGCGCAGCGTCCGCACCCGTTCGAGTACGAGCTGTACTTCGGAGTGTAGCCAGATGACGCGGAATCCCAGGGTCTAGTCCGCAGGAAGTCCGCAGAATCTCAGATCGAGCCCGTCTCAGCGTCACGCTGGGGCGGGCTCTTTCGTGCATCTAGGGCCGCGGTGACGGCCGCACGCGAGGACTCGTCACGGTCGGGCCACATGTGCCCGTACGTGTCGAGAGTGGTCTTCGCGGACGCGTGCCGGAGTCGTGCCTGCACGGTCTTGATGTCGAGGCCTGCAGCGATGAGCAGGCTCGCGAAGTAGTGGCGCAGGTCGTGGATGCGGAAGCCCTCAGGGAGGCCCGCCACCGTGGCGCGCGCTGTCTTGAATGCCGTCTCGATCGTGTAGGGGGCGACGGGCCTCTCGAACGCGCCGACGACGATCGTGCCACTCCCCCAGGTGACCGGGTTCGCGTTGAGCATGACGGCGAGGTCCTGCGGGATTGGAATCGGTGTCTTGCTCATCTCGGTCTTGAGCTCTTGGCCGGGGTACTGGATCGCGGGCGTGATGACGCCGCGCATGAAGTCGACGTCCTCGACGCGTAGCGCTGCGATCTCGGCGACGCGGAGGCCAGCGAATGCTCCGAGGAGCACCACGGCTCGGAAGTACGGCGGGAGCGCGTCGTGCAGTGCCCATACCTGCTCCGTGGTCGCGACGTACGGGCGCTGCTTCGGCGCCGCGGGAGACGTGCGCCTCGAGCATGGATTCTTCGCCACGAGGCCGTCGTGCTGGGCGTCCGCGAACAGCTGCGAGAGGCGCCGGTGCAGCGCGTAGACGTAGCTCGGCGCGTAGCATCGCGGCCGGCGAGCTGCACGACCCACTCGACGAGCTCGAGCGCCAGGCGCTCGCCGGCGGACGTGTCGGAAACGCCGTTGACATGTCTGTCGCGTTCGCCGCAGAGAGCAACTGGCACACCGACGGGACCTACTACGTTGACCGCCGGATCGGAGGGTCGATCGACTGGTTCGCGATCGCCGCGGGAGGTCTTCGGCTGAACACTCCCAGCGAAGTGGACGAGAAGCTCGCCGAACGCGAACGGCACCTGAACAGTCAGGCTGTCAGCCTCCGGGACTGAGCTGATGCGACTCTCGTGCGAGCTGCCCGCCCACCGTCTCCTTTCCGGCTTGGGGCCTGCACGCACGATGCACCGCGGGGTGTGCGTGGAACCCACCCGACGGAGCACAACTGACGGGCCGACACCGGGCGGGGTCGGCCCCTCAACTACACCGGAACTCTTTCCAAGGACACGACCATGCTCGTCACATCCATCAGCGCGGCGCAAAGGGTCCATGCGCACAGGGCGATGCGATCGCTGCCTGACCTTGTCGCCTTCGTCGAAGACGAGTCCGTACCGGCTACCCCGCGTGCGTACGCTCTTTGCGTTGAGTACGGCTGGACGCCGACTCCGCTTCGCTCGCTCGACCGGGAACGCTGGGTCAGCATGTTCTCGCGATTCGGCTTTCTAACTAACGTCGAAGGGTGCAGCCGCCCGACGAAGCTTGTCCGTCTCTATAGAGCGGCCACCGCTGAGTTCGCTAGAGGTCTCTCCTGGTCTGACTCTCGCGCTTACGCGGAGCACTATCTCACCCGCCGGCCGGGAGCGGGTCCTCACAATCTCTTCACGTTGACTGTCGAGCCCGAGTGGATCCTCGCTATCGTTCAACGCACCGGACGTGATGGTCGCCCGAAAGCACTTGAGTGGATCGTCGACCTGCCGCTAGGCGCGAGCATTGCGCTGGCATGAAGGTCTGTGCTCCGTCGGAACTCGGAACTCCGGCAGGCGTGCCATCTACTCCATCAGCACGACCCCGGTCGAGAACCACCCGACCACCGTCGCGGTGAGCATCATGTGGGCCTGAGCTTCCTCGGATGTCGGCGGAGTCCCCGAGTGTCGGTCGCGCTGTGCGAATGCGATCGTCTCGAGCATGCCGATCAGGACGGCACGGTGATCGGGTTCACCGTCATCCCGTCTCTGAAGGAGGAGAGACCATCCGGTCTTCGCCTTCAGAGCGGAGACGATCTTCGATAGCTGGAACCGCTGATCCTTGGGCGTGACGACGGGCCCCGCTGCAGCTTCGACTGCGCGGATGTCCTCGGACATGACGAGGCTCGGTTTCCCGTCGAGCGTGGTCGCCTCGCGAATTGCGTTACGGAGGTGTGCTCCCGCGGTCGCGTTTGCCTCGATGGCGGAGCTAACTAGGAGCTCTTCGACGCCATCCGGTAAGCGATGCGCAAGTCGGTATTCACCGTCGCGTGCAGCGATGGTGAGAGCGGATCGGGTCTGGTCCATGTGCCAGCGCAGGTCCTCGATCGCTCCGGGCTCGACGAACGTGTCCTCTTCGAACTCGGAGAGAAGGTAGTCGATCAGGAAGAGCAGCTCGCGGTCGCCCTGCGATTCGAACTGCGCGACGATGCCAGCCGGATCCGTGTAGCGGTGGTCGAGCTCGAGTGGGACTCGCAGCGCCGACTGCAGCTCATGACCGCGTGCCTCCGTGACGCTCCCGTTGAAGTCGGTCACCTGTCGGTCCGCCCAAGCCAACAGAGGCGGGCGAAGGATCTCGGGGATCTGCTCCCGAACTTCAAGCCGTCTCTCGTACTCGTCGTCGCTCATACCGAACGGGCGGAACAGTCCCTCACTCATAACCGGTGAGCTTATCGAACACGAAGCGGGTGACAGGTTGGCGGGGAAGCGCAAGGAGACTCGGCGGATGCACGCGCTCCGCGACGACTTCTTCGAAGAAGGCAAGCGCCTCGACGCGGATCCCGAGACTCGACACGAGGCCGACTGCTGGCTCTGCCACGGCCGCATCGACTACACGGTCCCCGCCGCCACCACACCCGACTCCCACACGCTCGACCACGCGAAGGACGTCGACACCTACCCGGAGCTGCAAGAGGACCCGGACAACTTCCGACACTGCCACTTCAACTGCAACAGCAGCCGAGGCAAGCGAGCCCCAAACGATCAGGGCCTCGGCGAGCAGATGCCCGCCTGGTGGTAGCACTCAGCGCTGTGCGTCCAGTCGCGCTCGTATCGACTCAATGGCTGAGCGACGAACCTCGGAGAGCTTCACTGGATCCGTCGTCGCCAGGTGCAGGAGCATCTGAGTCACCTCGTCGAGCAGCTCGGCCTTCGCTTCCCGACCGATGAAGGTCGCCATCGATGCGGCTCCGATGAGATTGACGAGCGTGGCATCCGGACCGGATGCCGTCGACGCCGCCAGAACGATGCGGTCGTGCAGGCCTTGTTCAGCGTCGAATAGTGCCTTGCGCTGTTGCATACGGACGACGGGGTGTCGTGACGCACGCGCGAGGAGCCACGCGCGATAGAGGCTGGTGTGGTTCGCGAGGTCCGCCCACTCGGCGCGCATCGTCGCGCTCTGCCGCAACGCGAACTCCTCAGCACGCGCCCGCGTCTCGCGACGCCGAAGCTCGAGAGCGAACAGCCAAGCGGTGAACGCGCCGAACCCGCCACCGGCAAGGGCGCCCCACATCGTCGCCCAGAACGTATCCCAGAAGGTCACGCTGAACGATACCGCGTGCACTGAGTCGATCGGAGATCGCTGATGAACCGCTACGCCGCCCTCGCCATCGCGATGGAAGCATCCGAGGGGAAGCGGATCCTCGTCATCACCGAGAAGGCTGAGGCGATCAGGGCGGCGGTGGATGAGTTCGCCGAGCTCCCCGACGTGCTGATGGGCGGCGCCCGTATCCGGCTCGCGAACGGAGCAGAGCGGATCGACTTCCCCGGAGGAGGGAGCATCCTCTTCCGTCCCGCACGGGGAAGTGTCAGAGGGTACGCCGCTCACACGGTGTTCCTCGATGCAGGGGTGGACCACACGCTCACGGTCGCCCGGCGCCAGGACCTGGCCGGCACCCTCCACACCACAGGCGGCGACATCATCCGCGCATGAACCCCGAACCCAACACGGGGGTGCCCGAAAAATCCACACCCCACCCCGGGGGCGGACGACAGCCCGGGGGAGCTGTCCTCTCTCCCCGCCTGAAATCCGACCCCCATCGCGCGCGTGGAATCCCACTGTCCCGTCGCGTCTCTGCACGGGCTACTTCGTACGTTGGTAACGAATTGCCTGCGCACGGGTGCTGTACAGCTCCACGACATGTACTCTGACGGCATGACCGGTGTTGATGAAGTGTCTGCGCTGACCCATTCCATCGGAGAACACGCCGTGCAAGCCATCGGGCCTAAGCACCTCGCAGAGCTTTCCGTGGTCGTCAACGGAACTGATCTGACGGCACGAGTGACGGTAGCTCTGCGAAAGAACACCGAGGCGGAACAGAGACGCGCTCTCGAGAAGCTCTTCGAGGTGCAGGATCTCTTCTTCGACGATGCGAGCATGACCTTTGCATTCGGACACGATGCTGACCTGCCGACGGCACAGTTGAGCGAGCAGCGCCAGTTCCAGTTTGCATGAGCACCGTACCTGTTGTCCGTGACCTGAAGTCCCACATCGAAAGGGCTGCAGCGCACAAAGCGACGGGCGAGCGACTCCTCGAACTCGATGACGAGTGGTTCGCCGTGGCGTTCTTCTATTCGGCGTATCACGCGGTGAAGGCTGCCATGCACGCCGATCCCATTTTCGACGACATGAAGGCGTGCGCCGCCATCGACGGTTCTCTCACGATCGAAAGTCGGTTCGCCGAACATCACTCCGGAGGGTTCGGAAAAGGCGGCCGCACTCTAGGCGTGAACGAGATCGTCTTCAAGCTCTACAAGACCATCCGGGTGCCGTACACGCGGCTGCACGGGGCGAGTATCGCCGTGCGATACGGCGCGGGGCTCGATGTGATCTCTCCGGTCACAGTGAAGGATGATTTCGAAGCTGTCTGCGCCGAGTACGCAGCGGGCAGGATCGTCGCGCCATAATTCGTGGACCTCGTATGTCTGAGGTTCCTGGCAGAGTCACCGCATGATGAACCATGTGTCTCGCTTCACGCGCGCGGAGATGACCCGCGCCCACGCCGGACTCGTCACCGCGTTCGTCGCGGGAGACGAGGATGCCCGATCCAAGCAGCTCGCGTCGATCGTGCGCGAGCATGCTGTCGCCGCCGCCGGTGATACCCAGGCCTTCGCCGGGCTCATGGCGAAGCAGGTTGAGGCGGGCGCCGCGGTGACCTATACCGTGCTGCGCTCGCTCGCGCCGCGTCTCGGGCTCACCGACGCCGAGACGCAGGAGCTCATTGCGCAGGCGGTCGCGCAGATGGACGAGTCCGCCTTCCCCGAATGACCCCGTCGAGCGTTCGAGGGTGATCGGTCGGTACGACTTCGAGCCTGCCGCCGTCGTTCGGGGGCTGAGCGATACCCTCTCGACATGCCGCCGATCCATCCCGTCTTATCGATGCAGCAGAGCTTCGCGCTCCTCGCGGAGGCTCAGTCCGTTCAGAACCTGCTGCGTGACACAGTCGCGGCCATCGGGAGTCTTCGCGAGCCGACGATCCACGGTGACATGATTTTCACGCTCGGGAGCATCGGTGTCGAGAAACTCGCGAAGGTCATGCTCGGCTCCGCGCGACTCGACACGTCCGGCGCATGGCCATCCACGAATACGATGCAACGCTGGGGACACGACATCGACGGGCTCGTGGCGCGCCTGTTCGCCACGGCAGAAGCGAATCAACCCGCGGCCGTCGCCACCGGGTACGCGGCCGAGATGATCTCACGGATTCGCGAGAGCACGATCCTGCCTCCCCTGTTTGCGACGCTCTCCCGCTACGGCCGCTCGGGGCGGTTTCACTATCTCAATGTCCTAGCGAACGACGATCGCGGCGAGTTCGATCCTCCCCTGGACTACTGGCGAGAGGTCGAGCATGAGACCATCTCGACGCTTGGCGGCTACCCCGGCGACACCGGCGAGGAACTCGATCGCTTCCTCGTCCAAGTGAGCGCAAAGATCGCGCACGAGCTGGACGTGTGGTGGTTCGTGATGCATCGCCTCGGTGTGCAGGGATGCTTCGGCGAGCTGGGGAAGAAGCTGGGGTGGATGATCTGGAAGGACGGCCGCCCCAACCCTCTCAGGCGCTGAGCGGAGGGCTGTCCGAACTCGCCGGCTGACGCGCGACGTCTCGGGCCTCGGACCCAGCCCAATAGCCAGCCGTGGGGCGTGACGCTAGCCAGCCGTGGGGCGTGACGCGCGAGCGAACGCCTCGCACTCAGCGAGTAGCGGGCACGCTGCGCAGATCGCTGCAAGCATCCGGGCCTCGTCAAGGTCGCGTCGGTCGGCGGTGAACTGCCCGATGCCCGCGCACCCGGGCGCGGAGACCTTCATCGCTTCGGTGAGCACGAAGTACTCAGCGCCACCTCGAAGTGGCGACATGTCCGCGAGCGGATCCACGGCACGGGCAGGAATGTCGCTCTCCGGTTCTGTGCGCCCGAATCCGCCACTCTCAGGCGTCCGCGGCTCTTCCGGTGCGGGTGCTGGCTTCCGACGCGGCACAGGGGCGGGAACGGGCATCCCGGCCTCTCGTGCCTGTCGGCGCATCCGATTCACGTGCGCCGGGTTGTTCCGCATCTTCTCCCGCCACCAGGACAGCAGCACGTCCAGCTCGACCACCCGCTCCCGCTGACCGTGCTCGCCGAGGCGCCATCCCATCGGCATCCCGGCCCTACGCCAGTTCCTGATCGTGCGCGGGTCCGATCGCACGCGCCGTGCCGCCTGGTCGTAGTTCAACCACGTCTTGCCGTCGTCGCTCACAGTGAGTCCGCAGAGAGTCCGCAGAACATCCGATTCGGTGCACCCACGCCCATCACTCCCCATCGCCGAGAAGCTCGGAAATCCGCGGATCACGGCGCCTGCCGTCATCGGCCAACGATGCCTGTAGAGTCCGAGCTGTACTTCGGCGTCTGACGACCGCGGAGCATCACGAAGAGCCCGTCCCCGCTTCTGCGGGACGGGCTCTTCTGCGGTGGGGGTGGCGGCGCGGGGCCTCACTCAGATCATTTCGGGCCAGGGCGCGACCCACGTGCCGTCGAGCACGGACAGGCGCGGTCGGTAGAGGCGCAGTGTGTAGTTCCACCCCGGCATGACGACCAGCGCGTTCGTGAGGCCGGCAGGGTGCGCACCGAAGTGGATGGTGATCCCGCCGTCGTCGTCCGCGGTCGCCGTCAGGCTGTTGATACTGTTCACCCCGAGCTCGTTCTCCTCGAAGTAGCCGGCGGCGTTGTAGAGCGAGACGGACCAGAAGGCGTCGACGGGAACGTCCGTCAGGCGCAGACGATAGTCCCCGACCGGCAGGCCCTCGTCAACGCTGATGTAGGTCGCCTCGTACTCGGGCAGGCCGCCCCATCCGCCGGCGACGCCCAGCAGGTGCATGACGGGATCCACTTCCTCCCTCGTGCCGAACGCACGATCGTAGGTCGAGACGCCGCGCCCGAGAGTGAGCAGAGCATCACGGGTCTCCGACTGCGACGGCTCGTCGTACTCAGGGAGCGGGAACTCCCCCGATCCGCCGCCCACGAGACGAAGTGCGTCCTGGAGGCGATTCACCTCGGCGATGTCTTCGGCGTCGTTCGGGTCGACGAGGATGCGGACCAGGACCGCCGCGTGGTCGGTTCCGACGGCTGCGCGTGTGAGCGCATGGGCGCCGGGCTCGCGCAACAGGAACGGCGCGTAGTGATCCTGATTCACGACGAAGGCGGAGATGTAACGGCCACCCGTGTCGGGCAGCGTGAGCGTGACTCCTTCGCGCACATCGATGATGGCGCTGCTGTAGAGAGTGTCCCGGTTCTGCCGGATGATGGGCTGATCGTCGATCGACTTCAGCCCTCGCGTGTGATTCCAGGTCCCGAGCGTGCTCCCGGCGGCGAGCCGGGAGAACATCAAGTCGGACTCGGCACGAGCGAAGTTGCGGACGTTCACCTTCGTGGCTGACATGTCGTTCCTTTCTCTCGCGGCGCAGACTCACCGCGAAGCATGGGTCGGGGTCGGATGGCCGGCCGTGACACGGTCCGGCAGCGCGGACCTCGTTGCGATTCTGTTCGCCCGATCGCTCTCCGGACGCACGCGTCATCCTCATCGGATGAGATCTGCCTGCCCCACCAACATCACGGATTCCCACGCCGATATCGTTGTCCCGTGATCGATGCCGTCCGCGAGGACCCTTCTCCCAGCGATCCGGCACTCGCCCGCGCGGCGCTGCGCCGGAACTGGCTCCGACTCATCCTCGAATCCCGCACCCGAGATCTCGAGCAGCTCTGCCTCGCCCACCCTGAGCCGCACGACCCGCACGTCCTCCTCATCCGTGCCTGCTGCCGCGACCTCCTCGGCGATTCGCACGGTGCCACGTTCCTTCGTGGCCAAGGAATGCGCATCGCGGACGACGACTTCGTGGTCTGCTTCACCGAGCTCCTCCTCGCTGCCGACACCCCGACGAAGGCCACGATCGCCGATCGCGCTCGGGAAGCTCTGACCGAATGCGGGCCCGACGACGACTACCCCTCGGCGCTCTTCCTCCTCGGTTGGACGGAGGTGCGCCTCCGACGTGATCTCTCCGGGGCCATCGGCCTCCTGCGCTCGGCCTCAGACGAGGCCCGCTTGCGCGGGCGGCCGGAGACCTATCGCCTCGCCCAGTCCAATCTCGCCTTCGCCTTGACCCACGCCGGTCTCTTCACCGATGCCGAGCAGACGCTCGATGCGCTTCCCGTCTCGTCCTCGCCGTCGGACTGGGACATCTTCGAGGGCGGGCTCCCCCAGGCGAACCGCGGCACCATCGCATACTGGCGAGGCGACTACGACGATGCGATCGCCCACCTCGAACAGGTCGTGGACGAAGGCGGCCCCGGCAACAACTTTGAAGCCCTCGCCCGGCTGTACCTGGTCATGAGCATCATCGCGCTCAGGCGAGAAGACCGATACTTCGCCGCGGCCGGCCTGCTCCACGGGGTGAGCAAGGACGATAAGCACGGCATCCCCTGGGATACGCTGCGCCGCGTGATCTCCGCTCTGCTCGCGCACGCAGAGGGACACGACGACCGCGCTCGAACCATCGCGGCGCCGGTACTCGCCCGCCCCGGTGCCGCCGTCGCCCACGCGGTGCTCGCGGAGCTCTATCGTGTCCTCGAAGAACCCGCGTCGGCTGCGCAGGCGCTGCGGCTGGCGACATCAGGCGCGCTACCCCGCTACGCGCGGGCGAGCACGCTCGTCACTGCAGCGGCCCTGCGCTCCCTCGCAGGGCATGGAGCGGACGCGCACGAACAGCTCGACAGAGCTCTCGAATCCGCAGCCCCCGAGCGGATCCTCACTCCATTCCTCTCGGACGATCCGCTCATCGGCGATCTCCTGATCGCCCATGCCCACCGCGGATCCCGCCACGATGAGTTCCTCGGAACGATTCTCGAACGACGCGGAGAGCTGGCCCGACGACGGACGGGCATCTTCACCCCGCGCGAGAGCGAAGTCCTCGCATACCTGCGCACGACGATGACCGCCGAGGAGATCTCCACGCGTCTGGGGGTCGCCTATCCCACCGTCAAGACCCACATCAGCTCCATCTATCGCAAGCTCGGCGTCACCTCGCGTCGGGAGGCCGTCCTCAACGTCGACGCGAGGTCAGGAATCAGACATCGCCACGCCGCGCCACCGGCTTGACCGCGCGGGATCCAGGGTGATCAACTGGTGAGTCTGACCATCGACCGGGGGAATCATGCGCCGTAGAAGAGTGACCGCGAACACCGAGCTGCGCGCGTCGGCGGAGCCGCGTTCATCGCAGCCGTCGAATGCGGTCGCCGCATACGCCAGGACCAACCCATTCATGTTCGGCCTGCTGGGCGCCCTCGGAGTCCTCGTGGCGCTGGGGATCGGCAGCATCGTCGGGCAGCTCGCGACCGTGCTCGTCTACATCGGCGTCGCCGTGTTCCTCGCACTCGGGCTCGATCCGATCGTCACCTTCATCGAGAAGAAGCTCCCCCGCCCCGCGGCCGTCACCATCGTGGTCGCCGCGGTCATCCTGGCGTTCGCCGGCGTCATCCTCGCGATCGTCCCGCTGCTCGTCGAGCAGATCAGCAACCTGATCAA
This sequence comes from Microbacterium sp. K27, assembly GCF_004794435.1. Classification (NCBI taxonomy): domain Bacteria; kingdom Bacillati; phylum Actinomycetota; class Actinomycetes; order Micrococcales; family Microbacteriaceae; genus Microbacterium; species Microbacterium sp. K27. Next base: position 66,388 of record NZ_SSDK01000033.1, read on the forward strand.
AGACGGACCGCAGATGATCAAGGACTTCATGGCCAGCGACTGGTTCAAGGACGTCAGCGGTCAGTTCGGCTCGACGATCGACGACGCCGTGCAGGGCATCCTCGGCTTCGTGCAGGACCCCAACAACTTCCTCGACATCGGGGGTGGTGTGTTCGCCGTGGGCGCGGGTATCGCCGGCGGCTTCACCGGGATCACGATCGTCCTGATCCTGACCCTGTACTTCATGGCGTCCCTGCGCAGCATGAAGCACGTGGCCGCCCGCTTCGTGCCCGCCTACCAGCGCGACACCTTCAGCGGCCTCCTCGAAGACGTCTCCGGCGCCGTGGGCCGCTACGTCATCGGCCAGGTGAGCCTCGCACTCATCAACGGCATCCTGAGCCTCATCTTCCTCAGCATCATCGGCGCCCCGGTTCCGGCCCTGCTCGCCCTGATCGCCTTCATCGGCTCGATGATCCCGCTGGTCGGCACGCTGACCGCGTCGATCATCAACTCGCTGATCTGCCTGTTCGTCTCTCCGCTGACCGCGCTGATCGCGATCATCTACTACCTCATCTACATGCAGATCGAGGCATACGTGCTGTCGCCGCGCATCATGAGCAAGGCCGTCGCCGTGCCGGGTGCGCTCGTCGTGATCGCCGCGGTGGCCGGCGCCGCGCTGGGCGGCATCCTGGGCGCCCTGGTCGCGATCCCCGTGGCCGCGAGCATCATCATCATCATCCAGAAGGTGACGTTCCCCGCGCAGGACCGCAAGATCGTCCCCCCACCCATCACCCGCTGACACGGGGACGGGACGGGGCGTTCGACCTCAGCGGACCAGGAGGGCGCCCGGCTCGACGCGGACGTCGAACGCGGTGACCTCGCCCATCTCCTCGCCGTCGATCTCGAACACGAGGGGCGTCTTCAGCTCGACCGAGATGCTCTCGACCGGAAGGTGGCGGGCGGACTCGGTGCTCACGGCCTCGTCGGTGGCACCGAAGAGACGGCGGATGCCGTTGTCCCAGACGAAGGAACGGAGTGTGTCGAGCCACTGCAGCGCACCGTCCGCGCTGATCATGAGCACGTCGAGCTTGCCGTCGTCGAGCACCGCATCGGGAAGCAGCCGGATGCCGCCCTGCACCATCCCGCAGTTGCCGATGAGCATGGTGTGTCCCCGCACGGCCACGGCCTTCTCCCCGTCGATCGCCAGAGTGATGTCGGTCATCTCGGTGCCGGCGAGTGCGCGGCCCATCGCCTCCACGTAGGCCAGCCAGCCGGCCTTGGACTTGAGGTCGTCGTCGGTCTCCACCAGCATCTGCGCATCGACGCCGAAGCCGACCATCACGGCGAAGGCGTGCTCGGTGCCGTCGTACGAGACCCAGCCGAGGTCGATCCGACGGGGCTCGGCGTCGCGCACGCGCTCCAACGCCGCCTTCACGTTGTTCAGCGGAACCTCGAGGTTGCGCGCAAGCAGGTTGCCGGTCCCCTGCGGCACGATCCCCAGTGCTGTGTCAGACCCCGCCAGGGACTCCGCGACGGCGCGTACAGTGCCATCGCCGCCGACGGCGATCACGATGTCGCGGCCGTCTTCGCGGGCCTCACGAGCCATGCCCCGGCCCGGGTCCTCCGGAGTCGTCTCCCACCAACGGATGTCGTACTGAGCGTCGAACACGCCGCTCACGGCGGTCTGCAGGACCTCCTGCTCGACCTTCGAAGGGTTCCAGACGATGCCGATACGTGCGTGGGTCATATCGTCAGCTTGGGACACCTCGCCCGATACCGCAAACTCAGGGCGCGGACTCAGCCGTAAAAGAGCTGCTCGAAGGTCTTCCGTGCGCGTCGGGTGACCCCGAGGTAATCCTCTTCGAGCTCGGTCGCCGATCGATCGGGGTAGCCCAGGAGCCTGCCGATCGCGTCGAGCTGTCGACGATCCGCCGGCAGCACGTCACTCGTCTGCCCGGTGAGCAGGGTGATCGCAGAGCGGAGACGGCTGGACAGGAGCCAGGCTTCACGAAGGCGCAGCGCGTCCTCGTCGGAGACGAGATCAGCGGCGACGGCAGCCTCGAGGGCACCGAGCGTCGACGTCGTGCGCAACCCGGGAACCGCGTGCGCATGCTGCAGCTGCAGCAGTTGCACCAGCCACTCCACGTCGCTGAGCGAGCCGGGACCGAGTTTCAGGTGACGCCGCGGATCGGCGCCCTGCGGCAGCCGCTCCCCCTCGACCCTGGCCTTGATCCGCTTGATCTCACGTGTGCCCTGCAGATCGACGGACTCGGGATAGCGGATCGTGTCGGCCAGGGCGGTGAAACGCGTGATCAGCTTCGCGCTCCCGGCGACGCCGCGGGCGCGGAGCAGGGCCTGCGCCTCCCACGACAGCGACCAGCGTCGGTAGTACTCCGTGTACGCCTCGATGGATCGCACGACCGGCCCGTTGCGTCCCTCCGGCCTCAGATCGGCATCGAGGTCGAGCGGGAGGCGATGATCGGTCAGGTGCTCGCGCAGCCCCGCCACGATCTGCGTCGCCAGCTTCTGGGCGCGCTGCGGATCGACGCCGTTCGCGTCGTACACGTAGAGGATGTCGGCGTCGGACCCGAAGCCGAGCTCGGCGCCACCGAACCGTCCCATCGCGATGACGGCGAAGTCCAACGCCTCGTCTTCGAGCGGGACCACCTCGCGGATCACCGCGCGCAGGGCGGCTTGAATCGTGGCCTCGGTGATCTCGGTGAGTGCGGTGGCCACCTCTTCGATGGTGAGGACGTCGAGGACTGCTCCCATAGCGGTGCGCAGGAGCTCACGCCTGCGCAGCGCCCTGACGGCGCGCAGCGCATCGCCGATGGACTCATGACGCGTCTGTATCGCACGAGCCTCCTCGTCGAGCGCTGCCGCGCCCCGAGGGCGCAGACGCCCCGTGCTGTCCAACCATGCCACGGATTCGGGGATCCACTCCAGGAGCTCCCCGACGTAGCGTGAGGATGACAACAGGCGGGTGAGGCTCTCGGCGGCCCCTGAGGAGTCCCGCAGCATCCGCAGGAACCAGGGAGTGTCCCCGAGACGCTCGCTGATGCGCCGGAATGCGAGGAGCGCATAGTCGGGGTCGCTGCCGTCCGCGAACCACCGCACCATGATGGGCATCAGGTGGCGTTGGATCGTCGCCTTACGGCTCAGTCCGCTCGTGAGGGCGCCGATGTGCCGGAGAGCTCCCGCCGGGTCACGGAACCCGATCGCCGCCAGGCGGTCGTGCGCCTGGGCTGCGGAGAGCGTGCGCTCCTCCTCCGGCAGCCCGGCGACGGCGCTGAGCAGCGGCCGGTAGAACAGGCGGGTGTGGATCTCGCGCACCTCGCGACGCACGCTCTCCCAGCGCGCCCACACGCCCTCGCCGCTCTCGGCCAGTCCGGTGCCTCGCGCCAGGATCCGAAGACCGGCAGGAGTGCGCGGCATCAGATGCGTGCGGCTGAGCTCCCTGAGCTGGAGGCGGTGCTCCATGAGCCGCAGCAGACGATAGTCGTCGGCGAACGCGGCTGCATCGACGCGTCCGATGTAGCCGCCCTCGACGAGTGCGTCGAGACTCTCCAGGGTTCCACGCGTGCGCAGCGATTCGTCGGTGAGACCGTGGACCAGCTGCAGCAGCTGCACCGTGAACTCGATGTCTCGCAGACCGCCGGCTCCGAGCTTCAGCTGATACGGCGCATCCTCGGGATCGATGTGCTCCATCACGCGCTCCCGCATGCGCTGCACGCTCTCCACGAAGTCCTGTCGCGCCGCGCTCGACCAGATCTTCGGCTGCACCGCGGCGATGTACTCGCCCCCGAGCTCGGCGTCTCCCGCGATCGGACGGGCCTTGAGCAGCGCCTGGAACTCCCAGCTCTTCGCCCAGCGGTCGTAGTACGCGAGATGCGACGCGAGCGAGCGGACCAGTGCACCCTGCTTGCCTTCGGGGCGGAGAGCGGCGTCCACCTCCCACAGCGGCGGCTCCACCTCGATGGCGTCGAGGTTGCGCATGGTCTCGCGCGCGAGTCGCGTGGCGATATCGATCGCCCGCGCCTCCGAGAGGATCTCCTCGTCGCTACTCCCGCCGACGAAGATCACATCGACGTCGCTGACGTAGTTCAGCTCGCGAGCCCCGGCCTTGCCCATCCCGATGACGGCGAGACGCGTCGCGGCCACTTCCGCACGGCCCATCGATGCCTGCAGTCTGGTCCTGGCGACGGCGAGCGACGCTTCGAGGGCGGCACCCGCGCTGTCCGCCAGCGCCGCAGACACCGGTCCGACGATCGACTCCGGGTGCGGATGCGAGAGATCATAGGCGGCGATCGCGGCGAGATGCCGACGATACGCGATTCTGATCGCGACGACCGCATCATCGTCACCCGACTGCGCGAAGCCGTCTTCCGCGCCCACCGCAGCCAGCAGGCGCTCCTGCAGCTCCGCCGACGAGGGCAGCCCGACGATCGGCCCTTCCAGGACCGAGAGCTGATCCGGGTGGCGGAGGAAGAACTCGGCGAACCCTTCCGACGCGCCGAACACCCGCCATACCCGCCGACGGGTCTCCTCGTCGACCAGCAGCCGCCGCAACGGCTCCTCGTCGCGGCGCGCCACCCGCAGGAGTCCGCGCACCGCTGCATCGGGGTCGGCGGCGTCGGCCGCCTCGAGCAGGACCGAGCGCGGCTGATCCAGAATGGCCGCCAGCTCAGCGAGAGAGGCCGCGGCTTCACTCAGCTCGGAGAAACCGAGCCTCGCCAGCGCGGAGAGGGAGACCGAATCGTCAGGACGCGCCATCTGTGCGGATCAGAGCAGTTCGAGATTGCTCTTCAGCTCGAACGGGGTGACCTGACCTCGGTAGGCCTCCCATTCCTTGCGCTTGTTGAGCAGCACGTAGTTGAAGACCTGCTCGCCCAGCGTCTCCGCGACGAGCTCGGATGCCTCCATGTACTCCAGGGCATGGTCGAGACTCGCCGGCAGCGCCTCGTAGCCCAGTGCACGCCGCTCGGCGTCGCTCAGCGACCACACGTTGTTCTCGGCCTCGGGCGGGAGATCGTATCCCTCCTCGATTCCTTTGAGCCCCGCTGCGAGCAGGAGTGCGTACGCGAGATACGGGTTCGACGCCGAATCGATGCCCCGGTACTCCACGCGGGACGACTGGCTCTTGTTGGGCTTGTACATCGGCACGCGGACGAGAGCGGAGCGGTTGGCGTGGCCCCAGGTCACGAAGCTCGGCGCCTCGTCGCCGCCCCACAGGCGCTTGTACGAGTTGACGAACTGGTTGGTGACTGCAGAGATCTCGTTCGCATGACGGAGCAGGCCCGCGATGAAGTGCCGCCCTGTCTTCGACAGCTGGTACTTGGCGCCTTCTTCGTAGAAGGCGTTCTGGTCGCCTTCGAACAGCGACATGTGCGTGTGCATCCCGCTGCCGGGCTGGTCGCTGAGGGGCTTCGGCATGAACGTCGCATAGACGCCCTGCTCGATCGCCACCTCCTTGATCACCGTGCGGAAGGTCATGATGTTGTCGGCTGTCGTGAGTGCGTCCGCGTAACGGAGATCGATCTCGTTCTGCCCGGGGCCGCCTTCATGGTGGCTGAACTCCACGGAGATGCCGAGGTCTTCCAGCATCCGCACCGAGCGGCGGCGGAAGTCGTGTGCCGTGCCACCGGGAACATTGTCGAAGTATCCGGCCGAGTCCACGGGCACGGGGCCGTCGGGACCGAACGAGGAGGACTTCAGCAGATAGAACTCGATCTCCGGATGCGTGTAGAACGTGAATCCGGCGTCCGCGGCCTTCGCGAGCGTGCGCTTGAGCACGTGACGCGGGTCGGCGACGGCCGGCTGCCCGTCGGGCGTCGTCAGGTCGCAGAACATGCGCGCGGTCGGGTCGATCTCCCCGCGCCAGGGCAGCGTCTGGAACGTCGTCGGATCGGGCTGCGCGAGCAGATCGGATTCGTAGGTGCGTGTCAGCCCCTCGATCGCCGAACCGTCGAACCCGATGCCCTCCGCGAAGGCGCCCTCGACCTCGGCCGGCGCGATGGCCACCGACTTGAGCGTGCCGATCACGTCCGTGAACCACAGCCGCACGAACTTGACGCCGCGCTCCTCGATGGTCCGGAGGACGAAGTCCCTCTGCTTGTCCATGGCTACTCTGCGCCCTGGCCCTTTGCGTCGCCCTTGACATCCCAGCCCTGCTCGACGGCCTCTTCCTCGGCCCAGGCGCGCGAACGCTCCTTGACGACCTCGGGCGCACGGCGGGCCTCGGCCTCCGTGTCGAACGGACCGATGCGGTCGATGGAGGGCGAGATCATGCCGAACTCGATCTCGCCGGTCGTGGAGTTGTACCAGTACTTGTGGTCGCCGTCAGACATGTCTGCCCCTTCTTCACGTGATGTCATCGATCCTACTGGCGCGCACCGCGGTCGCTAAGCTATCGCCCATGGCAAAAGCGATCGGCGTCGACATCGGCGGCACGGGTATCAAAGCAGGAATCGTCGACCTCGAGCACGGAATCATGGCATCCGACCGGGTGCGGGTCCCCACTCCCGAGGGCGCATCGCCGCAGGATGTGCTCAACGCCGTGCAGACCGTTCTGAAGACGCTCGACGTCCACGACTCCACCCTTCCGCTCGGTGTCGCCTTCCCGGCGATCGTCAAGCGCGGCAAGACCCTCTCCGCCGCGAACGTCTCGAAGGAGTGGATCGACTTCGACGCGGAGCGGTTCTTCCGGGACGGCCTCGGCCGCAACATCGTCTTCGTCAACGACGCCGATGCCGCCGGCGTCGCGGAGGCCCGCCACGGAGCCGCCAGGGACGTGCGCGGCTTCACCCTTCTGACGACCCTCGGCACCGGTATCGGATCGGCTTTCCTCTACGACGGTGTGCTGCTGCCGAACACCGAGCTCGGGCACCTGAACTTCCGTGAGTACGAGTCGGTCGAGACGTACGCCGCGACCTCGGCGCGCGAGCGCGAGAACCTCACCTGGGCCGAGTGGGCCGAGCGCCTGCAGGCGTTCTACTCGCACATCGAGTTCCTGTTCAGCCCCGACCTGTTCGTGGTCGGCGGCGGCGTGTCGAAGAATGCGGGCGACTTCCTCCCGCTTCTCGATCTCAAGACCCCGATCGTCCCGGCGATCCACCGCAACAACTCCGGCATCATCGGTGCGGCGTCCCTGGCCGGGGACTGATCGCCACGACGCCGGACACCCGAAGGCCCCGCTGACTCGATGTCACCGGGGCCTTCGTCTGTCCGTCGCCTGCGAACACTGCTCTCGGAACACCGCCGATCAATCGTTCGGTCGCTCCCGGCGCCCGCGGCGACTCGCGGCCAGACCGACCGCAGCGAGGGCGAGCACGATCGCGGCGAGAAGCAGCGCCGCACCGCTTCCGAGCCGGTGCGCCGCGGCACCGATCACGGCGCCGCCCGCGAGCGACCCCCAGAGCAGCAGCGGACGCACCCACGCGGACCCGGATCGGCCGGTGACGAGCGAAGCGAGCGCAAGCCCCAGGCTGACCAACGTCCCGGTTGCGTACGTGATCGCGACCCGCGCGCGCCCGTCCGTGAGGTACAGGGTGTTCAGCGCTCCCATGGCGAAGGCCAGCATCCAGAATCGAGCCGGCCCCGTCGGTGCGATCGCGGCGAGGCATGCGCTCAGAGCGACGGCGGAGGCGGACGCCGCAACAGCCCACGCGCGCGGGCGCCCGTCCCCGGCGATGATCGCTCCCGTGACGACTCCTGCGACGAAAGCAGCCACGAGCGCCAACGGCAGGAGCGAGGCCGCGAGTCCGCCCTCGAGGATGTCGACGCCGGCCTGGGTCGAGTTCCCGCTCATGAAGGAGACGAAGAATCCACCGGTATCGATGAAGCCGATCGCATCCACATACCCCGCCACGCCGCTGAGCACCAGAGACAGTGCCAGACCCCGGCGCGTCACTTCGCGCATGATCTCGACCTCATGGACGTGCCTTTTCGGGCGATGGACGTGATGATCCGGATTCGCCGAGGGCACTCCGAGAACACCTGCTCAGGTCGTGCGGTGCGAATGGGCCGACCTGTACGCCGGGTTCTGTTCCGGGGTTCTTCGCCCCTTCGACGGCCATCTCTCTCGGCGACACGTTGCCGTGGCACTCTAGCGGTCTACCCGAGGACTCGGCGAGCCGCGTCAACATCCTCTGTCTGACCTTGCTCCGGACGAGGTTTACCTGGCGGGCCATGTCACCATGGCCCCCGGTGGTCTCTTACACCACCCTTTCACCCTTACCCCTTGCGGGGCGGTCTACTCTCTGTGGCACTTTCTCGCGGATTGCTCCGGGTGGGCGTTACCCACCGTCCTGCCCTGAGGAGCCCGGACGTTCCTCGGTGCGGTCACCCGCAACGCGGCCGTCCAGTCGACCCATTCGCGTCTCCAGTCTACGTTCTCCGGATCCCCCGGCCTGCGACTACTTCTCCGCCGACTCCGCGATGCGCAGGTCGAGGGGCACATCGATCGGGAAAGAGCCGAACAGTCTCGTCGTCGCGGTGGCCGCTGCCTCTCGCACGGCCTCCGCGGCGGCCTCGGCATGTTCGAGCGGAACATGCAGGATCACCTCGTCGTGCAGGAAGAACGCGAGGTGCGGCGCGCGTGCGAACGGACCGGATGCCGCAGCCTCGGCGAACACCTCGGGGATCTGCTGCAGCCGATGACGGATCTCCGCCAACCAGATCAAGGACCACTCGGCAGCCGTGCCCTGCACCACGAAGTTCCGGGTGAATCGCCCCCAGTCGCGTGCTCTGCGTCGCGCGAGAGCCACGACCGCCGGGTCGGCGTCCGCGTCGGTCGCTTCAGACTGCAGCCGCATCCACTCCACCGATGGCCGCGGGGAGGATCGGCCGAGCCAGGTCGACACGATGCCACCGTCCTCTCCCGTGCGCGCTGCGGCATCGACGAGCGCCATCGCGCGCGGGTACACCTTGCGCAGGCGCGGAACCAGCCGGCCGCTGTCGCCCGTCGTGGCTCCGTACATCGCTCCGAGAACCGCGTACTTCGCTTCCTCTCGGGTCGCGACCGCACCGGAGGCGACGACTCCGGCGTAGAGATCACTCCCCCGGGCGGCCCGGGCCATCGCCTCATCGGCCGCCATCGCGGCGAGCATCCGGGGTTCCAACTGCGCGACGTCCGCCACGACCAGAATCCATCCGGGATCCGCCCGCACTGCGGGGCGCAGGCTCCTCGGCAGCTGGAGCGCCCCACCGCCGGCCGAGGCCCAGCGCCCGGTGACGACGCCACCCGGGATGTACACCGGACGGAATCGTCCCTCGTGCACCCACTCCGCAAGCCATGCCCAGCCGTTCGCGCTGAGCAGTCTCGAGAGCTTCTTGTACGCGAGCAGCGGTTCGACCACGGGATGATCGTGCTCGGCGAGCTCCCACCGACTCGTGGACTCCACCTGGATGCCGACGCGATGCAGCGCCCGAAGCAGCTTCTGCTGGCTGTCGAGGTGGAGCGAGGAGTCACCGAGGAGCTCACGCACCCGATCGCCGAGCTCGACCATGCGGCTCGGCACTCCCCCGGCGACCGGACGCGTCCCCAGGGCGTCGGTCAGGATCGCATCGTGCACGCCCGCGTCCCAGGGCAACCCTGCGACCCGCATCTCCTCGGCGATCAGGCCACCCGCCGATTCGGCGGCGCACAGAAGCGTGAGACGTCCGTCCGGTGCCGCAGCGATCACGTCGCGCTGCGCCCGGTACTGATCGAGCGTCACGGCGACCGCATCGTCATCGACGACATCGTCGAACACGTCGAACAGCGATGGGACCGCTGCGGCCGGTTCGCGTCGCTCCCAATCGGGCGATGCCGGAAGCGGGCTCGGAACCGACGAGGTGTCCCGCAGGATGGCGTGGCACAGGACCAGATCATGGCTGCGCGTGATCCGAACTCCGTGGCCGAGGAGAAGCGCATAGGTTTCCGCGGCGGAGCGCATGATCCATCGCGGAGCATCGGAATCCTCGACCGAACGAACCCACGCGGCGAGATCATCGGCGCGCAGAAACGTGCGGTCCTGCTCTCGGTCTTTCCCGTCGAGTTCGATCGCCGCGTACTCCCGCGGCCCGACGGAGATCAGCGCGATGCGTCTCTCGACGCCCGACGCCGGTGTCGTCATCGCCGGCGCGCGCAGGCGCCGCTCATGCGAGCCCGGACTCCTCGGTGCGCACGAGGATGCAGCCGCATTCGGGACATGAGACCACGAGATCGTCGGCCGCGCGACGGATGTCGTTCAGGTCGGTGCTGGGGAGCAGGATGCGGCAGCCTTCGCAGGTGCCGCGAGTGAGCAGCGCGGCGCCCGCGCTGTTCGCGGCACGGCGTGCGTACTCGGCCAGCACCTCCGGCGCCACGCCTTCCGCAACGGCAGCCCGATCGCGGGCGAGTTGTGCACCGAGCTCGGTGGCCGCGGCGACATCCGCCTTCGCCTGCGCCGTCAGCGCGGAACCCTCGGCCGTCGTGGTGTCGAGAAGTGCCTGCTGCGCGGCGAGGGCGGCTTCTGCTTCCTCGAGCCGTCCCATCACATCGAGTTCGGCGTCCTCGAGGTCGCTCTGCCGGCGGGCGAGGCTCGCCAGTTCGTGCTCGAGCGCCTGTGCGTCCTTGGAGTTCGTCGATGCGGCGAGCCGCTCCGCGTCGCGATTCCGTCGTGCCTCGACGACGGCGACATCGGATTCCAGGCGCTTCAGCTCGGTGCGCACATCGTCGCGGGTGCCGGCGAGCGCGGTCAGCTCGCGGAGCTGCTCCTGGCGGATCGCGACGAGCTCGGTGATCCGCCCCGCCTGGCTCGGCTTCGTTCGTGCACGCTCGGTCTGCGCGATGCGCCGATCGAGGTCGGCGATGTCGAGCAGGGTGCGCTGGTTCTCGGGGCTGGCGTTCACGCTCTCAAATCTAGTCGCTGTCACGACATCCGCCCATCAGTGCACGTCGCCGTCGACGTAGTACCAGTGACGGTCCTCCCGCACGAAGCGGCTGCGCTCGTGCAGCGACCCCCTCGCTGCTCCCTGACGCCAGAGCGCCTCGAACTCCACCACGCCGTCGCGGTCGAAGGGGCCTCCGGCCACGCGATCGATGAGGACCAGCCGCCGCCAGTCGAGGTCGGGCTCGAAATCGATCGTCTCCGGCCTCGTCGTCGGATGCCAGCTGCGCAGAAGGTGCGCCGCGTCCTGAACGACGAAGGCCGTGTAACGCGAACGCATCAGACGCTCCGCCGTCGGAGCAGCGGCTCCATCGAGAATCGGGCGGCAGCACGCGCCGAACGTGTCCCCGGACGAGCACGGGCAGCGTGACCCGTCGTCGATCACGACGTCATCCGGCGCCATCTCCGCCTCCGTTGTCATCCCCTCAGCGTACGCTCGACGAAAAGGCCAAGAAGGAGCATCGTGACCACTCAGCCCGTCGTCCCCTCGTTCACCGCCCACAACGGGTTCGCTCTCCCGGCCATCGGCCTCGGCACCTACGGACTCCACGGCGATGTCGGGGCGGAGGCCGTCAGCGGCGGCATCGGCGCGGGCTACCGCCTGGTCGACACGGCGTTCAACTATGAGAACGAGGGATCGGTCGGGCGCGGGGTCGCCGCCTCGGAGGTCGATCGCTCCGAGATCATCGTGACCACGAAGCTCCCCGGCCGCCACCATCCCTCGGCGAAGGCGCGCACGAGCATCGAGGAGAGTCGTTCCCGCCTCGGACTCGATGTGACGGACCTGCACCTCATCCATTGGCCGAACCCCCTCCAGGACGAGTACGTCCAGGCCTGGGTCGCGCTCGTCGATGCCCAGGCTCGGGGTGTCGTCCGGCAGATCGGCGTGTCGAACTTCCTCCCGGAGCACCTGGAGCGCATCGAGCAGGAGACCGGGGTGCGGCCCGTCGTCAACCAGATCGAGGTGCATCCGTACTTCCCGCAGGAAGAGCAGCTCGCCTACCACCGAGAGCACGGCATCCTCACCGAGGCATGGAGTCCGCTGGGTCGTGCGAAGGAGCTCTTCGACGAACAGGTGATCCACGACATCGCCGCGGCCCGTGGCATCACGAACGCGCAGACAGTCCTCGCGTGGCACGTCGCCCGCGGCACGGTGTCGATCCCGAAGGCGTCGTCGCTCGAACATCAGGTGGCGAACCTCGCAGCCGCCGAGATCGTGCTCGACGATGCCGAGGTCGCGGCGATCACTGCGCTGGGACGCGCGGACGGACGCCTCTTCGACGCCGACCCGCGAACCCACGAGGAGTCCTGAGGCAGGCTCGCGTCAGACCTTCTGCGTGCCGAGCACCCTCAGGAATTCGAGCTTGCTCGCCGATTCGCTTCCGGGTGCGGCGGTGAGAACGATCAACGCGTGCGATTCATCCTCGGTGAAGAGCGCCTGACAGTCCACCTCGATCTCGCCCAGTTCCGGATGCACCATCACCTTGTGCTGCTCGAACCGACGGCTCACCACGTGGGCGTCCCACAGCTCGACGAACTCCGGGCTCCGGGCGGTCAGCTCTGCGACGATCTCCCCGGCGCGGGATCGGGGGCCCATCACGCCGTGCGCGGCGCGCAGCGACCCGACCAGGGCGCGGGCCTGTCGCGGGTGATCGGCCTCGCGATACCGACGCCGTTCGACGTCGGGATACGCGAACCAGCGGTAGATGCCGCTGCGGTCGAGCCCGGTGAGTGCACGAGCATCGCCCACGAGCGCGCGGGACGCATCGTTCTGCACCAACACTTCATCGAGGACGGAGACGACGAAGGCCGGGGTGTCGTGCAGTCGGTCGAGCACGCGGAGGATGCCGGGGCGTACGTACTCCGTGATGTGTGCACGATCGGGGGCACTGTGGCCGCAGAGCCGGAAGAGGTAGTCGCGCTCGTCCTCGGTCAGGCGCAGAGCCCGGGCCAGCGCGGCGAGGATCTGCACGCTCGGCTGCGGACCACGCCGCTGCTCCAGACGGGCGTAATAATCCGTCGACATGGTCGCCAACTGCGCCACCTCCTCCCTGCGCAGTCCCGCGGTGCGTCGTCGCGGCCCCGCCGGGAGCCCGACGTCAACGGGCCTCAGCGCCTCCCGCCGACGGAGGAGGAATTCGGCCAGTGCATCACGATCCACCCCTGAAGTATCCCCCGCTGTCGACCCCGGTTCCAGGGATCCCCGATCCCTGGATGTCCGCTCTCTGGATGGACGGTGCCAGGAAGCCGAGGCTGGTCGCATGAACATCAGCGGAAACACCATCTTCATCCCGGGAGCGACGAGCGGTATCGGCCTCGCCCTCGCGCTGCGCCTGCACGATCGGGGCAACACCGTGATCGTGGGCGGACGCCGCGAGGACCGCCTCACGGCCATCGCGACCGCGCACCCCGGCATCCACACGATCCGCATCGACACTGCCGACGCGCGCAGCATCGAGGCCGCTGCCCGTACTGTGCTCGCCGAGCACCCTGATCTCAATGTGCTCATCACCATGGCCGGCGTCATGCGGGCAGAGGACTGGACGACCCCGTCAGGCTTCCTCTCCACCGCCGAGGAGACGGTGACCACGAACGTCCTCGGGCCCATCCGGCTCATCGCCGCTTTCATCGATCACCTGCGCGCGCAGCCGGATGCGACGATCATGACGGTCTCCTCCGGGCTCGCGTTCGCCCCGCTCCGGGTGACCCCGACCTACAACGCCAGCAAGGCCGCCATCCACATGCTCAGCGAGTCTCTGCGCCTGCAGCTCGAGAGGAGCAGCGTGTCGGTGCTCGAGCTGGAGCCGCCGGCCGTGCGCACGCCGCTCATGCCCGGGCACGAGGAAAACGAGTCGGCGATGCCGCTCGACGAGTTCATCGACGAGGTCATGATGCTGATCGAGTCGCAGCCGGACGCCACCGAGATCCAGGTCGAGCGGGTCAAGTTCCTCCGCTACGGCGAAGCCCGCGGCGACTACGACCAGGTCGTCGCGACGCTGAATCGCACCGACCCTCACGGTCGCTGAGAACTGAGGGCGTCGGCCTCCGAGCCCGGCGCCCTCAGGGACGCAGGGTGGCAGCCGCGGCGGTGAGGGCATCGGCGGACTGACGCAGCAACGCCAGCTCACCGTCGGAGAACGATGTGTTCCGGATCGGCACGGCACCCGCCGCGCTCACGATCGACGGCACCGAGAGGGCGACACCGTCGAGCCCGTGGAAGTCGCGCAGCACCGTGCTCACCGGCATCACCGCATGCTCGTCGCTCAGGATCGCCTCGACGATGCGCGCGCTCGACAGGCCGATCGCATAGTTCGTGGCTCCCTTGCCCTGGATGACCTTGTACGCGGCGTCACGCACGTCGACCGCGATCTCCTGCAGCTCGTCGAGCGTGAAGCGCGGGTGCCCCGGCGTCTCCCACTCCAGGATCGGCACGGTGCCGATCGTCGCGCGGGACCAGAGCGGGAATTCGGTGTCGCCGTGCTCGCCGATGATGTGGGCGTGCACGCTGGCGGTCGACACTCCGGCGCGCTCACCGAGCTTCCACCGCAGCCTCGACGTGTCGAGCACGGTTCCCGAGGCGAAGATCCGCTCCGGCGGAAGCCCCGTCTCCTCCTGTGCGATCACCGTCAGCACGTCGCAGGGATTCGTGACGATCACGTAGATGGCGTTCGGTGCGACTTCGAGCAGATCGGGCATCATGCGGCGGATGATGCCCGCGTTGACCTCAGCGAGCTCGATGCGGGTCTGGCCGGGCTTCTGCTTGGCCCCGGCCGTGATCACCACGACGTGCGAACCGGCCGCGACGGAGATGTCGCTGCCGCCGATGATGTCGCTGGAGCCCGTGAACTGCGTGCCGTGGGCGAGGTCGAGCACCTCGGCCTCGACCTTTTCGGTCGCGATGTCATACAGCGCGACGTGCCGGGCAGAGCCACGGATCAGTGCCGCATAGGCGACACTCGATCCCACGCTTCCCGCACCGACGACCGTGAGCTTCGAGTTCTCGATGATCTCCATGCGCACAGTCTTGCAGTGCGGCACCCCGATCCGGGAGGGGTCTCACCGGAAGAATGCCGTCCCGCTCGACGACGTCACAGCGCGGCGGCGACAGCCTCCGCCGCAGTCGCGTGTGTGAACCGGAATCCGGATCGCTCCAGTACCTGCGGCCGGACATCGGCGTCGGGGAGCAACAGCGATTCCGCAGCGTCCCCGAGAGCCCAGCGCAGCGCCCAGGCCGGCGCGGGCAGCCAGAACGGCCGATGCATCCGCGCGGCGAGCGCACGACCGATGTCGTTCGCGGAGGCCGGAGTGGGTCCGGTGAGGTTGACCGGCCCCACGATCTTGGCGTCCAGGATGTGGCGGATCGCCCGCACCTCGTCATCGAGCGAGATCCACGGCCAGATCTGCGTGCCGCGGCCCAACGGCCCGGAGACGCCGAATCGGGTCAGCTGGATGAGGGGCTTGAGGACTCCGCGTCTGTGCACCACCGGCGCGGTACGGAGCAGGGTGACCCGGGTGTGGTCTTCCGCACGTCGCGCTTCGGCTTCCCACCGCACGGTCAGATCGGCCAGGAAGGTCTGCCCTGCGGCCGAGTCCTCGGTGAGGATCTCACCGGGGGCGGAGCCGTAGTACCCGACGGCGGATGCCGAGACGAGCGCCGGGGCGTCGGAGCGCAGTGCCCGAAGCGCGGTGGTCAGGGTACGCGTCGCCTGGAGCCGCGAGTCGACGAGCTCCCGACGATAGCCGCGTGTCCAGGGCAGCCGTCCCACGCTGGCTCCGCCGAGGGCGACGACCGCGTCTGCGCCCGTCAGAACCTCGGGGTCGAGTGCGCTCTCCCCCGGCGCCCATTGCGCCTCGTCCTCCGATCGCGGGATCCGACGGACCAGAGCGGTGACTTCGATCCCATCCGCGCGGAGCGATGCGGCGAGTGCGGTGCCGATGAGGCCCGATGCCCCGCTGATGACGATACGTCCCGCCATGTGTGAAAACTCCCCTGTCCGATCGCCGAATCGTGTCGTGCGGTCCAGCGTACGCGCCGCCTCGCTCCCCGGAGGTCAGGTCTCAGCGGGCCCGCCGATAGTGCGTCGCGATGACCCCGCTGCGAAGCGGTGTGGCGGAGATCAGCTCGAGACGGCGTGTTCCTGGCAGTCCGTCCTGATACAGGGTCGGGCCGTGACCCACGATCCGGGGGTGCACGAGGAACCGGTACTCGTCGATCAGGTCCAGGCGATCGAGTTCGCTCGCCAGCATCCCGCTGCCGAGCAGGACACCATCGGGGGTGTCGTCCTTAAGTCTCTGCACGCTCGTGCGCAGGTCTCCGACGAGGCGATGGCTGTTGACCCAGGGGAAGTCGTCTCGCGTGGACGAGACCACATACTTCGGCTTCGCGTCCAGCGCGACCGCCCAGTCGTACAGCGCGCGTGGAGCGTCCACCTCACCGCGGGCGACCGCCGGCCAGGCGTCCTCCATCATCTCGTAGGTGGTCCGGCCCCAGAGCATCGCACCGGATTCCTGCAGCAGTCGCGTGAAGTGGGCGTGGGTCTCGTCGTCGGCGATCCCCTCACGATGATCGACGCAGCCGTCGAGGGTGACGTTGATGCTGAAGGTCAGAAGTCCCATGCGGGGAGCATAGGTCTGCGGCGAGGCGACCGCCAGGGGTTTTCGGACGGACGCCTCGCCGCTCATCGGCTGCCTTCACCCGCCCTTGGTGCCTCGCGAACGCGTGACGCCGATGACCGTGTCGAGGATCACGAAGCCGAGGAGGGTCCATCCGACGAGCGGAAGCCAGAAGCCGATGAGAACGGCGGCGACTCCCACCGCTCCGATCCCCCACCACGGTGCCGTCGGCAGCACGCGGCGGGGTGGGGCCCCGACGACGGGGCCCGTGACACGCGGCGTCCTCCGTTTCCACCACAGGAGATAACCGAGCACGACCATCGCGGCGAGTCCGACGGCGACGACGAACAGCACGACCTGGTTGACGAGTCCGAACATCACCCCCATGTGCACATTGATGCCCCAGCTGGCGAGCTTTGCAGCGAGCGGGAGGTCCGCGAAGTCGATCCGGTCGACGACCTGCATGGTGATCCCGTTGATCGCGAGGGAGTCGCCTTCCGTGGGGAAGCTGCTCTTGATCTCGCGGATCGTCCATGCCGTGCCGGGTTCTGCCGGTGGTTTGATCTCGACCTGCCCCGTGTTGACGTTCTCTTCTTGCGCGATCGCGAGGATCGCGTCGAAGGTAGCAGGATTGGCGGCGCCGGTCGGTGCGGTCATCGCGCCGTTGTGGCCGGCGTGCTCATCCGCTGACGCGGTTCCGCCGTCGAGGCTGGTCTCGATCGAGGGCGTGCCCCAGTCGAGTGCGGCGCGAAGACTGCTGACGTTGTTCCCGGCATACTGCGACCAGGTGATTCCGGTGGCGGAGAGGAAGAGCGCACCGAGGATGACCCAGATCCCGATGCTCGTGTGCCAGCCCAGCATCCCGCGGTAGCCCTTGTGGGCGAGGTTCGGGCGAAGGAGGTCCCTCTTCGCCCGGGACATCCGGATGCGGACGATCCACAGCGCCAGACCCGCCACGACCACGATCCCGAGCCAGGAGGCGGCGAGTTCGCTGTAGAGACGTCCGGCGTCTCCCAGGTGGAGGTTGCGGTGGAGATTGCTGATCCAGGTGCGGAGCGGCGTCGCGCCACTGGTGCCGTAGACGACCAGATCGCCGCGGATCTCTCCGGTTCCGGGATCGACGAACACGGCCCTGGATTCGCTCGGTCCCAGCCCGTCCTCGGCGTACATGATCCGTGTGGTGTCGCCGGGTTCGGGTGCGGGCCGCACAGCGAGGAGTCCGGAGGGGTCGCCACGGTAGTCGGCGGCGGCCTCGATCTGCTCCGCGAGGGTGAGTGATGTCTGCGTGTCGGGTGCACGCAACTGCTCCGCGTAGACGGCCTGTTCCAGCTGCGGGGTCAGCGCGTACAGGGCGCCGCTGACGGCGGCGATGAGGATGAACGGCCCGACGAGGATGCCCGCGTAGAAGTGCAGACGGAGCAGCAGAGGGACGAACCATCCGCGTCGACGGGACGTGGCGGGTGGGGAGTGTGGGGCGGATTCGGACGATGTGAGGGTCATGGTGGTGCTTTCCGGATGTGAGGGGTCGCCGATGAGATCGTCGTGCGCACCGGGAAGAAAGGCGTGCCCCCGGGTGCAGACGGACGACACCGACGGTCGTTCAGGAGGCTCTGGGCGCACGTGGCGCCCAGAGCGGGAACACACCGGCCGCAGACGAGCCGGTGCGGATCAGATCACGCCGTGCGCCGGCGGAGCCCGGCCCCGGAGACTCGCGAGTGTCGACGACTCACGCAGACGACGACCACGCGGCGAGACGCCGGGTTCGCGCAGGGCGAGCATCGCGGGGGCGCCCAACGCCGCTGCCACCCGACGACGCACCCAGAGGACCACCCGAATCGCGAGGTCTCGCAGCGCGAGCAGCATCCGCTCACCGCGATGCGCGGCGGCGACCGTCACGATCGCAGCCGACAGGTGTCCGATCCACATGGTCGCGTCGGCGACGACCAACTCCGCCGTGGCGGAAGCACCGGGCAGAAGCATGGCAGTGCCGTGCACGTGACCGAGGGATCGCCCCGAGGGCTCGATCGTCCCCAGGACGAACAGGAGGTGGAACAGGAGTTGGCTGATCGCGATGGAGATGCTCGATCGGATCACCGAGAGCTTCCGGCCCGCGAGGAGCACGCAGATCATGAGGGAGAAGATCCAGGGCACCAGGAGGCCCAACGGGCCCGGCATCTGTCCGCCGCCGGTCACGTGGCCGGCCAGCGCCGCGAACGTCGCGAGTGACGCCGAGGAGAAGCCACGCACGAGTGCGCTCTTCCTCGACGGGATCATGTTCCCATCCTGTCATCGCCGCGGCGACAGGGTGGAGCTCGTGATCTGGAGTGGGCCCTGCCGGGATCGAACCGACGACATCCACGGTGTAAACGTGGCGCTCTACCAGCTGAGCTAAAGGCCCTGGTGTCGTCAGTCTATCGGGAGCCCGGTGCGCACCCGTGTCGTAGAAGAGGGATAGGCTGAATCCGGCGCGCGTTGTGCACAGCTGACAAGGCTGCCCGTGTCGCTTCCCGTTTCCTTGGCATGACCTGCCAGCTTGACGAAAGGTTCCCCCGTGACCGTGCACGACCAGGATCCGTACTCCCAGGGCCCCCTCGACAGCGATCCGGAGGAGACCGGCGAGTGGCAGCAGTCCCTCGATGAGCTGGTGGATGCCAAGGGCCACGGCCGCGGCCGCGAGATCATGCTCAGCCTGCTCAAGCGCTCGAAGGAGCTGCACCTGGGCGTGCCGATGGTCCCGACGACGGACTACATCAACACCATCGCCTCGGAGAACGAGCCCGAGTTCCCCGGCGACGAAGAGGTCGAGCGTCGCTACCGTGCATGGATCCGCTGGAACGCCGCGATCACCGTGCACCGCGCGCAGCGCCCCGGCATCGGCGTCGGCGGACACATCTCGACGTACGCGTCGTCGGCCGCGCTGTACGAGGTCGGCTTCAACCACTTCTTCAAGGGTGCCGACAACCCCGGCGGCGCCGACCAGATCTTCATCCAGGGTCATGCCTCGCCCGGCACCTACGCCCGCTCGTACCTCGAGGGACGTCTGAGCGAAGACCAGCTCGACGGCTTCCGCCAGGAGAAGTCACACGCCCCGAACGGCATCCCGTCGTACCCGCATCCGCGTCTGATGCCGGAGTACTGGCAGTTCCCGACCGTGTCTATGGGGCTCGGGCCGATCAACGCCATCTACCAGGCGATGTCGAACAAGTACCTCGAGAACCGCGGCATCAAGGACACCTCGCAGTCGCACGTCTGGGCTTTCCTCGGCGACGGCGAGATGGACGAGGTCGAGAGCCGCGGCCAGCTGCAGGTCGCCGCCAACGAGGGCCTCGACAACCTCACCTTCATCGTCAACTGCAACCTGCAGCGCCTCGACGGTCCGGTGCGCGGCAACGGCAAGATCATCCAGGAGCTCGAGTCGTTCTTCCGCGGTGCGGGCTGGAACGTCATCAAGGTCGTCTGGGGTCGCGAATGGGACGACCTGCTCGCCCGCGACACCGAAGGCGCACTGCTCAACCTGATGAACGTCACCCCGGACGGCGACTACCAGACGTACAAGGCCGAGTCCGGCGCTTACGTGCGCGAGCACTTCTTCGGACGCGACGAGCGCGCCGCGGCCCTCGTCAAGGACTACTCCGACGAGGACATCTGGAACCTCAAGCGCGGTGGCCACGACTACCGCAAGGTCTACGCCGCGTTCAAGGCGGCGACCGAGCACAAGGGCAAGCCCACCGTCATCCTCGCGAAGACCGTCAAGGGCTACGGCCTCGGTCCGCACTTCGAGGGCCGCAACGCGACCCACCAGATGAAGAAGATGACGCTGGACAATCTCAAGACGTTCCGCGACGCGATGCACATCCCGATCACGGATGCGCAGCTCGAGGAGAACCCCTACCTGCCCCCGTACTACAACCCGGGCCCCCAGGACGAGACGATCCAGTACATGCTCGAGCGTCGTCAGGCGCTCGGCGGCTATCTGCCGGAGCGCCGTTCCACCCACGTCGGACTGTCACTGCCGGACGACTCGGCGTACGCCCTGCCCAAGAAGGGCTCCGGCACGCAGGAGATCGCCACGACCATGGCGTTCGTCCGTCTGCTGAAGGACCTGCTGCGCTCGAAGGACTTCGGCCACCGCATCGTCCCGATCATCCCGGACGAGGCCCGCACGTTCGGAATGGACGCCTACTTCCCGTCGGCGAAGATCTACAACCCCAACGGCCAGCACTACACGTCGGTCGACCGCGAGCTCCTCCTCGCCTACAAGGAGAGCCCGCAGGGCCAGATCGTGCACGTCGGCATCAACGAGGCGGGTGCCCTCGCGGCGTTCACCGCGGCCGGCACCTCCTACGCCACGCACGGCGAGCCGCTGATCCCGATCTACCTCTTCTACTCGATGTTCGGATTCCAGCGCACCGGCGACGCCCAGTGGGCGGCCGGCGACCAGATGGCCCGCGGGTTCATCATGGGCGCCACGGCAGGTCGCACCACCCTCACGGGTGAGGGCCTGCAGCACGCAGACGGCCACTCGCACCTGCTCGCCGCCACGAACCCGGCGACGGTCTCGTACGACCCGGCCTACGGCTACGAGATCGCGCACATCATGCGCTCCGGTCTCGAGCGCATGTACGGCGGCAACCACGAAGACCCCAACGTCATGTACTACATCACGCTCTACAACGAGCCGATGGTCATGCCGGCGGAGCCGGAGAACGTGGACGTCGACGGCATCGTGCGCGGCATCCACCGCGTTTCGGTCGGCGAGGGCGAGGGCCCCCGCGCCCAGCTCTTCGCGTCGGGCGTCGGTCTTCCCTGGGCACTCGAGGCTCAGCAGCTGCTGAAGAACGACTGGGGTGTGATCGCCGACGTCTGGTCGGTCACGTCCTGGACCGAGCTTCGCCGCGACGGCCTCGCCGCCGACGAGCACAACTTCCTGCACCCGGAGGAAGAGCCCCGCACCGCGTACCTCACCCAGAAGCTGCAGGGCGCCGAGGGTCCGGTCGTCGCGGTCAGCGACTTCATGCACGCTGTGCAGGACCAGATCCGCCCGTGGGTGCCGAACCGCTTCGCCACGCTCGGTGCCGACGGCTTCGGCTTCTCCGACACGCGGGCCGCGGCTCGTCGCTTCTTCAAGATCGACGGCCCGTCGATCGTCGTCCGCACGCTGCAGTCGCTCGCCGAAGACGGGGTCGTCGACCGTTCTCTCGCCGCGCAGGCCATCCAGAAGTACAGCCTGCACGATGTGAACGCCGGAACCAGCGGCAACGCGGGCGGCGAAAGCTGAGCCCTCGGTGACAGGTTCTCCTCCTTCCGGCATGGACAAGGCCGCGACGCTCACCTGGCTGCGCCGGATCTCCGGTGACATCGCCTCGGTGACGATCAAGCGCCTGGAGGACACCCTCCCGTGGTACGCCGATATGCCACCAGCCCGCCGCTCTGCGGTCGGGCTGGTGGCCCAGGCGGGCATCACGTCGTTCATCCAGTGGTACGAAGACCCCACCTCCACACCGTGGATCGCGGCCGACATCTTCGCCGCGGCCCCGCGTGAACTCCTGCGCAGCGTCAGCCTCCAGCAGACCCTGCAGCTGATCCGCGTGACGGTCGAGGTCACCGAGGAGCGCGTCGCCGGACGGGGAAACGATCTCCGCGAAGCGATCCTGCTCTACTCGCGTGACGTCGCCTTCGCGGCGGCCGACGTGTACGCCAGGGCTGCGGAGGCCCGCGGCCTGTGGGATGCGCGCCTGGAGGCGCTCGTCGTCGACTCGATCCTCACGGGCGAGGCCGACGAAGAGCTCCCGAGCCGGATCGCCGCGCTCGGATGGCACGGACACGGGGAGGTCGCCGTCCTCGTCGGCACCACGCCTCCCCAGTTCGACGTCGATCTGGTCCGCCGTACGGCGAGGAAGCTCGCTGTCGACGTGCTCATCGGCGTGCAGGGCTCCCGACTCGTCCTGGTGCTCGGACGCGCCCGAGTCGAAGGGCACGAAGTCGAAGAGGAAGAGCTCGGCTTCCAGGAGATCGCCTCCCGCCTCGAGCCGTCCTTCGGCCCGGGATACGTCGTACTCGGCCCCGAGGTCGCCGCCCTCGTGGACGCGAGCCAGAGCGCACGCGCCGCGCTCGCGGGGTTCGCCGTCGCCCGTGCATGGCGCGGTGCTCCCCGTCCCGTCGAAGCCGATGACCTGCTCCCGGAACGGGCACTCGCCGGAGACCCGTTGGCGAAGCAGACCCTGATCGAGCGCATCTTCCGCCCCTTGCAGGCGCACTCCACCGATCTGGTGACGACTCTGTGGAGCTACCTCGACAACGGGCGCTCCCTCGAAGCCACAGCACGCGAGCTGTTCGTGCACCCCAATACCGTGCGCTATCGCCTGAAGCGCGTGAGCGAGGTCATCGGCTGGGACGCCACCGGCCCCCGTGAGGCTCTCATCCTGCAGACCGCGCTGATCCTCGGTTCGATCGGTGCGGCGGATCAGGTGCGGCGGCGGCCACCGCTTCGACGTCCGCAGCGCTGAGCGCGCCCTTCTGTACGCCACACACAAGGGTTTTTCCGAATCTTGTGATGGATCATCCACCGATCTCCGGCAATCGTTGGCAGACTGGGTGGGTGATTGTCGTCGTATGCCCAGGTCAGGGCTCGCAGACCCCCGGATTCCTCGCCCCTTGGCTCGAGCTCGACGGGGTGGCCGAGCGCCTCGCCTCGTACTCCGACGCCGCGGAGGTCGATCTGCACGAACACGGCACGGTGTCCGACGCCGACACGATCCGTGACACGCGTGTCGCGCAGCCGCTGATCGTCGCCGCGTCGTTGATCGCCGGTGACGCATTGACGCAGCGCGCCGGTCGTCGCGCCGACGGCATCGCCGGCCACTCGGTCGGAGAGATCGCGGCACTCGTCGGCAGCGATGTGATCGACGCCGACACCGGCATGCGCCTGGTGGGCATCCGCGGCCGTGCGATGGCCGACGCTGCGGCGCAGGAGCAGACCGGGATGAGCGCCGTGCTCGGGGGCGACGAAGACGCCCTTCTGGCGCGCCTCGCCGAGCTCGACCTCTCCCCCGCCAACTACAACGGCGGCGGACAGATCGTCGTCGCCGGCGCCCTCCCGGCTCTCGCCGCTCTCGCGGAGGAACCCCTCAAGGGCACCCGCGTGGTCCCGCTGCAGGTTGCCGGAGCCTTCCACACGCGGTACATGGCGTCCGCCGTCGCCGCTCTCCGCGATGCGGTGGCCGACGTCACCCCCGCGAACCCCGACATCACTCTCTGGACCAACCGTGACGGCTCCGTCGTCGCGGACGGGGCCCAGGCGCTGAGCTTCCTCGTCGACCAGGTCTCGTCGCCGGTGCGCTGGGACCTCTGCATGCAGTCCTTCGCAGACGCCGGCGTGACCGGGGTCATCGAGCTCGCCCCCGCCGGCGCCCTGGTCGGCCTCGCCAAGCGCGGCCTCCGCGGTATCCCGACCGTCGCCGTGAAGACTCCCGAAGACCTCGATGCAGCCGTCGCGCTGCTGAATGGAGAAGCCGCATGAGTGCCACCCTCGCCCAGGTGACCGGCCCGGCATACACGCGCATCTACTCCTACGGCGCCGCCCGCGGCGAGAACGCCGTGCCGAACGAAGACCTGGTGGGTCCGATCGACTCCAGCGACGAGTGGATCCGCCAGCGCACGGGCATCATCACCCGCGCGCGAGCCGACAAGGGCACGGACGCGATCGACCTCGCGACCACGGCGGCGGCCGAGGCGATCGAGAAGTCGGGTGTCCCGGCGGACCAGGTCGATCTGGTGATCGTCGCGACCATCAGCAACCCCAAGCAGACCCCGTCCGTCTCGGCGATCGTGGCCGACCGCGTGGGGGCGAACCCCGCGGCGGCCTACGACATCAACGCTGCCTGCGCCGGCTACGCCTATGCGATCGCTCAGGCCGATGCACTGATCAAGGCCGGCGCTGCGCGCTACGCACTGGTGATCGGCACCGAGAAGCTGTCCGACGTCGTCGATCCGACCGACCGCAGCATCTCCTTCCTCCTCGGCGACGGTGCGGGCGCTGCGCTCATCGGCCCGAGTGACACGCCGGGCATCGCTCCCGCGGTCTGGGGCTCCGACGGCTCGAAGGCCGACGCGGTAGGCATGAACGGCACACTCACCGACTTCCGCGACGGCGTGGTGCCGTGGCCGACCCTCCGCCAGGAGGGCCCGACGGTCTTCCGCTGGGCAGTCTGGGAGATGGCCAAGGTCGCACGCGAGGCGCTGGACAAAGCGGGCGTCGAGCCCTCCGACATCGCCGCGTTCATCCCGCACCAGGCCAACATGCGCATCATCGACGAGTTCGCCAAGCAGCTGAAGCTGCCCGACACCACGGTGATCGCGCGCGACATCGAGACGACGGGCAACACCTCCGCGGCCTCCATCCCGCTGGCCAGCCACCGCCTGATGGCCGAACACCCCGAGCTGTCGGGCGGTCTCGCCCTGCAGATCGGCTTCGGTGCCGGTCTCGTGTTCGCCGCACAGGTCGTCGTCCTTCCCTGAGAATGCGCTGACCTTCCCTAGACTGTTCCACGGTTCCGAAAACAACCCGCAAGAAAGAGGAAGACCACATGGCTTTCACCAACGATGAGGTCCTCGCCGGCCTCGCAGAGCTCATCACCGACGAGACCGGCATCAACGCTTCCGAGGTCGCCCTCGAGAAGTCGTTCACGGACGACCTCGACATCGACTCCATCTCGATGATGACGATCGTCGTCAACGCCGAGGAGAAGTTCGGCGTCACCATCCCCGACGACGAGGTCAAGAACCTGAAGACCGTCGGCGACGCCGTCAGCTTCATCGTCGCGGGCCAGGAGTAATCCCGGCAGGATGCCACTCCCGCGCCTCGCGGGGAGTGGCATCCTCCGCCTGCCCTCTCACCCGTTCGACTTCGTTTCGACAAGGAACCACACCTCATGACCAAGCGCATCGTCGTCACCGGCATCGGCGCCACTTCCGCCATCGGCGGCACGGCCCCGGAGAACTGGACGAACCTGCTGGCCGGCATGTCCGGCACCCGCACGCTCGAACACGACTGGGTACAGCAGTACGAGCTGCCCGTCACCTTCGCCGCCGAGGCGATTGTCCGCCCTGAAGAGGTGCTCCCCCGCCACGAGGCCAAGCGCCTCGACCCCTCGTCGCAGTTCGCGCTGATCGCCGCACGCGAGGCCTGGGAGGACGCTGGTTCTCCCGATGTCGCCCCCGAGCGCCTCGGCGTCGACTTCGCCACCGGCATCGGCGGCCTCTGGACGCTTCTGGACGCCTGGGACACCCTCCGTGAGAAGGGTCCGCGCCGGGTCATGCCTCTCACCGTTCCGATGCTCATGCCGAATGCCGCTGCCGGAAACCTGTCGCTGCAGTTCCACGCCCGCGCTTACGCGCAGACCGTGGTCAGCGCGTGCGCCTCCAGCACCGAATCGATCATCCACGCTTTCCATCACCTGCAGGACGGGCTCGCGGACGTCGTGATCGCCGGCGGCACGGAATCCGCGATCCATCCGATCACGATGGCCTCCTTCGCCTCCGCGCAGGCCCTCTCGCGCCGGAACGACGACCCCGCCCATGCCTCGCGTCCCGGCGCGATCGACCGTGACGGCTTCGTCATGGGCGAGGGCGCAGCCGCGCTGATCCTCGAAACCGAGGAGCACGCCAAGGCCCGCGGCGCCAAGATCTACGGCTATGTGCTGGGCGGTGGCGTCACCGCAGACGCCTATCACATCACCGGCAACGACCCTGAGGGCAACGGCGCGGCCCGTGCCGTCACGCAGGCGCTCGAGGAGGCCGGGGTCACGGCCGACCAGGTCACGCACATCAACGCGCACGCGACATCGACGCCGGTCGGCGACCCCAACGAGTACGTGGCACTCAAGAAGGTCTTCGGAGACCGGATCGACGAGATCCCCGTCTCGGCGACGAAGGCATCGACCGGGCACCTTCTCGGTGGCACCGGTGCGCTCGAGGCGATCTTCTCCCTCCTCGCGCTGCGCGACCGCGTCGCCCCGCCGACGATCAACATGACGGAGCCCGACCCGGCAGTCCCGTTCCGCCTCTCCGGCGAAGCCACGCCCCTCGGAGACGGTCCGCAGGTCGCGATCAGCAACTCGTTCGGATTCGGCGGTCACAACGCGGTCCTCGTGGTCGCCAGCGCCGACTGACACGCCACAACGAAGAGCGGCCCTCGGGATTCCGAGGGCCGCTCTTCTCATCTGCATGAAGATCACACGGAAGCATGAGCATCCGCCGGTACTCGGTCATGCAAGCGTGCACAGGTCACGCAGGTGCGCGGTGTTCCGTCAGGCGGTGCGGAGGCTCCCGAGCTTCTGCGATCGGGCCTCGCGCATCCGGGTGATGCGCGGGAGGAACCAGCCGATCAGCGGGCCGACACCGAAGGCGAAGAGCACGGTGCCGACGCCGACGGGGCCGCCCAGCAGGAAGCCCACGAGCAGCACGCTCCCTTCGATCAGTGTGCGCACCAGCCACACCGCCCATCCGGTTCGACGGACGAGCCCCGTCATCAGGCCGTCACGAGGGCCGGGGCCGAAGTCGGCGGCGATGTAGAGGCCGGTCGCGAAGGACAGCAGAAGCAGCCCGAAGACGAACATCGGAGCGCCGATCCACACCGAGGACGGTTGCGGGATCAGGGCGAGCGCGAGATCCGCACTCGGACCGACGAGCAGGGCATTCAACACGGTGCCCAGCCCCACGCGTTGGCGCAACGGAATCCATAGCAGAAGGACGATGATCGAGACCAGCACGGTCATGACGCCGTAGCCGAGGCCGGTCTGCGCGGCGAGACCGAGAGCCAGCACGTCCCAGGGAGCGACGCCGATGCCTCCCCGCACCATAAACCCGAGCGCGACGCCGTAGAGGAACAGACCGACGAGCAGCTGCACGAGCCTCTCGACGAGGTCGCGCCGACTGGTCGCCGTCACGGGGAGGAGCACAGAACGCAGGAACATCCCTCCACTCTGGCCCCCGATCCGCCTGTCGAGGCGAAGCCACTCGCCGCAAAGTGGTCTGCAGAGATCAGGCCACTTTGCGTCATGCTGGACGTATGGGATCACGACTCGTCGAACAGCTCGGAGCGCACAATGTCGCCGGCGCCACGGCGTCGGGGCTCGCGGACCGGATCAGGGCGCTGATCCTCGACGGCCGACTCACCGTCGGCGAGCGTCTGCCGAGTGAGCGTGCACTCGCAGTCGAGCTGCGCCGTTCCCGTTCGACGGTCACCCGCGCCTACGGCGTGCTGGAGACCGACGGCTACGTCTCACGTCTGCACGGCGGAAGCACGCGTGTCACGCTCCCCAACGGCCACACCGCTCCGGGCGCGGAGGCCGACGACGACTCCATCGACCTGTCGATCGCGTCGATGGACTCGACCCCGGGCCTGTACGACGCGACGGTGCGCTCGCTGCCCCGCCTCGCGGCGCTGCGCGGCACCAGCGGATACTCGCTGCGTGGACTTCCCGAGCTGCGAGAAGCCGTCGCGCAGCGGTTCCGTGATCGCGGCGCACCGACGTCGGCCGACGAGATCATCATCACCTCCGGTGCCCTCAACGCGGTGAACCTGATACTCACGGCGATCGGGCGGCGCGGTGAGCGAGCCCTGGTCGAGCAGCCGACGTTCCCTCACGCTCTCGAGGCGCTGAACCGCCACGGGTACCGGCTTCTCCCCACGCCGGTGGACGCCGACGGGTGGGACACGCGGCATCTGAACGAGACGCTGATGAGCTCCCGGCCTCATGTCGCGTATCTCATCCCCGACTTCCACAATCCGACCGGCGCGACCATCCCCGACGACGAGCGGCCGCGCATCGTGACCACCGCGCGCAACGTGGGCACTCACCTCATCGTCGACGAGACGACGACCGAGCTCGACATCGACCGGGGCTGGGCACCGATTCCCATGGCCGCGGGCGGCCCCAACGTGATCACCGTCGGATCGATGTCGAAGATCGCATGGGGCGGGATGCGCATCGGCTGGGTCCGCGCGGAGCGTTCCGTCATCGCGCGGCTGCTCGCGGTGCGCCCCTCGTTCGAACTCGGTACGGCGCTGCTCGAGCAGTGCATCGCCGTCGAGCTGCTCTCCGACATGCCTGAGCTCAGCGCGCACGTCCGCCGGCGCCTGCGCGCGGGTCGTGGGGCGGTTGAGGCGGGTGTGGCCGGTATCCCCGGGTTCCGGATGCCGCCGACGCCCGGAGGCCTCTCCGCGTGGATCGACATCGGCGCGCCACTGTCCACCTCGCTCTCCCTCGCTGCGCGCGAGCGGCGCCTCGTTCTTCCGCCCGGCCCCCGCTTCACGACGGGCGGCGTGCTCGAGCGCCGGGTGCGCATCCCGATCACGCTCCCACCCGAGCGGATGGCGGAGGCGATGCGGCGGTTGACCCTCGCCTGGGGAGACGTGCGCGAGGGAAGCGCATCGCGCACTGCGGAACTCCAACACTCCGCGGTCATCTGATCCGGATGACGAAGACGCCGCCCCGTTCCCGGGGCGGCATCTTCGTGGGAGCGGGGATACGTCTTCTCAGCGTCCGGGATGACTCACCGGCTTCCGATACTCACGCCTCCCCCGTTCCGGTCTGTGGTGTCGGCTCAGCCGACCTTGTGGAGCCAGACGACCCTGGCATCGTCGCTGGCGTGGCGGAAGGGTTCGAGCTCCTCGTCCCAGGCGGAGCCGAGGGCGATGTCGAGCTCGCGCTGCAGCTCGACCGCGCTCCCGGCGGCGATCTCCATCGCATAGCGGATGCGGTCTTCACCGATCACGATGTTGCCGGCGGCGTCGGTCTGTGCGTAGTGGATGCCGAGATCGGGTGTGTGCAGCCAACGGCCGCCGTCGCTGCGGGGCGTCGGGTCCTCGGTCACCTCGAAACGGAGGTGTTCCCACCCGCGGATGGACGTCGCGAGAGCCGCTCCGGTGCCGACAGGGCCGTCCCAGTAGAACTCCGCGCGTCGTGCGCCGTCCAGGACGGGCTGCTCGGTCCAGTCGAAGTTCACCGCACGCCCGATAGCGCGACCCACCGCCCATTCGAGGTGCGGGCAGAGCGCGCGAGGCGCAGAGTGGATAAACACCACTCCACGTGCGTAAGCCGTCGCCATGATCTCTCCGTTTCATCAGGTGCGTCTTCCCCAACGACCTGAACCACGAAGTGGCGAGAATATGCGGTTGTGCGCCCATTCTCGCCGAGATCCACAGAAATCACAAGCATGTCATTCCATGACGAAGGCCCCGGTCACGGGGACCGGGGCCTTCGGACCGCAATCGGTCGTAGATCTGACGAGGATCAGGCCTCGCTCATGGCCTGCTTGACCTGCTGGCCCTTGGCGGCGTAGTACGCCGCACGAGCGGCGTCCTTGCGCGCCTGCTCGGCATAGCCGAACTCCAGCGTCTCCTGGTCGACCTCATAGTTGGGCACATCGTCGGTGCCGTGGTACTTCTCGATGTAGGCGTCGAGCTCCGGGCCCGAGGTCCACGAGGTGATGAGGCAGTAGCGCGGCTCGGTGCCGTTGTGCGTGGCCGCGTGCCAGAGGCGCTGCGTGTCGACGATAAGCTGCGCACCGGCCGGAAGGGCGATGCGGTACTCGATGCTCGGGTCGGTGCGGTTCTCGCGCAGGACGAAGTAGCTGTCCTTGTCGTCCGTCAGATTGAAGAAGCCGCGGACCACCCAGCCCGTGCCGTCCGGGTTCAGACGGTTGTTGTCATCCTGGTGCAGGTTGTAGAGGCAGTCGCCGTACGGGGTCGGCTGCAGCTCGATCACGCGGCAGCGGCCGACGTTGGCACCCGGCTCCTGCGCGCGGCGCGTGAGGTTCGGGGCCTTCTCGGTCTGCGAGTCGATCCAGACGCCATCCTTGTCGGTGCGCGGCGGCTTGTGGTTCCAGAAGCCGTTGCACTCGATGTCACCGAAGGCACTGGCGAGAGGGGCGAAGCGGGTGTCACCCGACGACTTCCAGTCGTTGTACTCGATGTCGAGCCATTCCTTGGGGTCGAGCTCCTGGTTGTAGCTGTCGAGGACGACGAATCCCTTTTCCTCGAGGGCAGCGGACTTGATGTAACCCATGATCGAGTCATGTTCCTTTCATCGGGGGCCAGCACGTTTTAACAGGCCCTGATAAGGCAAGCCTAACAGCGTGGTCCGAGAGCCCTTCGGAGGTCGGCCGTGCATAACCGAATAGACTGATCGGGGCGCCCGGCGAGTCCTCGGCGCCCGTCGCTACGGGAGGACGAGACACCAGCATGAGCACCGCGACCAACGTCGAGGCGACAGCAGTCAACACGATCGAATGGCTCGCGGCAGGGAGCACGACCATCGTCGTCCCCGTGTATCAGCGGCAGTACCGGTGGGACATCGGCGGCTGCGAACGTCTCCTCTCCGACATCCGCGCGGTCGCCGGCGAAGACGATGCCCACCGTCACTTCATCGGCTCGATCCTGTCCGCCGAAGACGGCTCCGCAGCCGACTCCGACCTGATCCTCATCGACGGCCAACAGCGCATCACCACTCTCATGCTGCTGGTGGCCGCCCTGCATCATGCGATCCGCGATACCGACAGCGCCATGGCCGCAGCGCTCGAACGCGTGCTGGTGCGCTCCGACGCTCCGGACCGCACCAAGCTGCGCCCGCACGATGCCTGGGCCGACCTGTACGAGTCCGTGGTCCTGGATCGACGCGATGACGCCGACCGAGAGTCGCGCTTCGACGACAACTACGCCTTCTTCCGCAGCCAGATCCACGTCGACGAGGTTCCGGCCATCTGGCGCGGGCTGCAGAAGCTCGAGCACGTGTCGATCACCCTCGGCGCGCAGGCGAACGCACAGCAGATCTTCGAGAGCCTGAACTCGACGGGCGAGCCGCTGCGCGACCACGAGCTCATCCACAACTACATCCTGATGGGGCTCAGCCACGCGGAACAGGTCGACGTCGAGGCCCGGTTCTGGGTTCCGATAGAACGGCACACCGGCGAGGCGATCGGTGCCTTCTGGCGGCACTACCTCGTACTCGTCACCGGACGCGAGGTCGCCGCGAACGGCGAGCACGGCGTGTACAGCGCCTTCCGGCAGTCGTTCCCGCGCGTCGACGTCGACCATCTGCAGGCGGACGCGGCCGAGTGGCGGCACTACGCCGAGATCTATGGCACCCTGCTGGATCCGTCGCGGGAGCAGGACCCGGAGATCGCGCGGCAGCTGCGCCACGTCAACACGTTCGGCCGCTCCTCTTACCCGCTCGTGATGAGCGCCTACAGCGATCATCTGCGCGGCGTGATCGACCGCGCAGAGCTCGTCGAGACGTTGGAGTGGTTGCAGGCCCTCTCCCTCCGCCGCGCCCTCGTGAACCTGCCCGCGGAGAGACTCGTCGCCAGACTGTGCCGAGCGCGCCGCGACGGTCGCGATGCGCTCGCCCGGGCGTTCGCGCGCATCACGCCCTCCGACGAGCGCGTCAGTGCGGTCGTGAAGTACAGCGAGCTCCCCCACCCCGCGTATGTGCTGGGACGGCTCGAAGGTGTCGACGACGTCGACGACTTCGACGTCGAGCACATCGTCCCGACCGTACCCGGAGATGCGTGGTCGGGCGACGGGGAGCGATCGTGGATCGACTATTCCGAAGACGAGCAGAACAGCCACCGTGCCCTCGCTCCGACCCTCGGCAATCTGACCCTGCTCGAGCAGTCGCTGACGGAGCGGGTGTTCGGTGCCTCCTTCCCCGTCAAGCGCTCGGAAGCCTACGCGCACAGCTCCGTGCCGGCCACGCGCGATCTCACCGACCTCGGCTCCTGGAACACGGCGGCGATCACCCGCCGCACGATCGCGCTCACAGCCGACCTCATCCGCATCTGGGCGCGCCCCGCGCTGCCGGAGATCGATGACGACGGCCTGACGCCGATCCTCGATGCGGTCCGTCGCCGCGGATGGCCGACGGGCTGGGAGCGGGAGTTCGATTACGTCGAGTATCGCGGTGAACGATGGGAGGTTCCCGACGTCAAGTATCTGTTCAATCGGGTCTTCCGTCGCGCCTGGACCGACACGAGAGAGGCCGCCCTGGCCTACTGCGCCGCGCACGGCGGTCCGATCTACCAGGACATGGCCTGGAAAGGGCAGTGGGATGAGCTCGACGAGGGTCATTTCCTCTACATGGGCTGGGATTCCAACTACATGATGACCGCGGTGCAGGGCGTGCTCGAGGAGTCGGGCATCGCCTCGGAGGTCTTCGTCAAGTACTCCTATATCGGAAATGTGATGTGAACATGAGCACCATCGTCCGCACGCTGCAGGATCTCACCGTCGAAGAGCACACGCTCACCGTCCCTCTGGTGTGGGACGACCCGGCCGATCACCGCACCATCGAGATCTTCGCCCGCGTGGTCACCCGCGAAGGCGGCGACGCCCTCCCCTACCTGGTCTTCCTCCAGGGCGGGCCAGGGCATGAGGCTCCGCGCCCCTTCCACTCGTCGACATCGCCGGCCTGGCTCGACGAGGCCCTCGCCCACTATCGCCTGGTGCTTCTCGACCAGAGAGGGACCGGTCGGTCCACTCCTGTGGGCGACGGCGACCTCGAGCGCGGCTCGGCCGCCGTCGCCGAGCACCTCACGCATCTGCGCGCCGACGCGATCGTGCGCGACTGCGAGACCGTGCGCGAGCACCTGGGCGCCACCACCTGGAGCGTGCTCGGACAGTCGTTCGGCGGCTTCACGACCTTGGCGTACCTCTCCACCGATCCCTCCTCGCTCGAGGACGTTTTCATCACCGGAGGCCTCAGCGCCGTGGGTCGGCACCCTGACGACGTGTATGCGCTCTGCTACGACAAGATGCGCGACGCCTCGGAACGCTACTACCGCCGTTTCCCGGAGCACCGCGATGTGATGCGACGGCTCGTCGAGCTGGCGGATGCCGGCGACATCGTCCTGCCCGACGGAGAAGTCGTCTCCCGCTCACGCCTCCGGTCTGTGGGATCGGCCCTCGGCACGAACGATGGCTGGCAGACCCTGTGGTCGATCCTGGAGCGCGATCCCTCCTCCAACGCCTTCCGATACGACCTGATGCACGCGATGCCCTACGACGGCCGCAACCCGCTGTACTTCGCCTTCCACGAATCGAGCTACGCGGACGGGCACGCGACCCGGTGGTCGGCCGAGCGCACCGAGCCCACGGACTTCCGCGACGACCCCACGCTGTTCACGGGTGAGCACATCCGGCGCGAGTGGACCGAGACGGTGCCCGCATTCCGGCCATGGCGCGAGGTCGCCCTCGAGCTCGCCGAGTTCGAGTGGCCGAGCATCTACGACGCGTCCGCGATCGCCGGGTCGGAGGCGACCGGTGCGGCCGCGGTCTACGTCAACGACGTCTACGTGCCTTACGAGTTCTCTCTCGAGACGGCGAAGCTCATCCCGGGGGTGCAACTCTGGCAGACGAGTGAGCACGAGCACAACGGTCTGCGTTCGGGACCGGTGCTCTCACATCTCATCGACCTCGCGCACGGTCGCCGCATCCGCTGAACATCTCCTCCTGACGGAGGATGCTCTCGCCTCACCCGACGCCTACTCTGGAGCACATGGAACAGGGAGTGGGCGTGCTCGTCACGGTCGGAGTGCTGCTGCTCCTGGTCTCGGCGGTGATCGTCGTGATCGCCTTCGGCTTCTCAAGGGTGCCGATCGAGAAGAAGTACGAGACCAGTGGAGGGGGACTCGGCGGCGCATTCGACGCCGTCTGGTCTCCGTCTGCCCACGAGGCGGGTATCGAACGCGACCGCCAGACGCAGCGGACGGCCCCGGCACCATCGCCGGGCGATCCTCCGGACACGATCGACGACGGCCGGATCCGACTCGACCTCTGAGGCTTCGGGCACGGCTGCGAACGCAGCGCCCGGGGAACGAAGAAGGCCCCACGCTCCGAGGAGCATGGGGCCTTCTTCGTTGGCGATCGTTACTTGGACGAGCCGCCGAAGCCCTTGAAGCGCTGGTTGAACTTCTCGACGCGGCCGGCCGAGTCCATGATGCGCTGCTTACCCGTGTAGAACGGGTGCGAAGCCGAGGAGATCTCGACGTCGATGACGGGGTACTCCACGCCGTCCAGCTCGATGGTCTTGTCGCTCGACACGGTCGAACGGGTGAGGAACGTCTCGCCCGAACCGAGGTCGCGGAACACGACAGCCTTGTACTCGGGGTGAATGTCAGTCTTCATGGGATTCCTTAGTTGCTGCCCTGGATTGTGCCAGGGACGAGGGAAGTCTGCGGTGCAGAGAGCACCAAGGGTTGATTCTATCAGACCCGGATCAGGATGCTGCGCGGGCGGCGTAGCGGCCGTCCTCGCCGCTGAGCACGATCGGCATGCCGAACGTGTCGCTGAGAGCCTCGGCCGTGAGCGTCTCCGCGATCGGGCCCGCCGCGACCACGGCACCGTCCCGGATCAGCATCACGTGGGTGAATCCCACGGGGATCTCCTCCACGTGGTGCGTCACCATCAGCATGGCCGGGGTGGTCGGCGAGGACGCGTACCCGCTGAGGAGTGCGAGGAGCTCTTCACGAGAGCCGAGATCGAGCGAAGCCGTGGGCTCGTCGAGAAGCAGGAGCTCGGGGTCTGTCATGACGGCACGCGCGATCTGGACCCTCTTCTGCTCGCCGTCGCTGAGGGTGCCGAAGGTGCGGTCGGCCAGATGGTCGAGACGCCAGTCGCCGAGGACGCGGAGCGCGCGGCGCTCGTCGATGGCCTCGTAGCTCTCGTTCCAGCGGCCGAGCACGGAGTACGCGGCCGTGAGCACGGTGTTGAGAACCGTCTCGTCCCGGGGCACACGCTTGGCCATGGCCGACGAGGCGAAGCCGATGCGCGGGCGCACCTCGAACACGTCGGTGCGGCCGAGCGTCTCCCCCAGCACCGTCACCGTTCCCGACGTCGGGTGCATGAGAGTGTCGGCCAGCTGCAGGAGCGTGGTCTTTCCCGCGCCGTTCGGGCCGAGGATCACCCATCGTTGATCGTCGTCGACCTTCCAGGTCACGTGATCGATGATGTTGCGCCCCTCACGGCGCACGACGACGTCGGTGAATTCCAGAGCGCTCGGCATGCCTTCAGCCTATCGGCTCAGGCGGTCAGCTCCGCGTAGAGCGCGCGCGTCGTCTCGGCGATCGCCGCCCAGCTGAACTCCTCGCGCGCCCGCTCCCGTCCGGCCTCGCCGTACGCGCGTGCCCGATCCTGATCCATCGCCACCTCCGTGAGCACGGCGGCCAGATCCGCGACGTAGCGGTCAGGGTCCACCGGCGTGCCGGTGCCGTCCTGAACCTGCTCGATCGGGACGAGACGCCCGGTCACACCGTCGGCGACGACCTCGGGGATCCCGCCGGTCGCGGTCCCGACGACCGCCGCCCCGCACGCCATCGCCTCCAGGTTCACGATCCCGAGGGGCTCGTAGACGGACGGGCAGACGAACGTCGTCGCGGCCGTCAGGACCGTCGACAGCTCGTCGCGCGGCAGCATCCGCTCGATCCAGATCACCCCGTCCCGCTCCTGCTGGAGCAGCCGGACGCCTTCTTGGACCTCCGCCATGATCTCCGGTGTGTCCGGCGCTCCGGCGCAGAGCACCAGCTGCACCTCTGGCGGCAGCAGACGCGCGGCCTGCAGCAGAAACGGCAGCCCCTTCTGCCGCGTGATGCGACCGACGAAGACGACCGACGGTCGAGCAGGGTCCATTCCGATCGATCGCAGGAACTGGTCGTCGCGTACCGGACGCCAGCGTTCGACGTCGATCCCGTTGTGGATCACCCGCACCTTCGCCGGGTCGACCTGCGGGTAACTGCGCAGGATGTCGGCACGCATCCCCGCGCTCACAGCGATCACCGCTGCGGCGTTCTCATAGGCCAAGCGCTCGATCCCGCTGGAGACGGCGTAGCCGCCGCCGAGCTGCTCCGCCTTCCATGGTCGAAGGGGTTCGAGGCTGTGCGCCGTGAGCACGTGGGGGATGCCGTGCAGCTGCGAGGCGAGATGCCCGGCGAAGTTCGCGTACCAGGTGTGGCTGTGCACCAGATCGGCCTCGGCGATGGCCGACACGATCTCCAGATCCGTGCCGAGCGTCTGCAGAGCGGCGTTCGCCCCGGCGAGCTCGGCGGGCGTGCGGTAGGCGAAGGTGCCCGCCTCGTCACGGGGTGCGCCGAACGCACGGACCCGGACGTCGACGTGCTCCCTGAGGGCCGCGACGAGCTCGGCGACGTGCACGCCGGCACCGCCGTAGACCTCCGGCGGGTACTCCTTCGTGATCATTTCAACTCGCATGTCTGAACGCTAGTACAGCGACGATGATGGCATCTATGGTGGAGCCATGTCCGCTCCAAAGAAGGTCTTCGGGATCATCCTCGCCGGCGGCGAGGGCAAGCGCCTCATGCCTCTCACGGCCGATAGAGCGAAACCCGCAGTGCCCTTCGGCGGACAGTACAGACTCATCGACTTCGCGATCTCGAACCTCATCAACTCCGGGTTGCGGCAGATCGTGGTGCTGACGCAGTACAAGTCGCACAGCCTCGACCGACACATCTCGCAGACCTGGCGGATGTCGGCGCTCCTCGACTCCTACGTGACCTCCGTGCCGGCCCAGCAGCGCCTCGGCAAACGGTGGTTCTCGGGCTCCGCCGACGCGATCCTGCAGAGCATGAACCTCATCAACGACGAGAAGCCCGACATCGTCGTCGTGATCGGCGCCGATCACGTGTACCGGATGGACTTCCGCCAGATGCTCGAGGCGCACATCGAGTCCGGTGCCAAGGCGACCGTCGCCGGCATCCGCCAGCCGCTCGCGCTCGCGTCGCAGTTCGGCGTGATCGACGCCGACGCGGAGTCCGGACGGATCAAGCAATTCCTCGAGAAGCCGACCGACATCGCGGGCCTCGAGGATTCGCCCCACGAGGTCCTCGCCTCGATGGGCAACTACATCTTCGACGCCGACGCGCTGATCGCCGCCGTCGAGGCCGACGGGGAGTCTCCCGTGTCCGGGCACGACATGGGGGGCGACATCGTCCCCTACTTCGTCGAGCGCGGCGAGGCCGGCTACTACGACATGAAGCAGAACGAGGTCCCCGGTTCTTCTCCACGCGACCGGTCGTACTGGCGGGACGTGGGGACGATCGACTCGTTCTTCGACGCACACCGGGACCTCATCTCTACGCTTCCCGTCTTCAACCTCTACAACATGGAGTGGCCGATCCACTCGCAGGCCGTCAACTCCCCGCCGGCGAAGTTCGTCAGGGACTCGGTCGGACGGATCGGCAACGCGATCGACTCGATCGTCTCCCTCGGCTCGGTGCTGTCCGGAACGCACCTGGAACGCAGCGTCGTCGGTCCGTGGACACTCGCCGGAGGAGGATCGACCATCACCGACTCGGTCGTGTTCGACCACGTGCACGTCGGCCAGGGGGCACGCATCCACCGGGCGATCCTCGACAAGAACGTGGTGCTGGCTGATGGAGCGACGGTCGGTGTGGACCGTGAACGCGACCTGGCGCGCGGCTTCACCGTCACGGAGTCCGGCATCACCGTCGTGGGCAAGGGCATCTTCATCGACCGCTGAGCACGTCACGCCGCACACCGACCCCTCGAGCGATCGCTAGGCTCGACGGGTGACCAGCGCGCGCTTCCTCGTCGTCCTCGATGCCGATTCCACCCTCATCCGCAACGAGGTGATCGAGTTGCTCGCCGACGAAGCCGGACGGCGTGCCGAGGTGCAGGCTGCCACCGAAGCGGCGATGCGCGGTGAGGTCGACTTCTCGACGAGCCTGCGCTCGCGGGTCTCGGCTCTGAAAGGTGTACCGGTGTCGGCCTTCGAGCGCGTCCGCGCGCGCATCGAGCCCACGCCCGGCGTGCGAGAGCTGACTGCGGCCGTCCACGACCGCGGCGGGGTGGTGGGCGTCGTCTCCGGAGGATTCCACGAGATCCTCGACAGCGTCGCGCCGGCCCTCGGCGTCGATCGCTGGCGAGCCAACCGCCTCGACGCCGCAGAAGGCGTGCTGTCCGGCCTGGTCGACGGTGACATCGTCGACGGCGCGGCGAAGGCATTGTCGCTCCGGGAGTGGGCGGCGGAACTCGGGGTCGCTCCCCGGGCGACCATCGCGATCGGCGACGGTGCGAACGACCTGCCGATGATGGCGGTCGCCGGTCTCGGTCTCGCCTTCAACGCGAAGCCCGCCGTTCGGGAGGCCGCGAGCCTCGTCATCGGCCCGCAGGACTTGGCGGAGGTCATCGCCCTGCTGCCGTAGGGGGAACGCTGTGGTGAAAGTCCGACGCCACCGCTAGCGTCAGCTCATGGACATCATCCTCATCCCGGGACTCTGGCTCGATGCGTCCAGTTGGGAAGAGGTGATCCCTGCCCTCGAACAGGCTGGGCATCGCGCACATCCCCTCACCCTCCCCGGCCTCGGCGCGCCCGCCTCCATCTCCGCGGGGATCGGCATCGCCGAATGGATCGACGCCGCCGCCCATGCCGTGGACGCCCTGCAGGGACAGATCGTGGTGGTGGGTCACAGCGGCGGGGGCAACGTGGCATGGGGAGTCGCCGATGCCCGTCCCGAGCGCCTGAAGCGGGTCGTCTTCGTGGATACCGTGCCACCCCCTCCCGGAAGCGGCATCAGCGAGTTCGGGATCGTGGACGGGGTCGTGCCCTTCCCCGGTTGGAACTTCTTCCCGGACGAGGATGTGAGCGACCTCGACGACGCGACTCGAGCGCGCACGGCTCCCCTCACCCGCAGCGTTCCCGCGAGGGTGCCGACCGACGGCATCGTCCTGGAGAACCGCTCACGCCATCGGGTTCCGGTGACGCTGCTGATGGCTGGCCTCGATCAGGCGGCGTTCGACGAGATGATCGACGAGTGGGGTGCGTACGCCGACGAATACCGGTCGATCGATGACGCCGAGGTCGTGCGCATCGGCTCCGGCCACTGGCCGCAGTTCTCCGTGCCCGAGCGGCTCGGTGCGCTGATCAACGCGGCGATCGCGCGCTGAACACCGGTCTCGGGGTCAGTGCCCCATCCCGAGACCGCCATCGACGGGGATGACCGCACCGGAGATGTACCCGGCGTCGTCGCCCGCGAGCCACGTCACGACGCCCGCGACCTCATCGGGGGTGGCGAAGCGTGCGGCGGGGATGCTCGCCTTGTACTGCTTCTGTGTCTCCTCAGGGAGCTCCGCAGTCATGTCGGTCTCGATGAACCCGGGAGCGACGACATTGGCGGTGATCCCCCGAGCGCCGAGCTCGCGGGTGATCGAACGGGCGAAGCCGACCAGGGCGCTCTTCGACGCCGAGTAGTTGGCCTGGCCTGCGGAGCCGTAGAGTCCGACGACGCTCGAGATCAGGATGATGCGGCCGAAGCGCGCGCGGAGCATCCCTTTCGAGGCACGCTTGACGACACGGAACGTGCCCCCGAGGTTCGTCGCGACCACACTGTCGAAGTCGTCCTCGCTCATGCGCATCAGCAGGGTGTCCTTGGTGATGCCCGCATTCGCGACGACGATCTCCACCGGGCCCAGCTGCTGCTCCACCTCGGTGAACGCCGCATCGAGCGCGGCCGCATCCGTGACATCCGCCCGGACCGTGAGAGTCCCCTCCGGCCCCTCGCCGCTGCGAGCGGTGACCGCGACGCGGTATCCGTCCCGCACGAAACGCTCCGCGATCGCGCGGCCGATACCGCGGTTTCCGCCGGTGACGAGGACGACGCGCTCAGCGCTCATGGGGACACTCCTGCTCTGGCCGGTGGCTCGGGGTTCCGAGCCGTCATCGATCCTACCGACGATGCCGGGTCGATCCTCGGCTCCGCTATGATCGCGATCGGCGCGTTCCCTCTCATCGGCGTCATCATCAGCTTCCGGTTCGTCGGAGCGCTCAGCCTGCCCGTCGTCTTCTCGCGCTGAACCGCCTCCGAACCGGCACGCCGAATGCCCGGTACCGGCGTAGGCTTGAGACATCGTGAAGAACGCGCGTCAAGTCCCGGCCGTCACCTCACTGCCGCAGTCTCCGCGGGATGAGGCAGACCATCGTGTGCGCCGTTATGTCCTGACGATGTCCATCCGCATCGCGTGCTTCGCTCTGATGGTGCTGGTCCAGCCGTACGGGTGGTACACCTGGGTCTTCGGGATCTCCGCCGCCGTGCTGCCGTACATCGCCGTGGTCTTCGCCAACGCGGGCAGCGACAGCACCGAGACCGGTGCCGAGTCGCCGGTTCAGGAGTTGGCCGCCCCGGGGCCCGCACCGATCGAGAGCCAGCCCGCGACACCCCCGGTGTTCACGATCCACGAAGGCCCGAAGGACCGATGACAGACCTCGAATGCTCGCGTGCCGGTTGCCGGAGCGCGGCGACCAGACAGGTCGTGTGGCGCAACCCCCGCATCCATGCCGCCGATCGGGAGAAGATCTGGTTGGCGTGCGATGAGCACGTCGCCTACCTCCGGGACTATCTGGCAGCACGTGACTTCCCTGTCAGTGTTCGGGATGGGATCCCCGCATGAGCGGACGTCTGACCCGATGGGCCGTCTACGTGCTCATCGCGATCGGTTTCGCGGTCGCGTGCGTCTTCCTGTCGAACTGGCAGTTCGAGCGCAACGAGACCAGAGCCGCGCAGATCGAGCTCGTTGAAGAGAACTACGACGCGAAGCCTGTTCCCCTCTCCGACCTCATCGGGGAAGACGGTGCCCTCGATCCCTCCGACGAGTGGCGACCGGTGATCCTGCAGGGCGAATACCTCGCCGACCAGCAGCTCCTGGTGCGCAACCGCCCGCACGGCGGGACGAGCGCCTTCGAGGTGCTCGTGCCGTTCCGCGACGTCGATGGTCGCATCTTCATCGTCGATCGCGGCTGGGTGCCGCCGGGTGACGGGGACGCGCCGGATTCGGTGCCAGCGCCGCCGGAGGGCGAAGCCGAGGTCACCGTGCGTCTTCGCCCGGGTGAGCAGGTTCCGGCGTCGGGCCGTGGCGCGCCCGAAGGTCAGGTGCCGACCATCAATCTGCCGACCATCGCCGATCTCGTCGACGGTGACGTGATCACCGGAGCCTACGGACGGATGATCAGCGAGGACCCGGCCGGCGCAGGGACGCTGGGGGGATTCGACTCCCCCACCGACGATCCGGGTCCGCACCTGTCCTATGCCATCCAGTGGATTCTCTTCGCGCTGATGGGCTTCATCTTCATCGGATACATCATCCGGACGGAGATCGTGAAGCACCGCGAGGAGGTCGAGGGAGTCCAAGCCCCCGTCAAGAAGTCGCGCCGCAAGGACCACGACGCCGACGTCGAGGACGAACTGCTCGACGTGCGGTGACTCTTCAGCCGGTGCTCGCTCGGTCCGACCATGGCATCGGGCGCTCCGGTAGCCGCGAGCTGTCGTCCGGAAGGTGCGGCAGTTCCTCGCCGCCGGCGCGGAGACAGAGCCAGCGCAGTTCGCCCGGACTGTCCGGTCGCGCCCGCCACGTGCGAGCGACGCCCTGACCGACGCGGATCACGGTACCGGGGCCGACCTCCACCACATCGTCGTCCAGCCCCATCTGCCCTCGCCCTCCGAGGAACACGTAGACCTCTTCGATCTTCCGGTGCACGTGCCAGTAGCCGGCCTCTTCGCCCGGCTCCAACGCGTTCGCGGTCATCCCGATGTACTGCATCGTCAGCTCATGGTCGACGACGCGACGCCCGTCGCGCGATCGTGCGGCATCGAAGCCACCATGGTGGGTGCGCCACTCGTCGAGCGACCCGATCTCGAGCACCTGATAACCGCTCATGTCCGCTCCCCTGCGACTCTATATCTCGCCACACCGGCGGCCTCGCCCGTCACGCTGCGGCTCCAGCCGCCCTCCGCGCGCTGAAAGACGATCCGGCTGTGGTTCCGGTCCGCCGATCCCTGCCAGAACTCGACGCGCGCCGGGACGATCCTCCAGAGCACCCATTCCCCCGGCGCGACACCGCGACGAGCGTCAGCCGACCGCGCGGCGAGATCTGCGGCGCTCTCCGCCTCGGACGCTTCCTGGATCATTCCCCGAACCCGCACGGCCCGTCGGAGCGGCTGCCACCAGAAGTTCAACGCCGCGGCAGGGCGTGCGGCGATCTGCTCGCCCTTGCGGGACGAGCGCGTCCCGGCGAACGCCCATCCTCGCGCGTCGACGCCCTTGAGGATCAGTGTCCTCGCATCCGGCACGCCGTCATCGTCGACCGTCGCCAGGGTCGCCGCGTGCGGTTCCGCGACCCCGCTCTCGGCGGCCTCTCCGATCCAATCGACGAAGAACGGCACGGGATCTTCGGGAAGCGCTGCGAGATCGAGCGGCGGCGCGACCCCGGTGAGGGAAGGCTGCGCACGCAGCCAGTCGCTGATGTCTGACGAGGACGGGGGATGCGCGAACGGCATGCTCTCGACTATGCCATGGGTCCGCCCCGGGCAGGGCCGAGTGGTCAGGCGAGTTCGGCGGAGGCGGAACCCACCGGGAGCGGCCCCAGGAGGTCGATCAGCTCGCCGAGCGTCGAGACCCGGCGGGTGTCTCCCGCCCACTTCTGGTGCCCGCCGTCGAAATGGACGAACTCCGCGCCGAGATCGTCCGCGATCTCTCGATCGTGATTGGTGTCGCCGACGACGAGCACATCATGCGCAGTCATCCCGGATGTCGCCAGCCATCGCGAGATCACATCGTGCTTGGAGGCGCGGAAGGGATCGTCGATCGACAGCACCGCTTCGAACGCCTCGCCCAGGTCGTGCGGGGCCATCTGCCGAGCGAGGGCATCCGGAAGAGTCGCCGAAGCGAGGACCTGGCGGATCCCTCGCTCACGGAGCACCGCGAGCGTGGCCCGCACGTCGGAGTGGAGCGGCGCCTTGCCGACGCGCTGGGCGAGCAGGTCGAGATACGTGGTTGCGGCCGACACGAATCGGTCGTCCCCGAGTCCGACCGAGCGGTAGAAGTCCCGGATCGGGAAGCGGAAGACGGATCGGTACGCGTGCTCGTCGGCGAGCGGTTCGAGCGCGTGCTCCTCGAGCACGGCGTTCATGACCTGACGGCAGATCTCGGCATCGTCGAGCAGCGTGCCGTTCCAGTCCCAGCAGATCGCGCGGATGTGACCCAGCTCCATGTCCGTCACGATATCCCGGGCCGCCGACACGGAACCGACCCCCTAGGCGAGCTCGATGAGGTCCTGGTACTCCTGGCTCCAGATGTCCTCGACCCCGTCCGGCAGGATCAGCACACGTTCGGGGTTGAGTGACTGCACGGCACCGGGGTCGTGCGAGACGAGCACGACTGCGCCCTCGTAGTGCGCGAGCGCACCGAGGATCTCCTCGCGCGAGGCAGGATCGAGGTTGTTGGTCGGCTCATCGAGCAGCAGCAGGTTCGCCGACGACACGACCAGCGTCGCGAGCGACAGACGGGTCTTCTCACCACCGGAGAGGACGCCGGCGGGCTTGAGCACGTCGTCACCCGTGAACAGGAACGACCCGAGCACCTTGCGCGCTTCGGTCTCCGTGATGTGCGGAGCGGCCGAGACCATGTTCTCGAGCACCGAGCGATTCACATCGAGGTTCTCGTGCTCCTGCGCGTAGTAGCCGACCTTGAGGCCGTGCCCCGGCTCGAGCTGTCCCGTATCGGGCTGGTCGACGCCGGCGAGCATCCGCAGCAGTGTGGTCTTTCCTGCACCGTTGAGTCCGAGCACGACGACCTTCGAACCGCGATCGATCGCCAGGTCGACGTCGGTGAAGATCTCGAGCGAGCCGTACGACTTCGAGAGGCCGGAGGCCATCATCGGCGTCTTACCGCAAGG
Organism: Microbacterium sp. K27; assembly: GCF_004794435.1. Taxonomy (NCBI): domain Bacteria; kingdom Bacillati; phylum Actinomycetota; class Actinomycetes; order Micrococcales; family Microbacteriaceae; genus Microbacterium; species Microbacterium sp. K27. The sequence continues at coordinate 110,648 of NZ_SSDK01000033.1, forward strand.
AGCGGGCTTCGGGAAGCGCAGCTTCGCCACCCGGTCCTCCTGACGCACCTCGTCCAGTCCGGCAAGCAGCTTCTCGGCGCGCGCGATCATCTGGTGCGCAGCAGCGGCCTTCGAAGCCTTCGCACCGAAGCGGGCGGCCTGCAGCTGCAGGGTCGTCGCCTTCTTCTCGGCGTTCGCGCGTTCCTTCTTGCGACGCTCCTCATCAGCCACCCGCTGACGCAGGTAGTTCTTCCAGTTCATGTTGTATGTGTCGATGATCTGGCGGTTCGCGTCGAGGTAGAACACCCGGTTGACGGTCTCGCCGACGAGCTCCACATCGTGACTGATCACGATCAGCCCGCCCTTGTAGCCCTTGAGGAACTCGCGCAACCACACGACACTGTCGGCGTCGAGGTGGTTGGTCGGCTCGTCGAGGATCATCGTCTGCGCGTCGGAGAAGAGGATGCGCGCGAGTTCGATCCGACGGCGTTGACCGCCGGACAGCGTCGACAGCGGCTGGTCGAGGATACGGTCGGGAAGCGACAGGTTGTTGGCGATGGACGCGGCTTCGGCTTCGGCCGCGTAGCCGCCCTGCGCCTCGAACTGCTCGGTGAGTCGGGCGTACCGCTTCATGGCCTTGTCGGCCACCGCGGGGTCGTCGGAACCCATGGCGAGGGCCGCCTCGGTCATGCCGAGGTTGAGCTGACCGAGCCCGCGGGCATCGAGGATGCGCGTACGCGCGAGGTCTTCGGGATTGCCCGAACGAGGGTCCTGCGGCAGGTAGCCGAGTTCCCCGGAGCGGGTGACGCTTCCGCCCGACGGGAGCACGTCACCGGCGAGCACCTTGGTGAGCGTGGTCTTCCCGGCCCCGTTGCGGCCGACGAGTCCGATCTTGTCTCCGTCGGCGACGCGGAACGAGACGTTCTCCATCAGCAGGCGCGCGCCAACGCGGATCTCGAGGTCGTGCACGGCAAGCACAGCGGACGTCCGTTCTTTCGGGGAGGTTGTCGGCCGATCGGCCAGCCTCCCAGTATAAGCGGCGTCGCCGGGAGTCGCGCTCAGCAAGATCACTCCGAAGGGTGAGGGTCCCGATACCCGAGAGGGATGCCCTGCTCGGGGTCCGCTGCATAACGTACGGGAGTGGACATCCTCAACGAGCTCATCATGCAGGCGATCGCCTCACCCTGGCTGTACCTGGTCCTGTTCGCCGTCACCGTCATCGACGGCTTCTTCCCCCCGGTTCCCAGCGAGACCGTGCTCGTCGCCGCGGCGGCGGTCACCGCCTCCACCGGCGAGGGAAACCTGGTGCTCCTCGGGCTCGTCGCCGCGATCGGTGCGGCGATCGGAGACAATCTCGCCTTCGTCATCGGGCGAGCGGTGGGCACGACGAGGTTCGCGTGGATGCGACGCCCCCGGGTGGCGGCGGCATTCGCTCACGCCCAGCGCGCACTCGACCGTCGGAGCGCGACGCTCATCCTCGGCGCCCGCTACATCCCGGTCGGTCGGGTCGCCGTCAACATGAGCGCGGGCGCTCTCCACTTCCCCTGGCGGCGCTTCCTCCCCTTGAGCCTCATCGCCGGGGTCAGCTGGAGCGTGTTCAGCCTCGCGATCGGTCTGCTCGCCGGCGCCTGGATCAAAGACCAGCCCCTGCTCAGCGCCGGGCTCGGCATCGTCATCGCCCTCATCATCGGGTTCGTGATCGACCGGATCGCCGCGGCCCGTCGCCGCCGTGCGCCGGCGCCCCAGCTGGCAGGATGACAGTCATGGCACGACGCCGGGAGCGCACACCGCTCCGCCAACGGATCAACCGCCGCACCTCCGCCCTCGTGGCGCTGGGTGCGGCGGTCGTGGCGCTGTACGCGGTGCTCGTCCCGCTGCAGACCCTCCTGTACGGCACACCGCTGCCGCTGTCGTTCATCCTCGGAGCTGTGCTGTGCGCTTCGCCGCTCCTCGCGATCTCACGTCCTCGCTGGGCTCTCATCCTGTTCACGGCGAGTGCGTTCACCCTGCCGCTCACGGTCGTGCCGGAGCTGGCGATCCAGTCTCCCTGGCCGTGGTCCGTTCCGGCACTCCTCGTCTTCGTCCTCTTCGTCGGCGTCGTCACTTTCCTCCATGGGACGAGGATCGGGGCCTTCGCCCTGATCCTCGGGGCGATCGCCTCGCTTCTCGCCCCCGTGCTCCGGCCCGACATGGTCGCCCTCCCGGCGTCATCCGCCAGTGCGACCGCCGACCTGATCGTCACGACTGCAGTCGCCTCCGCGATGTTCCTCATCGCAGCGCTGATAGCCGGGCGGGTCCGCGTCGCCGCCGAGCTGACGCGCGAGAAGGAGCACAGCGCGCTCGAGGAGGCCAGGCGCGCGCTCGTCGAAGAGCGCACACGGATCGCCAGGGAGCTGCACGACGTCGTCGCCCACAGCATGTCGGTGATCCAGGTGCAGGCCTCGACGGCCAAGTATCGGATTCCCGAGCTCGGCACCGCCGCCATCACGGAGTTCGACGACATCGCCGCCACCGCCCGGACCTCGCTCACGGAGATGCGACGCATGCTCGGGGTGCTCCGCACCGAAGACCAGAGCGCCGAACTGGCCCCGCAGCAAGGCGTCGACGACATCCCCGCCCTTGTCGACAGCATCCGCCGCGCCGGTGTCGACGTCGGACTCGTCCTCGAAGGAACCGAAACCGCCTCCGCCACACCTGCTGTCCAGATCGCCGCCTTCCGCGTCGTGCAGGAGGCATTGAGCAACGCCGTGCGACACGCACCCGGTGCGCGCATCGCTGTGCGCGTGCGCGCAGAGGCGCGCAGCATCCACATCCAGGTGCACAACGACGCACCGCCGCACCGCGCCGAGAGTCACGGCACCGGCTACGGGCTCCGGGGCATGCGGGAGCGCGCCGAGATCCTCGGCGGCAGTCTCTCCGCCGGCCCCGCGTCCGACGGAGGATGGGATGTCGACGCCGTCCTCCCCCTCGACGCCGCCCCGGCCGGCACGCTTTCATCCCCTTCCCCTGACAAGGAGAGCCTGTGACCATCAGCGTCCTCATCGCCGACGACCAGGCCATGGTTCGAGCGGGGTTCGCCGCGCTCCTCGACGCCCATGACGGCATCCATGTCACCGGGCAGGCGGCGAACGGTGCGGAAGCGGTCACCCTCGCCGCGCGTCTCGATCCCGATGTGATCCTCATGGATGTGCGCATGCCGGAGCTCGACGGGATCGAGGCGACGAGGCGCATCCTCGGCCCCTCCTATCCGGCCGCGCACGTACCTCGAATCCTGATGCTCACCACATTCGACATCGACGACTACGTGTACGACGCGCTCGAGGCCGGCGCCAGCGGCTTCCTGCTGAAGGATGCTCTACCGGAGGAGCTCGTGCACGCGGTTCGGGTCGTCGCGGACGGCGATGCGCTGCTCGCGCCCAGCGTGACGCGCCGCATGATCGAGCAGTTCGCCGGCCGCCGCCCCCGCGCACCGCGCTCGGCGACGGCTCTCGCCGAGCTCACGGATCGCGAGCGCGAGGTGCTCGTACTCATCGGTCGAGGTCGTTCCAACACCGAGATCGCCGCCGATCTCTTCATCGCAGAGCAGACCGTCAAGACGCATGTCGGCAAGGTGCTCGCCAAACTGAGCCTGCGAGACCGCGTGCACGCCGTGATCCTCGCGTACGACACCGGACTCGTCGAACCGTCGTCCTGACTCACCCCGTCGTAGGGGGTCGTGACGGCACCCACGGGTGATGCCCTCGCCGGCACCACCTCCATAGTCTCCTGGAACACCGCTTCCGAGGAGGACTCATGGCCATCGTCCAGGCACCGCGCGCCGTCAGCACCACGGCTCCCCCACGCGCATCCCGCGACACCGGGATCGACTTCCTCCGGGCCCTCTGCGTCCTCGGGGTCGTGCTCCTGCACGCCATCATGGTCGGCGTCACCGTGACCGATTCCGGACCGGTCTTCGCCAATGCCAGCGACGGGACCGGATGGATCGCGCCGCTCAGCTGGTTCCTCCAGGTGATGCCCCTGTTCTTCGTCATCGGAGGGTTCTCGGGTCTGCTGGCCTACCGGCGGATGCATCAGCGCGGAGGCACGGCCATCGGCTTCGTCGCCGGCCGTGTGCATCGACTGCTGCGTCCGGCGATCTTCACGATCGCGGTCATCGCACTCGCACTCGCGCTGCTCACGGTCTTCGGCGTTCCCGCCGACCTCATCGCGACGGCGGGATTCCGATACGGGCAGCCGCTGTGGTTCCTGGGCGTCTTCCTGCTCTGTCAGGCTCTGCTCCCTCTTCTCGCCTCCGCCCATGAACGCGCACCGCTGCGCACGATCGGCGCGCTGGTGCTCGCCTCGATCACCGTCGACGTGCTGCGCACAGCCACCGGCATCGACGGGCTGGGGTTCCTGAACCTCGCTTTCGTGTGGATGACCCTCCAGCAGCTCGGGTTCTTCCTGGCCGACGGCAGCATCGACCGCCTCGCCAGGCGCGTACGCGCCACCGCCGGGATCACGGCCCTCCTTCTGCTCGTCGCGACCTTCGCCTTCGGCATCTACTCCCCCGACCTCATCGCGAACATCAACCCGCCGACCGCGGCGCTCCTCCTCGTCGGAATTGCGCACACCAGCCTGCTGTCACTGCACCGCGAGCGTCTCGAACGGTTCAGCCGTCGGCCGCGGGTCGCCGCGTTCACCGCCTTCGTGACGGTGCGCACCATGACGATCTACCTCTGGCACATGCCGGTACTGCTCCTGATGGCCGGTGTCACCGCAGTGTACGCACTCGTCGCCGGAGCCAGCCTGCCGGCGTTGGACAGCGCGGGATGGTGGGCCGGGCGTCCCCTCTGGCTGGCGACGGCTCTCGCTCTCACCGCTCTCGTCGCCGTCGCCTTCACGCGATTCGAGTCGCAGCCCGCGCCCTCGGCGACGACCTCGATGCACCGCATCGTCATCGGAACCTTGAGCGGTCTGGTCGGGATCGTGCTCCTTCTGGTGCTCGGCACCTCGGTATCGACCGCGCTGATCGCGATCGCGCTGATCGGCGCCGCGCTGCGACTCTCGTCGCTGTCGACTTCTCAGCGACCGACACAGCGAGCACGAGTCGCAGTCAACGCGCCCGTGCCGGCCTGAGTCAGACGATGCCCCGGGCCGCCAGCGCTTCGCCGACGTCATCCGCGTGCCGCAATGCGAGCACCAGCAGCGGCACGACGGTGCGGATCCCCAGGCGCACATCGCGGGCCTGCTCGGCTTCTCGCACGCGTGCGGCGAACCCGGCGATCACCGGGACTGTCGTGAGGGTGAGCGATATCGTCAGCGCCACCGCCTCCGGATCGACCCCCATGCTGCGAAGCGGACGGAGGAGACGATGGAGCACCGCGAGAAGGTCCGACATCCGAGTGGTCAGGGTCAGCAGGCTCGCCAGGAGGAGCACCGCCACGACCCTCCCTGTGCTGATCCACGCGGCGACGGGCGACACGAAGATGAGCAGCGCCGCGGCGAGGACGAGGACGATCCAGCGCAGACGCCAGGCCTCCGTGACGAGCACACGGAACGGCAGTCCGCTCAGGCCGTACAGCCCCACGACGATCGCGAGCGAGACGCCGATGCTCAGCGAGTCGTGCGGATACAGCGAGAGCACGAGGGCGCCGACAGCCAGGGCCGCGAGTTTGAAGCCTGCCGGCGCTCGATGGATGAGCCCCGTTCCCGGACGGTAGAGCGGGATCATGCGCACGCCCGCCGGTAGGCGTCGATCACGCGCGCCGGCTCACCGGAGGCGGCGATCCTCCCGTCCTCGAAGAGCAGCGCGGCGTCGCAGCGGGCAGCGAGGTCGAGGTCGTGCGTGACCACCACCACCTGCGCCTGCTGTGCGAGCAGGAGGTCGCCGATGCGGCGGGCGTTCCGTAGATCCAGCAGCGTGGTCGGCTCGTCGGCGACGATCACGCGCGGTTGCGCGATGAGCACCGACGCCAGCGCGAGCATCTGCTTCTGCCCACCGGACAGCATCGATGCCGGGACCTCGGCGTGCGCGCCCAGTCCGTTCGTCTCGAGGGTCTCCTGGACGCGCGCGGCCACTTCCGCCTTCGGGCGACCGCGCAACGACAGCGCGAGATCCTCGGCCGGTGTCGGCATGAGGATCTGCGCATCCGGATTGGTGAAGACGAAACCCACGAGGCGGCGCACCGCTGCACGCTCCTGCACGGTGTCATGTCCGTGCACACGCACGGTGCCGCTGTGGGGTGTGACGAGTCCGTTCAGCAGCCTCGCGAACGTCGACTTCCCCGAACCGTTCGCCCCGATCACGGCGATCGTGGAAGCCGTGAGCTCGACGCTGATGTCATGCAGCACCGAACGTCCGTCGAGTTGCACCGACACCCGCTCGAGCGTGATCGGAGCCCCGGCGACCTGAGGGCACCCCGTCATCTGATCTCCCCGTCACGGTCCTGAACACTGTTCACCTGAACGTCGTTCACTATAATCGGAGCATGAGTCCCGAGCACAATCCGGCACGTCACGACCGCGACAGCGTGGCCAGGTGCGCTCTCGCCCTGCTCGACGAGGTGGGACTCGCCGATCTCTCGATGCGGCGCATCGCCGCCGGGCTCGACGTGCAACCCAGCGCGCTCTACTGGCACTTCGCGAGCAAGCAGGAGCTGCTGGCCGAACTCGCCGACCGGATCACCGCATCGATCCCTCACGGGAGCACCGACGTCCTCACGACCGCGCGCGGCATCCGCGACGCACTCTTCGCCTACCGTGACGGCGCCGAACTGGTCCTCAGCACCTATGCGCTCCAACTCGGCTCGTCGCAGGCGCAGACCGCGCTGACCGATGCGCTCCGCGCGCAGGGAGCCCCCGATGCGGATGACCGTGGAGCCGCGATCCTGCATTTCGTGCTCGGACACGCAACGCTCGTCCAACAGCGCATGCATGCCGACAGCCACGGCGCTCTGCCCGACGCCGGCGCTCTCGACGTCACCGCCGGACTCGATGGCGTGTTCGACCTCGGGGTCACCGCCCTCGCGGGAGCCCTCAGCGCGCCGGCGCCTCCGCCGCGTGCCCGAGTCTGAGCCCGGGTACGACAGCCAACGCGACGAGAGCGATACAGAACGCGAAGACCGCGCTGAACGCCCCGGCCTCGCCGCCGAGCGTCGCGACACCGAGACCGGCGAGTGCGATGGCGACGGCCGATCCGGCCGCGTCCGAAATCGACAACGCGGAGGAGTTGAACCCCTGATTGGTCTCGTCCGAGTAGGCCAGGGTCAGGACGGTGAGGCGTGGATAGAGCAGTCCCATCCCGCCGCCAGCGAATGCCCAGCCCACCACCACGACGGCCGCCGAGACGTCGAACATGGCGGCGGTGAGCACGCACAGCATCGCGACCAGGAGTGACCCCAGGCTGATCGTCGTGATGCGGTGATTGCCGAGTCTCTCGCCGAACCGCCCCTGCAGGGCCGAGGCACCCGCCCACGCGAGGGCCGCGAGCATGAGGGCGACGCCCGCCCAGGTCGCGCTGAAGTCGAACTTCTTCATCAGCAGATAGGGGATGTAGGCCTCCGCAGCGAAGAAGGCTCCCGCCACGATTCCTCGCATGAGCACCACGCTGGGAAGCCCCAGCCCTGCCCGCAAGGTACGCCGCGGCAGCAGTGGCAGCACGGCGAAGCCGATCGCCAGCACGGCGCCGAGCGCCACCGGCCATCTGATCGAGGGGGTCATCTCGGCGGAGAAGCCGACGACGACGGCGAGGACCGCGACGACGACCGCGAGCAGCAGGCGGACGATGAGCGTACGGCGATCCTGCGGCTCGCCACGCCCGAGGTCGACCCCACGGAGGCGGACGGCGATCATCAGGAACGCCGCAGCGGTGAGCACGGCCACGCCCAGGAAGGCCCAGCGCCAGTCGAGATACTCGGCGACGGCGCCCGCCAGAAACGGACCGACCATGGACGGCACGACCCACGCCGCGGCGAAGGCGGCGAAGATCCGACCGTGCAGATGGGGCGGATACAAGCGTGCGACCACGACGTACAGTGCGACCGTCTGCCCTCCCGTCCCGAGCCCCTGGACGAGGCGTCCGACCAGGAACTGATGCATCGTGACGGCGAAGCCCGAGAGGAGCAGACCGATGATGAAGAGCGTCACCGCGACGTAGAGGGCGCCACGGGGGCCGCGGGCATCCGACCAGGCTCCGGTCGCGACCATGCCGATCACGCTCGTCGCGAGGGTTCCCGCGAAGGCCACGGCGAACAGCGCCTCCCCATCGAGAGCCTCGCTGACGATCGGCATCACCGTCGTGACGGCCAGAGCCTCGATCGCCGCGAGGAAGATCAGCGCGACCGCGCCGAGAGTCACCCAGATCCGTTGGCGGTCCCAGATCGTCGCGTCGTCGGCGGCGACGGTCATCGGCCGACGAGCGACGCGATGCGTTCGATGGCCTCGGTGAGGATCTCCGGACTGGTGCCGAAGTTCAGTCGCACGTGGCCCGCGCCCTCCGCGCCGAACGACGGCCCGAAGTGCAGGGCGACCTTGGCGTCCTTGAGGATGCGTCGAGCAGGGTTGTCGCCCCACTCCAGTGCGGAGAGATCGATCCAGGCGAGGTAGCCCGCATCGGGGATGCGGTAGCGCGCGCCGGGAAGACGGGCGGAGAGAAGATCCTCGAGCAGCACGCGGTTCTCGTCGAGAGTGCGCAGCAGACCGTCGAGCCACTCATCGCTCTCCTCCGAGAACGCCGCGACGGCCGCGAGCAGCCCGAACTGCCCCGTTCGCCATTCGACCTCGACCGGAAGACCTCGGACGACGGCGCTGGTCGCGTCGTCGGCCGTGACCATGAGGGCGCACTTGAGCCCGGCGAGGTTGAACGCCTTGCTGGCGCTCACGACGGCGTAGCCCACCCGCTGCGCGGAGTCGCTCACGGACAGGAAAGGGGTGAACCCCGTGCCCGGCTGGGCGAGCGGAGCATGGATCTCGTCCGAGACGACCGCGACGCCGTACTCGTCGGCCAGCTCCGCCAGCGCAGCAAGACTGTCCCGATCGTGCACCGTGCCGGTGGGGTTGTGCGGGTTGCAGAGCAGGATCGCCGTCGCACCGTCGTCGAACGCCGCGCGGATCCCGTCGATGTCGAGCTCCCAGCCGGTGCCGGTGTCGCGAAGCGGTACCCGTTCGACCTCTGCACCGGCCTCGGCGACCAGATCATAGAAGGGCGGGTACACGGGCGGCGTCACGACGATCCGCTCCCCCGGCTGCGTCACGCGACGCAGGATCTCCACGATCCCCATGCTCACGTCAGCCGTGCTGCGCATCCGGGCCGGGTCAGGGTCCCACCCGTAACGTCGGCTCGCGAAGGCCGCGAACGACTCCGCGAGTGGCGTGCGTGAGGCGACATACCCCGTGTCACCGATCTCCACCGCACGCTGCAACGCCGTCGAGATGGCCGGAGCCAACGGGAAATCGGTCTCCGCGACGAACAGCGGCAAGACGTCGGCGGGGTACTCCCGCCACTTCTCGCTGCTGCGCTCGCGGAGTTCCGCAAGAGGCAGGGCCTTCACCTGAAGCATTGGTTCTCCCGAGGTTCCGACACGCGCCGTCGCGGTGCCATCCGATCCGACGCACGCCGATGATGCCTTCCGGCAATGCTCCTGCGGGGTCAGATAGCGAAGCCGAGGGCGCGCATCATGTCGCGTCCGTCATCCGTGATCCGCTCCGGGCCCCACGGTGGCATCCAGACCCAGTTGATCCGGAAGCGATCGACGACGCTGTCCAGAGCCTGGGCGGTCTGGTCCTCGAGGACGTCCGTGAGCGGGCAACCGGCGCTGGTCAGCGTCATGTGGATGACGAGAGCATCGTTCTCGTCATCCCAGGCGAGGTCGTAGATGAGGCCGAGGTCGACGACGTTGATCCCGAGCTCGGGGTCCATGACGTCTTTGAGAGCCTCGGTGACCGCGTCGTACTTCTCGTCCGTGAGGGTCGCTGTCATGCGATCAGCCTACGCCTCGATGGGGGCTGCAGGGTCGAGGAAACGGTCGTATCCCTCGTTCTCCAGCCGGTCCGCGAGCTCGGGGCCACCCTCTTCGACGATCTTGCCCGCGACCACCACGTGGACGAAGTCGGGCCGGATGTAGCGGAGGATGCGGGTGTAGTGCGTGATCAGCAGCACGCCGAGCCCGGTGGACTCCTTCGCACGGTTGACGCCCTCGGAGACGATCTTGAGCGCGTCGACGTCGAGGCCGGAGTCGGTCTCGTCGAGGATCGCGAACTTCGGCTTCAGCACCTCGAGCTGCAGGATCTCGTGACGCTTCTTCTCGCCACCGGAGAAGCCCTCGTTGACGTTGCGCTGCGCGAACTTCGGGTCCATGCGCAGGTTCGACATGGCCGCCTTGACGTCCTTGGTCCAGCCGCGGATCGCCGGCGCTTCGCCGTCGAGTGCCGTCTTGGCCGTGCGCAGGAAGTTCGTCACCGTGACGCCGGGGATCTCGACCGGGTACTGCATCGCGAGGAAGAGGCCGGCGCGGGCCCGCTCGTCGACGCTCATCTCCAGGACATCCTGCCCGTCGAACGTGATCGAACCGGAGGTCACCGTGTACTTGGGGTGCCCGGCGATCGTGTAGGCCAGCGTCGACTTGCCAGAACCGTTGGGGCCCATGATGGCGTGGGTCTCACCCGTGTTCATGGTGAGGTTGATTCCGTTGAGGATCGGGGTGGTCCCCGCATCGGTCTCGACCGTCACATGCAGGTCGCGGATCTCGAGAACAGACATTCTTCAGACTTCCTTAATCACAGTCGGATCGATGAGCACGTCGTCGCCGTCGATCTGGACGACGTAGACGGGGACGGGCTCATATGCGGGGAGATTCTGGGGCTTGCCGGTGAGCAGCGAGAAGGCGGAGCCATGGGCCCAGCACTCCACGGTGTCACCCTCGACGAAGCCCTCGGACAACGAGATGTCGCCGTGGGTGCAGGTGTCGCCGATGGCGTGGATGACGCCCTCGCCGTCTTTGATCACCGTGATGGGGACGCCGCCCGGGTCCACGCGCAGCGGCATGTCCTGTTCGAGGTCGGCGACGCCGCAGACGCGCTCGGCGGTCATGCGCTCACCTCGGCGAGCTCCGTCTCGATCGCTGCCAGCAGTTCGGTCTCGAGGGCGGGGATGCCGAGGCGCTGCACGATGTCGGTGAGGAACCCGAGCACGACCAGACGTCGCGCCTCCTCCTCGGTGATGCCGCGAGCCTGCAGGTAGAACAGCTGCTCGTCGTCGAACCGACCGGTGGCACTCGCGTGTCCGGCGCCGAGGATGTCACCGGTCTCGATCTCGAGGTTCGGGATGGAGTCGGCACGCGCGCCCTCCGTCAGCACCAGGTTGCGGTTCGCCTCGTAGGAGTCGGTTCCGGTCGCGTCGGCGCCGATCAACACGTCGCCGATCCACACGCTGTGCGCGCCCTCACCCTGCAGCGCGCCCTTGTAGAGGACATCACCCTTGGTGTGGGGTCCCTTGTGGTGCAGGTAGACCTGACTCTCGAGGTGCTGCCCGGCATCCGCGTACGAGAGCCCGTACAGGTACCCCTCGGACCCGGCGCCCGTCAGCTCGACGCTCGGGTTGACGCGGACCACTCCGCCGCCGAAGCTGATCACGAAATGCCGGAGTGTCGCGTCTGCTCCGACCGTCGCCTGGTGAGCGGACGCGTGAACCGCGTCGTCTTCCCAGCGCTGGAGACTGACGACGGTGAGCTTGGCTCCGTCGCGCACGATGATCTCGACGTTCTGCGCATACTGCGCGGAACCGGAGTGCGCGAGCACGATGGTGCCGCGCGAATGCGGGAGGGCTTCGATGAGGATCTGCCCGAAAGCGCGCTTGTCTGCGCCCTTCCCCTCGACGGGGACGATGATCGGCTCGCCGAGTTCGGCCTCGGCAGGGATCTGGATGTGCAGACCGCGGGGGCTGTGCTTCCACGCGAGAGCGCTCGGCAGATCCTCGGGGCGGAAGAACTCGCCGTACGGGCCCTTCTCGTCCGCAGACGGCTCGAGGAACGCTTCGGCCGCGCCGAGACCATAGGTCACCGCGTCCTCGTCTCCCTGCTCGTCGGTGAAGAGTCCGCCGAACTTCGCGACCGGCGTGTGCTTCCAGTTGACCTCGCGCCCGGTCGGGGCGCCGAAATCAGCGGGGTCGAAGGAGTGCGGGCGCTCCGAGCGGGTCTGCACGGGGACGAATCCCGCGGAGGCGACCTGTGCCGCCGGATCGATGTGCGCGCTCGCGGGCGCGTCGGTGTTCTGCGCCTCGGCGGGCGCTGTCGTCGAGGCCGTCACTAGCCGACCGATCCTTCCATGCCCATCTCGATGAGCTTGTTCAGTTCCATCGCGTACTCCATGGGAAGCTCCCGTGCGATCGGCTCGATGAAGCCGCGCACGATCATCGCCATCGCCTCGTCCTCGGGCATGCCGCGGGACTGCAGGTAGAACAGCTGCTCCTCGCTCACCTTCGAGACCGTGGCCTCATGGCCGAGCTGCACGTCGTCGACGCGGATGTCGATGGCCGGGTAGGTGTCGGAGCGGGACTTGGTGTCCACGAGCAGAGCGTCGCAGCGCACCGTGTTGGCGGAGTGGTGCGCCGCCGCGTCGACGCGCACCTCGCCGCGGTATCCGGCACGTCCGCCACCACGAGCGATCGACTTCGAGACGATCGACGACTGCGTGTAGGGCGCCATGTGGATCATCTTGGCGCCGGCATCCTGGTGCTGACCGGGACCGGCGAAGGCGACGGACAGGGTCTCGCCCTTGGCGTGCTCGCCCATCAGATAGATCGACGGGTACTTCATCGTGACCTTGGAGCCGATGTTGCCGTCGACCCACTCCATGGTCGCGCCCTCGTACGCCACGGCGCGCTTGGTGACCAGGTTGTAGACGTTGTTCGACCAGTTCTGGATCGTCGTGTACCGAACGCGGGCGTTCTTCTTCACGATGATCTCGACGACGGCCGAGTGCAGGGAGTCCGACTTGTAGATCGGAGCCGTGCAGCCCTCGATGTAGTGGACATAGCTGTCCTCGTCGGCGATGATGAGCGTCCGCTCGAACTGCCCCATGTTCTCGGTGTTGATGCGGAAGTAGGCCTGCAGCGGGATCTCGACGTGCACGCCCTTCGGGACGTACACGAACGAACCGCCAGACCACACGGCGGTGTTCAGCGCAGCGAACTTGTTGTCGCCTGCGGGGATGACGGTGCCGAAGTACTCCTCGAAGAACTCGGGGTGCTCGCGCAGTGCCGTGTCGGTGTCCATGAAGATGACGCCCTGGGCTTCGAGGTCTTCGCGGATCTGGTGGTAGACGACCTCGGACTCGTACTGAGCCGCGACGCCGGCCACGAGGCGCTGACGCTCGGCCTCGGGGATGCCGAGGCGCTCATAGGTCTCGCGGATCTCGGCGGGAAGGTCCTCCCACGTCTGCGCCTGCTTCTCGGTGGAGCGGACGAAGTACTTGATGTTGTCGAAGTCGATCTCGCTGAGGTCTGCACCCCAGGTCGGCATCGGCTTGCGCCCGAAGAGCTGGTACCCCTTGAGACGGGTCTTCAGCATCCATTCGGGCTCATTCTTGAGGCTCGAGATCCCACGGACGACGTCTTCGGAGATGCCGCGTTTCGCGATGGCACCCGCAGCATCCTCATCGTGCCAGCCGAATTCGTACACCCCCAGACCGTCAAGCTCCGGGCGGTCGATCAGCACATCCGACATCCAACACTCTCCTCACAGGTCCCAAACGGTGTCATCCGCCCCGACACACCTGATCCCCGTCGAGTCTGCGGGAGCGGGTGCCGTTGGTGGGCCCTCATCACCGGCGCTTCCATCGCGCCTAAACTGTTGACGATGCTTCAGCGCTGTCAGCGCTCATCGCAACAATCCGATTCTACAGGTTCCGCCTGACAGACGGGCCATGCCCGCCGCGTCCCGTGCGGTCCGGAGGACTTATGCCCGAGACGATGATCCCCGCCAGCTCGACGACGCCGGCGGTCCCCGCCCGTTCCTCGTCCTGGGGGCGCGCGTTGACGGTCTTCGCGTGGTTGTCGTTCATCAGCGAGACCATCATCATCGGCACCGGCGGCGCCGTCCGTCTCACCGGATCGGGCCTGGGATGCTCGGACTGGCCCCTGTGCACGCCGGACTCACTGGTGCCGATCCTCGAGGTGCAGGGCATCCACGGGATCATCGAGTTCGGCAACCGTCTGATGACCGGCGTGGTCGGGATCATCGCGCTGGTCGTGGTGCTGCTGGTGCTGCGTCTGTTCAGCGGGAAGCGCGGCCTCGTCAACGCGCTCTGGTTCGCGGCCGGCGGCCTCGTCGCCGCGGGTGTCGCCTACGCCATCGCCGCTCCGTTCCACATCCCCGCCTTCCCGATCGCCTCCGGTGTCCTGCTCATCGCGGTCATCGCCGCGGCTGTCCGATCCGTGCGCACGACTCCCGCGAGACGGGACCTCGTCCTGCTCGCCTGGCTCACGCTGATCGGCGTGGTCGCGCAGGCGCTCGTCGGCGGCATCACGGTCCTCACCGGACTCAACCCGTTCATCGTGGGCTTCCACTACACCTCGTCGCTGCTGCTCGTGTGCATCACCGCGGCCTTCCTCGTGCGGTTGAAGACCTCCCCCGGACCGCGCGAGCGTGCGGTGCCCTCCTGGTTCGCCGTCGTCACGCACGTGACCGGCCTGGCTCTGGCCGTCACGATCGTCTTCGGCGTGCTGACCACCGGTTCCGGCCCGCACTCGGGCGACGCCGATGTGCTGCGTCACGGGTTCGACGCGACCGTGCTGGCACACGTGCACTCGTGGCCGGGCTACATCCTGGCGGCGCTAGTGCTGTTCCTCACGGTCGCGGCGTGGGTGCTGCGACTCGAGCCGCGCCGGTGGCTGCTCGTCCTCGTCCTCGCGATCCTCGTGCAGGTCGGCGTCGGCGTCTGGCAGGCCAGAGAGGGCCTCCCGCCTCTCCTCGTCGGCATCCACATGGTCTTGGCCTCGCTCTCCGCCGCGACCTACACCGTGGTCGTGCTGCACCTCAAGCGCACAGCCGCAGCCGCGGACTGACCCCGCACAGGCGATCCACAGGCGGCGCATCGTCGACTCATCAGGATGTCGGCGATGATGGTCCGCATGAACAAGTCACTCACACGAAGCATCGGATTCTGGCTCCTCCTGGTCGTGTCCCTCGCCACGACGGCGGTCGGCGCCTGGCTGATCTCCGGTCAGATCGGCACGATGACGACCACGCTGCTCGATGGCACCGCCACCGGCGTCGAGGTATACGTCGGTCAGTCGCTCGTCGTGGTGGGTGCCGGCGTGCTCGCAGCCGGAATCGTCGGCATCCTGCTGACCCTCGGACTCGTCGCTGCACGTTCACTCGTCCCCACGCCCGCCCCGGCCGTCGTCGAAGCGATCGACTGGACCGTCGAGACCGACGAGACGCCCGCCCCCGTCGCGGTCGCCCCAGCGGTCGACACCACGCCGTCGACCGACGCCACTCCTGTGTCCGAGGACGTGGCGACCGACGCCGTTCCCGAGACCGCGGCCACGAACGACACGGCCCCGAATGACGCGGCCACGAACGGCGCGCCCGCGATCGACGCCGAGCCGGACAGCACTCCGCCGATCACCCGCTGATCGTCGGAACGGATGACGACGGAGCGGCGCCGAGGAATTCCTCGGCGCCGCTCCGTCGTCTCAGACGTAAACCGGGTCAGAACGGCAGCAGCGGGTCGACCGCAACCGCCACGAAGATCAGCGTGAGGTAAGTGATCGACGCGTGGAAGACGCGCATCGGACGCGGTTCGGTTCCGTGGACCGCACGGTTGTAGAGGCGGTGCGACTCGTAGATGAACCATCCGCCGAACACCGTGGCAGACACGGTGTACACCAGCCCCATGTTCGCGATCGGGATGAGGAGAAGCGAGCAGGCGACGGTGGCCCACGCGTAGAGGATGACCTGGAGGCCGACCTGCGAGGCGTTGCGCGTGACGCCCAGCATCGGAACGTCGACGTCTTCGTAGTCGTCCTTGTACTTCATCGACAGCGGCCAGTAGTGCGGCGGCGTCCACAGGAAGACGAGGAGGAACAGGATGAACGCCGGCCAGTCGAGCGAACCGGTGACCGCGGACCATCCGATGAGCACCGGGAAGCAACCGGCGATCCCGCCCCAGATGATGTTCTGCTCGGTGCGGCGCTTGAGGATCATCGTGTAGATCACGACGTAGAAGAAGATGGCCGTCGCCGAGAGGGCCGCCGTGAGCCAGTTCGTCGTGACGAGGAGCCAGACGGTCGAGGCGACGGCGAGCGTCCACGAGAAGACCAGGGCGCCGCGCGGGCTGACCTCGCCGGTCACCAGCGGGCGGTTCTCGGTGCGGTGCATGTGCGCATCGATGTCGCGGTCGAGGTACATGTTGAAGGACGCCGCGGAACCGGCGCTCAGCGAGCCGCCGATGACGGTGGCCAGCACGAGCCACAGGTTCGGGAGTCCGCCCTGCGCCAGGAACATCACCGGCACCGTCGACACGAGCAGCAGCTCGAGGACACGCGGCTTGGTCAGCGTGACGTAGGCCTTCACCGTGCGACCGATGGACGACTTCCTCACGGTCTGATCAGACATCGTCGAGATCTCGATCGCCTCCTCCGCACGTGTGACCGGACAACCTCTCCAGTGTATGACACGGGATGACGTGTTCCGGCTCGCGGGCCCGCGTAGCGCAAGGCACGTCACCGCTATGCTGAAAACACTCGCGCGCCCGGCGATGTGCACACTTCTCCGTGATGATGCGGATGCGCCAGGGAATACGGGCGCCCTCGAAACTGTCGGAAAGGGCATGAACGTGTCGGAATTGCAGTGGGATGAGATCGATCGACGCGCGGTGGACACCGCTCGAATCCTGGCGGCCGATGCCGTGGAGAAGGTCGGTAACGGTCACCCCGGCACAGCCATGAGCCTCGCTCCGGCCGCGTATCTCCTCTACCAGCGGGTGCTGCGTCACGACCCGACCGATGTCGACTGGCTCGGTCGCGACCGGTTCATCCTTTCGGCCGGACACTCCTCCCTCACCCAGTACGTCGAGCTGTACCTCGGCGGCTTCGGTCTCGAACTGGACGACCTCAAGGCGCTGCGCACCTGGGGCTCGCTGACCCCGGGCCACCCGGAGTACGGCCACACCAAGGGCGTCGAGATCACCACCGGCCCGCTCGGTCAGGGCCTCGCTTCCGCCGTGGGCTTCGCGTACGCCGCCCGCTACGAGCGCGGTCTCTTCGACCCCGAGGCTGCGGCCGGCACGAGCCCCTTCGACCACTTCGTGTACGTGATCGCCGGTGACGGCGACCTGCAGGAGGGCGTGACCAGCGAGGCCTCCTCGCTCGCGGGCCACCAGCAGCTCGGCAACCTGATCGCGATCTACGACTCCAACCAGATCTCCATCGAGGACGACACGAACGTCGCCTTCACCGAAGACGTCGCGAAGCGCTACGAGTCCTACGGCTGGCAGGTGCAGGTCGTCGACTGGAAGAAGACCGGCGAATACGTCGAAGACGTCGCCGAGCTGTTCGCTGCGATCGAAGCCGCCAAGGGCGAGACCTCGAAGCCGTCGCTGATCATCCTCAAGACCATCATCGGCTGGCCGTCGCCTGGCAAGCAGAACTCCGGCAAGATCCACGGCTCCGCTCTCGGCGCCGACGAGCTCGCCGCGACCAAGAAGGTGCTCGGCTTCGACCCCGAGCAGAACTTCGTTGTCGCTGATGACGTGCTCGCACACACCCGTGGACTCGCAGCTCGCGCCGCCGATGTCCGTGCCGCCTGGCAGGAGTCGTTCGATGCCTGGGCCGCCGCGAACCCCGAGAAGAAGGCCCTGCTCGACCGCCTGGAGGCGCACGAGCTGCCTGGCGACATCACGAGCGCGCTGCCCGTCTTCGAAGCCGGCAAGGAGGTGTCGACCCGCGCCGCGTCCGGCCAGGTCATCAACGCCCTCGCTGCCGAGCTCCCCGAGCTGTGGGGCGGTTCGGCCGACCTCGCCGAGTCGAACCTCACCACGATCAAGGGCGCGCCCTCGTTCATCCCGGCGGAGTGGTCGACCCACGAGTGGTCGGGCAACCCCTACGGTCGAGTGCTCCACTTCGGCATCCGCGAGCATGCCATGGGCGCGATCATCAACGGCATCGTGCTCCACGGCCCGACGCGCGCCTTCGGCGGGACCTTCCTGATCTTCAGCGACTACATGCGCCCGCCCGTGCGTCTCGCGGCGCTCATGAACGTGCCCAGCATCTTCGTCTGGACCCACGACTCGGTCGCCCTCGGCGAAGACGGTCCGACCCACCAGCCCGTCGAGCAGCTCGCGACGCTCCGCGCGATCCCGAATTTCACGGTCGTGCGCCCCGCGGACGCGAACGAGACGGCAGCGACGTGGCTGGAGATCCTCCGCCGCCACGAAGGACCCGCCGGCATCGCCCTGACTCGCCAGAACATCCCGGTGTTCGAACGCGGCGAGGGCGCAGCCTCCGGCGACACCTTCGCCTCGGCTGTCAACGCCGCCAAGGGCGCCTACGTCCTCGCTGAAGCACCCAACGGCACCCCGGACGTCATCATCGTGGCCACCGGCTCGGAGGTGCAGCTCGCGGTGAACGCCCGCGAGGCACTCGCTGCGGAAGGCGTGAACGTGCGGGTCGTCTCCGCTCCGTCGTTGGAGTGGTTCGACGAGCAGGATGCGGAGTACCGCGAGAGCGTGCTTCCCGCCTCCGTCACCGCCCGTGTCTCGGTCGAGGCGGGATCCGTGCTCAGCTGGCGCGGCATCGTCGGCGACCGCGGCCGTTCGGTCGGCATCGACCACTTCGGCGCCTCCGCCGACTACAAGACCCTCTTCGAGAAGTTCGGCATCACCACCGAGGCCGTCATCGCGGCCGCCCGCGAGACCATCGCGGCCAACAGCACCAAGGAGAACGCATGAGCACCCCCACCGCACAGCTCGCCGCCGCCGGCGTCAGCATCTGGCTCGACGACCTCTCCCGCACGCGCATCTCCTCGGGTAACCTCGCCGACCTGATCTCGTCGCGCAACGTCGTGGGCGTGACGACCAACCCGACGATCTTCGCGAACGCGATCACCGACAAGAACGACACGTCGTACGACGCTCAGGTCACCGAGCTCGCCGCCTCCGGCGCCACTGCGGAGGAAGCGGTCTTCGCCGCGACCACCCAGGACGTCGCTGCCGCCCTCGACGTGTTCCGCCCGGTCTGGGAGGCATCGAACCACGTCGACGGCCGCGTCTCCATCGAGGTCTCCCCCGACCTGGCGCATGACACCGCCGGCACCGTGGCACAGGCCAAGGAGCTGTGGTCCAAGGTCGACCGCCCGAACCTGCTCGTCAAGATCCCGGCGACCAAGGCCGGTCTCCCCGCCATCGCCGAGGCGATCGGGGCGGGCATCAGCGTCAACGTCACGCTGATCTTCAGCCTGGAGCGCTACGCCGAGGTCATCGAGGCATACCTGACCGGCCTCGAGACCGCCAAGGCCGCGGGCATCGATCTGTCGACGATCCACTCCGTCGCCTCGTTCTTCGTGTCGCGCGTCGACACCGAGACCGACAAGCGCCTCACCGCGATCGGCACGGAGGCCGCAGAGGCCCTCAAGAGCAAGGCTGGGCTCGCCAACGCACGCCTCGCCTACGAGTTGTTCGAGAAGACGTTCGCCGGCGAGCGTGCCACGGCTCTCCTCGACGCGGGCGCGAACCTGCAGCGTCCGCTGTGGGCGTCCACCGGCGTCAAGGACCCGGCCCTGCCCGACACGCTCTACGTCACCGAGCTCGTCGCCCAGGGTGTCGTCAACACGATGCCCGAGAAGACGCTCGAGGCCACGTTCGACCACGGTGTCGTCACGGGCGACACCATCACCGGTGGCTACGAAGAGGCCCGCGCCGTGTTCGCCGGGCTCGCCGAGGTCGGCATCGACTTCGCCGATGTCACCCAGGTGCTGGAAAACGAGGGTGTATCGAAGTTCATCGACTCGTGGCACGATCTGCTGACGCAGGTCGCCGAAGGACTGGAGTCGCAGCGATGACGTTCTCGATCCACGCATCCGGCGCGCCCCGCGCCGCGATCGATGAGACGGTACCCAGCCTCGTCCATGATCTGATCGCCTCGCGCATCACCGGCGGAGACGCGACTCTCTGGGGCCCCTCGGCCGAAGCCGAGGCCTCCGTGCGCCTCGGATGGGTGGAGGCCGTCTCGGTCTCCCGTCCGCTCGTCGCCGAGATCGTCGCCCTGCGCGCCGATCTCGAGGCCAAGGGCGTCACCCGCGTCGTGCTGGCGGGCATGGGCGGTTCGTCGCTCGCGCCCGAGGTCATCGCGCAGACCGCGGGCGTCCCCCTCACGATCCTCGACTCCACGGCTCCGGGACAGGTGCTCGCCGCTCTTGACGAGGGCCTCGCCGACACCGTGCTCGTCGTCTCGTCGAAGTCCGGCTCCACGGTCGAGACCGACTCGCAGCGGCGCACGTTCGAGGCGGCGTTCCGCGACCTCGGCATCGACCCCGTCGAGCGCATCGTGGTCGTCACCGATCCCGGCTCACCGCTCGACGCCTCGGCTCGCGAGGCGGGTTACCGCGTCTTCAACGCGGACCCGAACGTCGGCGGACGCTACTCGGCGCTCACCGCCTTCGGCCTGGTGCCGTCCGGGCTCGCGGGAGTCGACATCGATGAGCTGCTGAACGAGGCCGAGGCCTCGCTGCTCGAGGTCGCCGTCGACTCGGCCGAGAATCCCGCCCTGCGCCTGGGCGCGGCGATCGCCGCGACGAACCCCCGCCGCGACAAGCTCGGGCTGATCACCGACGGCACGCACATCAAGGGTCTCCCGGACTGGATCGAGCAGCTCATCGCCGAATCCACCGGCAAGGAGGGCACGGGCATCCTCCCGGTCGTCCTGCTCCCGGTCTCCCCCGAGCTCGATCCCGTGCCCGCCGACCTGCAGATCGTCCGACTGGTCGATGACGCCAACGAGTTCCACCTGCACGAGCGTCACGAGGGCGAGATCCTCGTCAGCGGAACGCTGGGCGCCCAGCTGATCGTGTGGGAGTACGCCACGGCGATCGCCGGACATCTGCTGCACATCAACCCGTTCGACCAGCCCGACGTCGAGTCGGCCAAGGTCGCTGCTCGCGGCCTCCTCGACGCGCGTCCGGAGCCGACCGCTCCCGCATTCGTCGAGAACGGCGTCGAGGTCCGCGTGTCGGATCCGGCTCTCGCCGTGTCCGGCAACGTCGAGGGCGTGCTCGATGCTCTCTGGGCCCAGCTTCCGGCAGACGGCTACGTGTCGATCCAGGCCTACGTCAACCGTCTCGAGGTGCCGCAGCTCCAGGGCCTGCGCGAGCTGGTCGCGGCAGACTCCGGAAGACCCACCACGTTCGGATGGGGGCCGCGGTTCCTGCACTCGACCGGCCAGTATCACAAGGGCGGCCCCGCGCAGGGCGTGTTCCTGCAGATCCTGGAGCGCACCGAGGTCGACCTCGAGATCCCGGACCGTCCCTTCACCTTCGGGCAGCTCATCCAGGCCCAGGCCGCCGGTGACGCTGCTGTGCTCGCCGAGCACGGCCGCCCCGTCGTCACGCTGACGATCACGGAGTCCTCCGACGACGTGCTCGCCCTCTTCGAAGCCGCACAGAAGTAACAGCAGGAGAATCCCCCACCGATGTCTGTTCCCATCTCGCGCGGGCACAACCCGCTGCGTGACCCCGATGACCGCCGTCTCAACAGGATCGCCGGGCCCAGCGCCCTGGTGATCTTCGGCGTCACCGGAGACCTGTCACGCAAGAAGCTGATGCCCGCGGTCTACGACCTCGCGAACCGCGGCCTTCTCCCTCCCGGGTTCGCCCTGGTCGGATTCGCCCGCCGAGACTGGGAGGACCAGGACTTCGCGCAGGTCGTCTACGATGCGGTCAAGGAGCACGCTCGCACGCCGTTCCGTGAGGAGACGTGGACCCAGCTGCTGCAGGGCATCCGGTTCGTCTCAGGTGAGTTCGACAATCCGGACTCGTTCCGCAAGCTCCGCGAGACCATCGAGAAGCTCGATGTCGAACGCGGAACGATGGGCAACCATGCGTTCTACCTGTCGATCCCGCCCAAGGACTTCCCGCTGGTCGCCAAGCAGCTGAAGGACTCCGGCCTCGTCGGCGAGAACAGCGACGACGACGAGCGCTGGCGCCGTGTCGTGATCGAGAAGCCCTTCGGGCACGACCTCGAATCGGCGCGCGCACTCAACGCCGCGCTCGAGGTGGCCTTCCCGGCCGACTCGATCTTCCGCATCGATCACTACCTCGGCAAGGAGACGGTCCAGAACATCCTGGCGCTGCGCTTCGCGAACGAGCTGTACGAGCCGATCTGGAACCGCAACTACGTCGACCACGTGCAGATCACCATGGCCGAGGACATCGGTGTGGGTGGACGCGCGGGCTACTACGACGGCATCGGCGCGGCACGCGACGTGATCCAGAATCACCTTCTGCAGCTGCTGGCCCTCACCGCGATGGAAGAGCCGATCAGTCTCTCGGCGGAGCACCTGCGCGCCGAGAAGGAGAAGGTCCTCGCCGCAGTCCACGTTCCGGACGACCTTTCCCTCGCGACCGCGCGCGGTCAGTACGCGGGTGGGTGGCAGGGCGGCGAGAAGGTCACCGGTTTCCTGGAAGAGGAGGGGATGAACCCCGAGTCCACCACGGAGACGTATGCCGCGATCAAGCTCGAGATCGATACGCGCCGCTGGGCGGACGTGCCGTTCTATCTGCGCACGGGCAAGCGCCTCGGACGGCGCGTGACCGAGATCGCCGTCGTCTTCAAGCGCGCACCGCAGCACCTCTTCGGGCGCGGCAACGCCTCGGAGCTCGGACAGAACGCTCTGGTCATCCGCGTGCAGCCGGATGAGGGCGTGACGATCCGCTTCGGCTCCAAGGTGCCGGGCAACGGCACGAACGTGCGCGACGTGACCATGGACTTCGGATACGGTCACGCCTTCACCGAGGCGAGCCCCGAGGCCTACGAACGCCTGATCCTCGACGTCCTCCTGGGCGATCCGCCGCTGTTCCCGCGGCACGAGGAGGTCGAGCTCTCCTGGAAGATCCTCGACCCCGTGGAGAAGTACTGGGCAGCCGAGGGCGGTCCGGTCGAGCAGTACGCGCCCGGCTCGTGGGGACCGGCATCCGCCGACGACCTGCTGGCCCGCGATGGACGAGTCTGGAGACGCCCGTGATCATCGACCTTCCCGACACCACCGTCAGCCAGGTCGCGAAGCAGCTGGTCAAGGTGCGCGAAGAGGGCGGCGCCGTTGCCCTCGGGCGTGTGCTCACCCTTGTGATCGCCGCACGCAACGGCGTCGCCGAAGCGGCGATCGACGCGGCGAACGACGCCTCACGAGAGCACCCGATGCGCGTGATCGTGATCACGACGGGCGAGGGCGACTCTCGTCTCGACGCGCAGATCCGCGTCGGCGGAGACGCCGGCGCCAGCGAGGTCGTGGTCCTCCGCGCCTTCGGGGACGCCGCCAGCAACGAGGAGAGCCTGATCACCGGACTCCTGCTGCCGGATGCTCCCGTGGTCGCCTGGTGGCCCGAAGCCGCCCCCGTGGCACCCGCCCAGTCACCCCTGGGCAAGATCGCCCAGCGCCGCATCACCGATGCCGCGACGGCGACCGACGTCCGCGACCGGCTCGCCCTGCTCGGCGAGACCCACGCCCCTGGCGACACCGATCTGGCGTGGACCCGTCTGACCCATTGGCGCGAACAGCTCGCGGCCGTGCTCGACCAACCGCCGTACGAGCCGATCACCGGCGTCGAGGTGCGCGGAGCCGCGGCATCGCCGTCGACCGCTCTGCTGGCCGCCTGGCTGCAGATGGCCCTCGACGTTCCGGTGCGCTGGTCGTACGAAGACCCCGAGCACTGGGCGGAGGGCATCAAATCGGTGCGCCTGACTCGCGAGTCCGGGGACATCCTCCTGGAGCGTCCGACTCCCGGCGTGGCCGTGCTCACGCAGCCCGGGCAGCCGAACCACGATCTGCACCTGCCGCGACGCACTCTTCGCGAGTGCCTGGCGGAGGAGCTGCGTCGACTCGACCCCGACGTCCTGTACGGTCGAGTCATCACCGAGGGCTGGGAGAAGTTGGGTCCGCCCGAGACAGGAGAGTGACGTCGATGACGACATCGTCCGCCGAGAAGCGGGTCGTGGTGGAAGCCACGCCTGCCGCCCTCGCCACCCGTGTGGCCGACCGATTCCTCACGCGGGTGCGCGCGCGCACCCGCAACGGTCGGATCGCACACATCGCCCTCACCGGTGGTTCGATGGGTGGAGCGGTGCTGCGTGCGGCGTCCGAGCACCCGCGGGCGACGGAGATCGACTGGTCACTCGTGCATTTCTGGTGGGGTGACGAGAGGTTCGTGCCGCGCGACGACGTCGACCGCAACTCGCTGCAGTCACGACAGGCCCTCCTCGATCACATCCCGGTGCCCGTCGAGAACGTGCATGAGGTCGCGGGGCCAGACAGCGGTCTGACATTGGACGAATCCGCGGCGGCCTACGCCGCCGAACTCGCGCGGTTCGGCACCGAGGAGCATGCCTGGCCCTCGTTCGCCGTGTGCTTCCTCGGCGTCGGTCCCGACGGCCACATCGCGTCGCTCTTCCCCGATCGGGAAGAGGTCACGGTGACGGATGCGGCCGTCCTCGCCGTCCGCGACTCACCGAAGCCGCCGCCCGAGCGCGTCACGCTGACCCGCCCCGTGCTCAACTCGTCGAAGCGCGTGTGGCTCGTGCTGACGGGTGCGGACAAGGCATCAGCCCTGGGGCTCGCTCTCGCGGGAGCGAGCTACACGAGCGTGCCCGCTGCCGGGGCCAAGGGGCGCAAGCGCACGGTGTTCTTCGTGGACGAGGCTGCGGCCGCCGAGGTGTCGGTCGACCTGATCGATCAGGCGTACTGAGTCCGTATCGCCACGGGCGACCGGCACACCTCCACGGACGAGCGGAGCGGCGCTAGGGCCGGTCAGCGGAGCCGTCGTACGGCGGCGGAGTCTCCGGGCTCACCGACCCGCTCGAGCGCTCAGGCGCAGCCGTGGAGGAGGAACTCGATGATGCTGCGCCCTCCGTCCCGCCCTGCCCAGCTCCGCCCGGGGTGCTGCCACCCGGGGTGCTGCCGCGTTGGATGCCCAAGTCCTGGCTGTCGCTGAGCACCTGAGGATGGTAGCGGGCCAGGCCGACCACACCCCACACGGCGATGGCTCCGGCGACCGCGAAGATCACGAGCACCCACCACGGTGCCGCAGCGGCCTCGCCCAGCACGACCATGCCGATGAGCACCGCGACGAGAGGGTCGACGACCGTGAGCCCGGCGATCACGAGGTCGGGTGGACCTGAGCTGTACGCCGTCTGCACGAAGTACGCACCGACCGCGGCTGCCGAGACGAGCGCGAGCACGCAGATGCCGGTGATCCACTCGAACTGACCTGCTTCGATGCGCTTGATGACCACCTTCGCGAGCGTGGCGACGAATCCGTAGAGGATGCCGGCGCCGATCACGTAGAAGAGCGCCCGCATGCGATGGCGCAGGATGAGCCAGCACGCGCCGAGCACGATGATCACGACCAGGAGGAGCGCCAGGATCACGAACAGCTCGCGATCGGTGACGTCCTGCTCGGTCGCGTAGATCGCCGCGAAGAAGACGAAGAGGAAGATGCCGCCCACACAGGCCACGATCGCGGTGAGCGACTGCTTGGTGGGCGAATGACCGGAGACGCGGGCGTTGAGCAGAGTGGTGATGACGAGCGCGATGGCGCCCAGCGGCTGCACCACGATGAGCGGTGCCTTCACGAGCGCGGCGAGCTGGCAGATCACGGCGAGCCCGAGCATGAGTGTGCCGATGAGCCATGATGGGCGGGTGAGAAGCCGTTTGAGCTGATCGAAGCTCAAGCCCGACGCGCCGTTGGCACCGCTGAGACGCTCGACCTTCTCGACCCCGCGGTGCTGGTACTGCGCTCCGAGCGACATGAAGACGGCACCGGCGAGAGCGAGGGGGATTCCGAGCAGAAGGCCCGGGTTCTGGAAGGCGCCGACGAGCTGATCGCCGACATCCTCGACCGCGTTCATCCATACCCCGGCATTCACAGTACGACCCTACCTGCCGACTGCCGCCGACTAGGGTTGTGACGTGGCTGTACTTCCGATTCGCATCATGGGCGACCCCGTCCTGCACTCCCCTGCTTCCCCCGTCGACGAGATCACGGAGGACATCCGCACCCTCGTGGCCGACATGTTCGAGACCATGGACACGGCGCCTGGAGTCGGCCTCGCCGCTCCACAGGTGGGCGTTCCCCTGCGGATCTACACCTACGCGTACGTCGATGACGACGACCAGCCCTGGCGTGGCGTTCTCATCAACCCCGTGCTCTGGATGGTGCCCCTCGAGCCCGGCGATCCGGACCCCGACCTCGAGTCCGAAGGCTGCCTCTCCTTCCCGGGCGAGCGGTTCCCGCTGCGGCGGTCGGAGCGGGTCCACGTGACGGCGACCGACCTGGAAGGCCAGCCGGTCTCGATCGACGTCGACGGCTGGCGCGCACGCATCATGCAGCATGAGTTCGATCATCTCGACGGCATCCTCTACGTCGATCGCCTCTCCGACGGCGATTGGAAGACAGCCCAGAAGGTCGCCCGCAAGCGCGGTTGGGGCCGCCCTGGATCGAGCTGGATGCCCGGCGTCGACGACCTCGAAGGCTGAACCGCTCTCAGCCGAACCACAGGCTCCTCGAAGTTGCATCACAGACTCGCGAACGGCTAGCGTGTTCGCGGCGGGGGCTTTTCGCATGCCTCCACATCACGCTTCGGAGGGGAACCAATCATGATGAAGATGCGCACGCGACGCGCTCTGATGCTCGCAGGATCCGCAGTGGCACTCTCAGTCGCCCTGAGCGGCTGCAGTGCTCTCAACAGCCTTCTCGGCAGCGGCTCCGGCGACGCCAACCGCGATGAGGAGACCGGCCAGGTCACGGAGAGCGCGAACGTCGGCGTCTTCTCGGTGAAGCTGGGCGACTGCATGCTCGACACCGGCTCCGGCATGCTCACGGACGCCAACGTCCTCCCGTGCACCGACCCGCACGACCAGGAGGTGTACTACGAGATCACCATGCCCGACGGCGAGTTCTCCGACTCCGACGTCGACGCGGCGACGCAGGAGTGCATCGGCGATGCCTACACGACCTTCGTCGGTGTGGCCTACCAGGACTCGGCCCTCGACGTCACCACGCTCGTTCCCACCAAGGACTCCTGGGAGCAGAACAACGACCGCGTGATCCAGTGCATCATCTTCGATCCGGCCGGACAGACCACCGGATCGCTGGCCGGCGCCGCACGCTGACCGACAGCCATCAAGGAGGGTCTCGCCAATCGGCGGGGCCCTCCTTCGTGCACGCGCGCATCAGTCGTCAGAGGCACGTATCGCGAGCCAGGCGGCCACCCGATCATCGGGATCGGCGAATGACAGCCCGATCAGGTCTTCGATCCGTCGGATGCGCGCTGCCAGAGTCTGCCGGTGAATCCGCAACCGCGTGGCGCTCTCGCCCCAGGCGCCGTTCGTGGCGAGGAACACGCGCAGGGTCTCGATGAGCTCGCTCCGCTGCTCGGCGGCCCTCAGCGGATCGAGAAGCCGCGCGATCCTCTGCGTCTGGTCCGCATCCAACTGCCCGAGCACGAACGACACCGTCGGGATCGACGCGTAGCGGACGACGCGCTCCCCTCCCGCGCGAGCCGTCTCGCAGGCTTGACGGGCTTCATCGACACTGCGGGCGAGCGCATCCGTCGTGGCGGGCCGACCGAGCCCGAGATAGAGCGTCGAGGCGAAGGACCGCGCCCGATGCGCAATCTCCTCCGCATGTTCCTCGCGCACGACGCCGCGGATCAGACCACGCTGCGCGGCGAAGACATGCTCCGCCCCGAGCTCATCCAGCCACAGCGCCAGCAGATGCTCCACGTCCACGCCACTGGTGCGCGAGGTCAGGACGAATCCCACCAGGCTTCGTTCGTGCACGCCCCAGCGACGCAGGAGACGCGTCGCCTCCTCCCCTCCCTCGAGCACGGTCTCCAGCATCATGGATCGGCCGAGACGCTCGAGGTGGCTGCTGTCCCGCGTGCGCATCAGAAGATCGAGCAGTGCCGCGGCCTGCGAGCTGAGCTCCCTCCCCCGACCCGAGCTGTCGTTGCGGGGTGCGGTGACGAGTTGAGCGGTGATGTCCTGCCCCGGGCCGACCGGATGCACCTGGAGCGCGCGATGGCGCACGCGAACCGGGCGCCCCACGGCGACCGCCACGGCGTCGTCGATGTGCAGGCTTCCCGCTCCCGCCGTCGTGATCACCTCCCCGTGGCGGTCGAGGAGCACCGCCCATCCGTCGATCCGATGCGCGAGCTCGGCGATGACCCCCGTGATGCCGCTGCGGCGTGCGGCCAGGGTCAGCACCCGCATCGCCGAGGTGATCGCTCGGGCCTCGGCTGCCTGGTCGACGGCGAGCAGGGCCGTCAGCATCGGCGTCAGCAGCTCGCCCGACGTTCCTGCCCCGACGATCGCCGTGATGCCTCCGTCCTCGAGCAGACGTCGGAAAGAGGGCGTGTCCGCATCCGTCACGACGACCACGTCCCGGAGCAGGGCGACCCGCTCCGCATCGTCGGCGAGCCGGTCCAGTTGCCAAGCGTCGACGGTGACGAGAGTGGTGAAGAGACTGTCGGTCGGGGCGCCGAACACTTCGAGCGCGACGACGGAATTCACATGTCGCGAACTCGGAACGCGCCCGTGCAGCAGCTCCCCTTGGAGGTATCGCGCCACGGAGGCGACATCACGAGCCACCTCCTGATCATACAAAGTGTGAAAACGTTCTCTGCAATCCACATATTTGTCGGATGCCTGCGGTCCCGCACTCTCCTAGCATCGTCGGCAGCCCCCTCCACCCGAAGGATGTCATGAAAGCTGTTGTCTTCCGCGATCCGCAGTCCCCGATCGAGTTCGTCGACGTCGACCTCGCCCCGCCGCGTGCAGGTGAGGTTCGAGTACGCATCGCCGCTGCCGGCGTGTGCCACTCCGACCTCCACGTCAAGCGCGGCGAATGGGATGCGGCCGCTCCCCTGGTCATGGGACACGAGGGTTCCGGTGTCGTGACCGAACTCGGTGAAGGTGTCACCACACTGGCCGTCGGCGATCACGTCGTCCTGAGCTGGGTGCCGCCGTGCGGTGAGTGCCGCTACTGTCGCGCCGGCCACGAGGCCCGCTGCCAGAAGGTCGCGACCGTGGTCGCTCCCCTCGGCGTGCTGTTCGACGGCACCTCGCGCCTCAGCCTCGACGGCGAACCGCTGCACCACTATCTCGGAGTCTCCTCGTTCGCGGAGGAGGTCGTCGTTCCCGCCTCGGGGGCCGTCAAGGTCCGTGACGATGCGCCGCTCGATGTCATCGCCGTCGTCGGCTGCGCGGTGGCCACGGGCGTCGGCGCCGTTCTCAACACGGCGGCGGTCGAGCCCGGTTCCACCGTCGTCGTGATCGGCTGCGGCGGCGTCGGCCTCAATGTCGTGCAGGGCGCGCGCCTGGCCGGCGCCGAACGCATCATCGCGATCGACGTGCGTCCGGAGAAGACGCAGATGGCGCTGCAGTTCGGCGCGACGGATCGCATCGATGCCTCGCTGGGCGACCCCGTCGCCCAGCTGCGCGAACTCATCCCGGACGGCGTGGACTACGCGTTCGACGCGATCGGCCGCACATCGACGACCGAGCAGTCGATCCAGATGCTCGGCCTCGGCGGTGCCGCCGTGATCGTCGGCCTCCCTCCCACGGGAGCCCGTGCCTCGTTCGAACCCCTCGTCCTCGCCGAGGCCGACCAGCGCATCCTGGGATCGAACTACGGCTCCGTGCGTCCCTCGATCGATGTCCCGGCGCTGGTGGACCGCTACATGGACGGCCAGCTCAAGATCGATCCGCTCATCTCCGGTCGACGTCCGCTCGCCGAGGCCGCTGCGGCGCTCGACGATCTCGAGACCGGCTCCGCGCTCCGCACGCTTCTCATCCCCTGACCGCACGCCACCCGCAGCCTCCACCCCATCCCCGGAAACCCGAATCCAGGAGAACCATGTCAGACACCGTCGTCGCCCCACCCGGCACGCCCACCGATGCCGGTCTTCGCACCGGCGTCATGAGCGGACCGGAACTCGCCGCCCAGGCCATCGCGAACATCGCCCCCAGCGCCGTCATCGCGTTCACCGCTGCGGCTATCTTCCTCGGTGCCGGCAACGGCACCATCTACGCCTTCGCACTCGCGACCATCGTCATCCTGTGCGTCGGCTACTGCGTTGTCGTGTTCGCCCGCAAGCACGCCTCTGCGGGATCGCTCTACACCTATGTCTCCAAGGGGCTCGGTCCGTTCGGCGCATTCCTCGCCGGCGTCACACTGCTGATCGGCTGCTTCGGCATCGCTGCGGCTTCGCTCAGCGGCTCCGTCAGCTACATGGCGCAGTTCCTCACCATGCTGGGCCTCCCCGCCCAGGGCCTCGGGTGGGACATCGGCCTCGCCGTCGTCCTCGGCGGCCTGGCGACGCTGTTCACGATCCGCGGGATCCGCCTGTCCGCCCGGGTCTCGCTCGTGCTGGAGCTCGTCTCGGTGGGAATCATCCTCGTTCTCCTGATCGCCGCGCTCGTGTGGGCCGGCCCCGCCGCGTGGGACCCCGCGCAGGTGCTCGCTTCCGGATCGTCGTTCCAGGGGGTCGCGTCCGGCATGGTCCTCGGCATCCTCGGCTTCGTCGGCTTCTCCTCCGCCGACGCGCTCGGTCGCGAGGCCAAGGAGCCGTACAAGGCCATCCCCCGCGCGATCATGTGGAGCGCCCTCGGTGTGGGGGTGCTGTACGTGTTCGCCGCCTACACCCAGATCACGGTACTCGGTGACGACCTCGCCACCTCGTCCAGTCCCCTGGAGAGCATGTCCGCACTGATCGGGATGCCCGGCTGGTTCGCGGCCGTGCTCACGTTCGGTGTCTCCGCGTCGTTCTTCGCCGTGGTCGTCGCTCCGCTCAACGTGATCGGTCGCATCGTGTACGTGATGGGCAAGGAGGGCGTCGTCGCCGAACGATTCGGACGCACCCACGAGCAGCATCTGACGCCTCACCGCGTCCTGATCATCGCCGGCGCTGCAGCCGTGGCAGTGGACATCGTGCTGCTGCTCTCGGGCGCGGCGACCGGCGAGATCCTCGTCTGGGTGAACACCTGGGGCACCTACGGCTACATGGTCGCCTACGCACTCGTCGCGATCGCCTGTGTCGTCTACACGCAGCGCGCGAAGATGCGCAATGGACTCGTGAAGGTCTGCGCGACGGTCGCCGTCGTCACCATGGCCTACGTCTTCTTCGCGAACGTCTGGCCGGTACCGGTCTTCCCCTACAACGTGATCCCCTACGTGTTCCTCGTGACGGTCGCCCTGGCCCTCACCCGGTACGCCTACCTGGCCCGCCGTCGGCCCGACGTCATCGCCCGCATCGGCAACACCGAGACGAGCGCGATGGAGGGCGTCGGCTGATCCGACCTCCTCGGACGAGAAGAGCCCCTTCCGATGAAGGGGCTCTTCTCGTCCCTCGGCTGATCGACGTCGGCTCTTCGACGGCGCCTGCTCGACGGCGCCTGCTCGACGGTGCCTGCTCGACGGTGCCTGCTCGACGGTGCCTGCTCGACGGTGCCCGCTCGACGGTGCCCGCTCGGTGCACGGGAAAACGAGAGAAGCCCCCTCCGTGGAGGGGGCTTCTCTCGTTGGCTCCCCGGCTTGGACTCGAACCAAGAACCTGCCGGTTAACAGCCGGCTGCTCTGCCAATTGAGCTACCGAGGAATGTGCACCGCTGAGCGGGCAACTCGACAAGCTTAGCAAACTCCCGGACCTGTTCACGACACCGGGGCACCGTTCGCGGATGCCGGGCGTGTCGGGGTCAGTGGCGCGAATCCGCCTCCGCGTTCGGCACCCACAGCAGGTCCTTGCCCACGCCGCGCGCGACGACATGTCCGTTGCGGAGCATGAGCGTCTCGGCGTTCAGCTCGCGGATGAAGTCGGCGTCATTGGTGACGAGGAGAGCGGCCATCGACTGCTCCTTGCGACGACGGGTGATCGCATCGAACACGACCGGCCGCACCTCGAGGTCGAGATTCGCGAGCACCTCGTCGGCGATGAGCACCTTCGGCTCCAGGACGAACGACCGCGCGATCGCCACGCGCTGACGCATGCCCGCACTGAGCTCGTAGGGGAACTTCGCGGCTGTTCCGAGAGGAAGGTGCAGCTCGTCGAGCAGAGTGGCGACGCGGATCGAGAGCGCCTTCGTGTTCACCCGCCGCTCGCGCATGAGGATGGGCTCCGCGATCACCTCGTTCACGGTGAGTCGCGGCGGCAGATCGGCGCCGGCGCCCTGCGGTACGAATCCGGTGCGGTAGGTGAGGATCCGATGCTTGCGACCCGGGCGACGCACATCCACCCCGCACACCTCGGCGCGCCCGCCGACGACCTTGACCGAGGGATCGGTGGAACCGGCGAGAGCGGCGACCAATGTCGATTTGCCCGAACCCGTGGGGCCCGCGACGCAGATGAGTCCGCCCGGGGCAAGGGAGAAGGTGACGCCGTCGACGGCCCGAGTCGGGATCCCGTGGCCGATGCGGTCGATCACCAGATCGGAGCAATCGATCGCGTTCGTGGATACGGGCCTGCGGGACATGACTCCATCCTGCCCTCTGGGCGATGCCGGTACGCGTTACGACTCGGCGAAGCGCTGACGCTCTGCGTCGATGTCGCGCAGACGCATCCGCAGCGCGCGACCACCGTCGGAATCGGCGGGCACGCGCTGCACCGCACCGAGGAGCTCCTGCTTCTCGTGCTCGAGCTGGCGGAGCACGAGCCTGCGGGCGAGGTCGGCCACGGTGGCGACGGCCCGCTCTTCCGTCCGCTCCGGGAACGGCGTCATCAGCAGCTCCCCCGCGAGCGAGCGGTAGGGCTCGCGGACGCCGTTCACGGCCTCGGTCACCCAGCCGGCCCTGGTGCGGTCGGGAGCCGTGGCGACGGCCTCGCGCACGGCATCCAGTGCCGGGGTGCGGAACGGCGCCTCCAGAGCCCTGTTGAGGAGGGCCTGATCGACCTGATGCCCGTACTGCAGGGCTCCCATCAGCGCATCGCGTTCGACCGCGACGTCGGGGCTGCGGGGCAGGGTCGCGAGAGTGACCGGAGCGACGAGGGGAGCGCCGGTCACCGAGTCGATCTGCGGAGCCTCCCGACGCACCTGATGCGGTGCAGGTCCCCCACGAGCCGCGCGTTCGACTTCACTGCGCACCTCGGTGGGATCCATCCCGAGCCGACGCGCCAGCACACGCTCGTATCCCGGCCGGAGGAGCTGGTCACGGATCTCGGCCACGATCGGAGCGGCGGCCCGCAGAGCCCCGACCCGACCCTCTACCGTCGAGAGGTCGAAGCCACTCAGCTTGCGGTCGATCGCGAACTCGAACATCGGCTGCTTCGCGTCCATCAGTCCGCGAACCGCGGCGTCTCCGCGCTGAAGACGCAGATCGCACGGGTCGAGGCCGTCGGGCGCGACGGCGACGAAGGTCTGCGCGTTGAAACGGTCGTCCTCCGTGAAGGCACGCAGCGCGGCCTTCTGCCCCGCCTCGTCACCGTCGAACGTGAAGACGACCTCACCGGATGCGTTGTCGTCACCCATCACCCGGCGCAGCACCTTGATGTGATCGGTGCCGAAGGCCGTGCCACATGTCGCGATCGCCGTCGTGAGACCGGCGAGGTGACAGGCCATCACGTCGGTGTATCCCTCGACCACGACCACACGGCGAGGGTCGCCGCGAGCGATGTCGCGCTTGGCGAGGTCGAGTCCGTACAGCACCTGCGCCTTCTTGTAGATGGGCGTCTCCGGGGTGTTCAGGTACTTGGGTCCCTGGTCGTCGTCGAAGAGCTTGCGCGCGCCGAATCCGATGGTCTGCCCCGAGACATCCCGGATCGGCCACACCAGACGCCCGCGGAAGCGGTCGTAGACCCCGCGCTGCCCCGTGGAGACGAGACCCGCATTGCTCAGCTCCTCACGGGTGAACCCCTGTGCGGTCAGCGCCTTGAGCATCCCGTCCCACCCGCGCGGAGCGAAGCCGACTCCGAAATGCGCCGCAGCTCCGGCGTCGAATCCTCTCTCACCGAGAAAGCGCCGTCCTGCCTCCGCATCGGGGGTGAGCAGCTGCGCACGGAAGAACTCCGCCGCCGCGGTGTTCGCCGCGTACAGCCGGCTGCGGCCGCTCGTCTCGGGGGCTGCTCCCCCGTCTTCATAGTGCAGTGTGTACCCGATACGCCCGGCGAGACGCTCGACCGCTTCCGTGAAGCTGACGTGATCCATCTCCCGCAGGAAGGAGTAGACGTCCCCCGACTCCCCGCATCCGAAGCAGTGGTAGTACCCCACCTGCTGGCGCACATGGAAGCTCGGGCTCTTCTCATCGTGGAAAGGACACAGCCCCTTGAGCGACCCGACACCCGCCGACTTGAGAGCGACACGCTCCCCGATGATGTCGGCGATGTTCGTACGCGCCTTCACCTCATCGACATCGGCCTGCCGGATCCGCGGCATCAGTGCGCCCTTTCGGCGACGGGCAGCCGCTCGGCGTGCGCCTGGGCTCCAGGGCGGGCGTGACGGGGAGTCCAGATCCCGACCTCGGCCGGATCGATCTCGCCGACGAGGCGGTTGTGCCAGTCGATCGCGCTCTGGTCGGTGAGGCTCGCGATCTGGTCCACCACGACTCTGGCGCGTTCGGCGTCGTTCTCCGCCGCGACGAAGTCCGCGGCGAACGCGGGCTCGAGCACATCGGACCCGGCGGACCACAGCGCGTCGGTCGACCAGAGGGCGTCGGCGAGTCTCTTCAGCACCCGCCGCTGCTCCTTGTAGACGCCCTTGCGGGCTTCGATCGTGACGATCGCCTGCCCCATGATGCCCTTGAGCACGGCGATCTCGACCTCGATCACTCGCGGGACGACGACATGGGCGTTGTAGCGGACGAGTGCTGTCGTGCCGTAGGCCTCCGTGGTCGCGGAGACCGAGGCTCGGGCGAAGCGTCCGATCAGATCGCTCGTGAGGTTCTTGAGACGGGCCAGTGCCTGGCGAGAGCGGTCGAAGGACGAGAGCCACATCGGCTGCGACGCGAGGCGGTAGAGCGCATCGGCGAGTTCATCGCGAGTGAAGTCGTATCCCACCCACTGCTGGATCCGTCCGACGAGAGCGTCGTGCTGACGGGGATCGGCGAGCTGAGCGACGTCGACATAGCCGTTCACGATGGCGTCCTCGAAGTCGTGGACCGAGTACGCGATATCGTCGGAGAGATCCATGATCTCGGCTTCGATGCAGCGGAGACGCCCCGGCGCCCCTTCGCGCATCCAACGGAAGACAGCCTCGTCCTCGGGGTACACCCCGAACTTCAGCCGACCACCCGGGTCCGGCACCGGACTGTCGACCGTCCACGGGTACTTGCACGTGGCGTCGAGGCTGGCACGGGTCAGATTCAACCCCACGGAACGGTCGTCGTCGTCGAGGACCTTCGCCTCCAGCCGCGAGAGGATGCGCAGGGACTGGGCGTTCCCCTCGAAGCCCCCGATGGGCTCTGCCCACTCGTTGAGAGCTCGTTCGCCGTTGTGACCGAAGGGAGGATGCCCCAGGTCGTGGCTCAGGCACGCCGTGTCGACGACATCCGCCGAGACGCCGAGGGCGACAGCGAGCTCGCGCCCGACCTGAGCCACCTCGAGGGAATGCGTCAGCCGGTTGCGGGCGAAATCCGCGGTGCTGGCGGGACTGAGCACCTGCGTCTTCGCGGCGAGTCGGCGCAGCGCGGCGGAGTGCAGAACACGGGCACGATCGCGAGCGAAATCGTTGCGCTCGGAACGATGGGTTTCGGCGAAGAAGCGTTCGGCGTCTCGCGCGTCGTAGCCGTCGGCGCGCAGGCCTGCCTTGGGGTCAACCGCCACTGTTCTCGATCTCCGCTCCACGCATCATCTCCGAGGTGTCGGATGCGATCTCCCGCGACTCCAACCACTTCTCCGGCAGGGCGGTGCGCTTCGGGTGTCCCGCTCGACCGCGCTGCCCCTCGGCGTCCGCACCGGGATAGGGCGCCGTGTGATCGAGCCGGCCGAGGAGGTCGTCGATCTCGGCGAGGCTGGATGCCGTGGCGAGTCCGGTGCGGATGTCGCCCCCGACCGGGTAGCCCTTGAAGTACCAGGACACGTGCTTGCGGATATCCCGGCACCCGCGGTCCTCATCCTCGAAGAACTCGACCAGCAGCTCGGCGTGGCGACGGAAGGCGTTCGCGACGAAGCCGAGTGTCGCATCGACGGTCTTCCCCTCCCCACCGAAGGCCGTGGCCAGCTCGCCGAACAGCCACGGGCGTCCGAGGCAGCCACGCCCGACCACGACACCGTCGCAGTCGGTCTGCGCCATCATGCGCACGGCGTCGTCGGCCGACCAGATATCGCCGTTGCCGAGCACCGGGATGCTCGTGACCGCCTGCTTCAGCTCGCCGATCGCGTTCCAGTCCGCGAACCCCGAGTAGAACTCGCCAGCGGTCCTGGCGTGCAGCGCGACCGCGGCCGCCCCTGCATCTTCAGCCGCTCGCCCGGCATCGAGGAAGGTGAGGTGGTCTTTATCGATGCCCTTGCGCATCTTCACCGTGAGCGGGATGTCGCCTGCGGCTTTCACCGCCTGGTCGACGATGTCGGCGAACAGCTTCGACTTCCACGGCAGCGCCGCTCCCCCGCCGCGGCGCGTGACCTTCGGCACCGGGCACCCGAAGTTGAGGTCGATGTGGTCGGCGTGGTCCTCGGCGACGATGATGCGGACGGCCTCGGCGATGGTCTTCGGGTCGACGCCGTACAGCTGGATGGACCGCGGCGTCTCCGACTCGTGGTGGCGGATCAGTCGCATGGTGGTCTCGTTGCGCTCGACGAGAGCGCGCGAGGTGATCATCTCGCTGACGTACAGCCCGGCGCCGTACTCACGACACAGTCGCCGGAAGGCGGTGTTGGTGATCCCCGCCATGGGTGCGAGGACGACCGGCACGTCGAGATCGATCGGACCGATGCGAAGGGGGCGGGCAGGTGCGGTGGCGAGAGTCATGTCCCCTCTATTCTCCCAGACGCGGAGCCCACGGGGATGCGGCGATCTAAGCTGTGAATATGACCGAATCCGCGCTCCGCACGATCCCGTTCACCGACGCGAAGGGCGAGGAGAAGACGCTCGACGATCTCGGTGCCGACGTGGTGCTGGTCGTGAACGTCGCCTCCAAGTGCGGCCTGACGCCGCAGTACGAGCAGCTCGAGGAGCTGCAGCGTCTGTACGGCGACCGCGGGTTCACGGTTGTCGGCTTCCCGTGCAACCAGTTCTTCGGCCAGGAGCCCGGCTCGGTGGACGACATCCTCGAGTTCTGCTCGACGACGTACGGCGTCACGTTCCCGGTCAACGACAAGGTCAAGGTGAACGGCAAGAACGCCGCGGAGCTCTACAAGGCACTCAAGGAGACCCCGGACGCCGGCGGAAAAGCCGGACGGGTCGAGTGGAACTTCGAGAAGTTCCTCGTGCTGCCGGATGGGGACGTCCTGCGCTTCCGCCCGAAGCAGAAGCCGGACGCCCCCGAGATCGTCAGCGCCATCGAAGCCGCGCTGACCCGCTAGATCGAGCCGAGCGGTCGGACCGGCGCCGAACGGTCAGACGGCTGCCGTCTCCGTCTCGGCTTCTCCGCGCTTCGACCAGAGGTCGCGGAGGACGTTCTCGAACGCCGCCGGTGGCTGCGCCCCGCTGATGCCGTACTGGCCGTCGACGACGAAGAACGGCACACCCTGGATGCCGTAGGCGCGGGCCTGGGCCTGATCCTGACGAACCGCCGGCAGGTACTGCTCGCTCTCGAGCGCCGCGCGAGCGCGATCTGCGTCGAGGCCGACCTCGGTCGCGAGCTCGACCAGGTCGTCGATACGGCCGACGTGCTTGCCTTCGGTGAAGTAGGCGGACATGAGCCGCTCCTCCAGCTCGTGCTGCAGGCCCTCGGCCTTCGCGAAGTGCAGCAGCTCATGAGCCTTGACCGTGTTGGTGTGCTGCAGCAGGTCGAAGCGGTACTCGAGTCCCGCGTTCGCGGCGACACCGGTCACATTCGACAGCATCTGCTCGACCTGCTCGCGCGGCATTCCCTTGTGCCCGGCGAGGAAGTCGATCTCGTCGCCGTCAAAGTCGACGGGGGTGTCGGGCGAGAGCTCGAAGGAGTGGAAGGTGATGTTGACCTGCGGTGCGTCCTCGTCGGCGGCGACCGCTTCGAGACCCTTCTCGAGGTTGCGCTTGCCGATGTAGCACCAGGGGCAGGCGATGTCGGACCAGATGTCGATGGAGATGGGTTCAGTCACACTCTCATGCAACCGCATGCGCCTATGAGCTATTCCGAGGCAGCCACAGCTCGCGGGTAGGCTTCTCGGATGCTCTCCGCCGACGACCCGCTGCCGCTCCGGCCGGAGCGGGTTCTGGTGGCGGGCGTCTCCGGCTCGGGGAAGACGACCCTGTCGCGGCGTATCGGCACGATGTGGAGCCTGCGCCACGTCGAGATCGACGGTCTGTTCCACGGACCGAACTGGACTCCTCGCCCCGAGTTCCTCGACGACGTGCGCGCCTTCGCGTCCGACGACCGTTGGGTCACCGAGTGGCAGTACACGAGCAAGGGCACGGATGCGATCCTCACGCCGCGCGCGCAGCTCGCCGTCTGGCTGGACTATCCGCACCGCGTCGTGCGCGCCCGTCTGATCCGGCGCACGCTCGCCCGCGGCATCCTGCGACTCGAGCTCTGGAACGGGAACCGCGAGAAGGGACCGTGGAACCTGCTGAACCGCGATCCCGAGGAGAACATCCTCGCGTGGCAGACGGCGACGCTCCACAAATGGAGCGAGCGGTTTCCGGCCCTGCAGGAACACTTCCCCCACCTCGTCGTCGTGAGGCTGCGCCATCCGCGGGAAGCCGAGAGGTGGCTCCGGGCTCAGGCCGAGGCCTCCGGCGTGTCGATCGCGCCGCCGAAACGACGATCGCGCGACAGGTAGATACCGATGGCGCGCCACAGCTCCTCACGCGAGAAATCGGGCCAGAGGGTGTCGAGGAACACCATCTCGGCGTAGGCCGACTCCCACAACAGGAAGTTCGAGGTGCGTTGCTCCCCCGAGCTGCGCAGGAACAGGTCGACGTCCGGCATGTCGGGCACATACAGGTTCCGGCGGATCATCTTCTCGGTGATCGCCTTCGGCTTCACCCGCCCGGCGGCGACATCCTCGGCGATCGCCCGCATCGCATCGACGAGCTCCACCCTGCCGCCGTAGTTCACACACATGGTGAGGGTGAGCACGTCGTTGTCACGAGTGAGCTGCTCGGCGTGCTGGAGCTCCTTGATGACGCTTCCCCACAGACGCGGCTTGCGTCCGGCCCAGCGGATCCGCACGCCCCATTCGTTGAGCTGATCACGGCGTCGGTGCAGCACGTCGCGGTTGTATCCCATCAGGAAGCGGACCTCCTCGGGAGAGCGCGCCCAGTTCTCGGTCGAGAACGCGTACACGGAGAGATGCTTCACCCCGGCCTGGATCGCGCCGGCGACCACATCGAGAAGCACCTCCTCCCCTGCCTTGTGACCTTCGATCCGGTTGAGACCCCGGCGGTTGGCCCAGCGGCCGTTGCCGTCCATGACGAT
Source organism: Microbacterium sp. K27 (assembly GCF_004794435.1). Classification (NCBI taxonomy): domain Bacteria; kingdom Bacillati; phylum Actinomycetota; class Actinomycetes; order Micrococcales; family Microbacteriaceae; genus Microbacterium; species Microbacterium sp. K27. Next base: position 150,358 of record NZ_SSDK01000033.1, read on the forward strand.
CGCCACGTGCTCCGGCACGGCCCGGAACGCAGGGGGATGCACGCCGGTCCAGTCCAGCGGGCGATAGGCCACGGCGTCCTTGTGCGTATACGGCTTCGGGCTCACCGTTCTCCTTCCGAAGGGATGTCGGACACGTGGGCGAGGGAGCGGATCCCGCGTTCCAGATGCCATTGAGCGTAGGCGGAGACCAGGCCGGACGCAGCGGCCGTGTCGGCGGGCGAAGACCCGTCGATGACGTCCCACTCGCCGGCGATCAGCGCCCGGAGCAGCGCCAGGGTCTTCTCGGCGACGCGGGGGCTCCCGGCAGGGGCGCAGTTCTGGCAGACCAGTCCGCCCAGCTGCGCGACGAACCGGGAGTGCGGACCCGGAGTGCCGCAGCGCGCGCATTCGTCGAGGGAGGGCGCCCATCCGGAGAGGGACATCACCCGCAGCAGATACGAGTCGAGGATGCTGCGGGCGACATGCTCTCCGCGGGACAGCGCACGCAGCCCGCCGACGAGGAGCAGGTACTGGTCGGGCGTCGCCTCCGAGTCGCTCAGGCGATCGGCCGTCTCGACCATCGCGTTGGCCGCCGTGAACCGGTCGTAGTGCGCGGCGATGTCCGTTCCGTAGGAACCGAGCGACTCGGCCTGCTGCACGATGTCGAGCGAGCGGCCTTGATACAGCTGCACGTCGGCGACCATGAACGGCTCGAGTCTGGCCCCGAACTTCGACGAGGTCCGGCGCACGCCCTTCGCGACCGCGCGAACCTTGCCATGACGCCGCGAGAGCATGATGACGATGCGATCCGCCTCACCGAGCTTGTGGGTGCGCAGGATCACCGCTTCGTCTCGATAGGTGGGCACCCTCCGATTATCCTCCGTGCGCGAGAATGGAGGCGTGACCGAACCGCTCTTCACCATTCCGCTGTGGGCGGACCTCCTCGGCGTCGGCCTCGGTGGCGTCCAGGGCGCGATGTTCGCATCGGGGTTCCAGGGGCAGCGTCGACTCGACTGGCTCGGCGTCTCGATCATCGGCATCATGATCGGGATGGGTGGCGGTCTCATCCGCGACATCCTGCTGGGACAGACGCCCGCCACCCTGCAGAATCAGTGGTATCTGGTCACCGCCGGCGGGGCGGCCCTGCTCGGCATGCTGCTCGCGGGCCTCTTCACCCGGCTGAACACCGTGATCGTGGTCCTCGATGCCGTGGTGATCGGCATGTTCGGCGCCTTCGGGACGAGCAAGGCCCTCGCATTCGGGATCCCCGAAGTCCCGGCGGTCTTCATCGGCGTCTGCGCCGCGGTCGGTGGCAGCGTGCTCCGCGACATGCTCATGGGGCTTCCGACCGCGATCATGCACGTCGGTTCGCTCTACGCGGTCGCCGCGGGGGCAGGATGCACCTTCATCGTGATCGCCGTCGCCCTCGGAATGCCGATCACTCTCGCGGCGGTCATCGGCATCGCCGTCACCGCCGTCATCCGGGTCCTCGCCGTCACGTTCGACGTCTCCCTGCCCGAGCAGCGGCGCATCTACCGCCGCAAGGTGGCCGCAGAGACCGGCGCGATCGCGATCGTCAAGCCCAGCGCCGACCTCTGAGAACCAGCACGACACGCTCTCAGCGCGGCGAGGAATCCGAGACGATGCCGGCGAGCCCGTCGATCAGCCGTGCCACACCGAAGTCCCATGCGACGTCGGCGTCGTAGGGGCCGTCCATCGCTTCGCCGGCTGCTTGACCGACCGCCTGAGCAAGGGGGAAGTCCGCGCCGAGATATCCCGTCACGCGCGGCGCGGCGTCGGCCCAGAACGGCCCGAAGCGCTCCCGCTCTGCACTCCCGCGCATTCTCGCCGCCGTCGCCCTCACGAAGTCGAGGACGAAGGACAACGCCGCGTCACGCTCGACAGCAGACAGTCCGGCGTCATCGAATGCCCGCAACTCGCGGTCGTACTTCGCTATCGTTCCCGGACCCACGACGACTCGAGCATCATCGACGTCCAGCAACCACGCATGGGCGCGGAACAGGGCGAGATTCTCATCGGCCACGCGACGCACGCGGGCTCGCCACCCCGCTCCGTCCGCCGGCGACGTCGCCATCCTCGCGTGCGCCTCGTCGACCATCAGGACGAGCAGGTCCGCCCGACTGTTGACGTGCGTGTAGACGGACATCGCCGTGAGGTCGAGCGACTGCGCCAGCGCACGGATCGTCATCGCCTCGGCCCCACCGGCGTCCGCGAGTTCGATCGCCCCGGACACCACGGCGTCGACGGATACGCGAGAACGCGGCCCGCGATGCCCGTCCGCTCGCTCGGACGCGTCCTTGCGCCAGAGCAGGTCCACGAGATTCTTGGCCATTTCGGAATACCCTCCCGCGTCGACGACTTAACTCTATACGTTGTACGTAGTTTATGACAGGAGAACTGTGAACATCACTCAGACCGCCATCTCGCTCAACGTTCCCGACGTCGCCGCCTCGGCGTCCTTCGCCAAGACCCACTTCGGCTTCGAGGAGGCGATGTCCGCCGAGGGATTCGTCTCCCTGCAGCACCCGGACTCGCCACCGAACATCATCTTCCTCGAGACCGGACTGAGCACGTTCCGCCCGCAGGAGATCTCCGGCTCCGCAGGGGAAGGCACCCTGGTCGTGTTCGTCGTCGACGACATCGACCGGGAGTTCGCGCGCATCTCCGACGCCGGAGCGCGGGTCATCACTCCCCCGGAGACCGAGCCGTGGGGTGAGCGCTACTGCCAGTTCGCCGATCCGAACGGTCTCGTCTGGCAGCTGGTGCAATGGGTCGCATAGCCCCCTGACCAGAGGTGCACACACAGACGACGGCGGCCGGGGTCCTCGGGGGATTCCGGCCGCCGTCGTCGAGACGCGTCGATCAGACCGCCGCGAGCTCCTGCTGACGCGTGCGGATCGAACGGTTCACACCCGACACGATCGCCTTGAGGGACGCGGTCGAGATGTCGCCGTCGATGCCGACGCCCCACAGACGCTGATCGCCGACCTGCAGCTCGACGTAGGCTGCCGCCTGCGCGTCGCCACCGGCGCTGAGCGCATGCTCGACGTAGTCGTACACCGTGATGTCGAAGCCCTGCCCACGCAGCACCTCGACGAAAGCGGCGACAGGCCCGTTGCCGTTGCCGGTGACGGACACCTGCTGATCGTCGTCGCGCAGGACCACGTCGAGGGCGACGTCGCCGGACATGTCACTGCGGGTCTGCGTGGCGAGGAGCTCGAAGCGTCCCCACTTCGCCGCCGTGTCGACCGCCGGAAGGTACTCGTCGTTGAAGATCGACCAGATCTGCTCGCTCGTGACCTCTCCACCCTCGGCATCCGTCTTCGCCTGCACGACGCCCGAGAACTCGATCTGGAGCTTGCGGGGCAGATCGATCGCGTGGTCGGCCTTCAGCAGGTAGGCGACACCGCCCTTGCCGGACTGCGAATTCACGCGGATGACGGCCTCGTAGGAGCGACCGAGGTCCTTCGGGTCGACGGGCAGGTACGGTACGGCCCACTCGATGTCGTCGACCGTCACACCCTCGGCCTCGGCACGCACGGCCATGGCTTCGAAGCCCTTCTTGATCGCGTCCTGATGCGATCCGCTGAAAGCGGTGAAGACGAGGTCGCCCGCCCACGGGCTGCGCTCCGGCACCGGCAGCTGGTTGCAGTACTCGACCGTGCGCTTGACCTGGTCGATGTCGCTGAAGTCGATCTGCGGGTCGATACCCTGCGTGAAGAGGTTGATGCCCAGCGCGACGATATCGACGTTGCCCGTGCGCTCGCCGTTGCCGAACAGGCATCCCTCGATGCGATCGGCGCCGGCCATGTAGCCGAGCTCAGCCGCTGCGATCGCGGTACCGCGGTCGTTGTGCGGGTGCAGCGACAGGATCACGTTCTCGCGGTGCGCGAGGTGACGGCTCATCCACTCGATCGAATCGGCGTAGACATTGGGCGAGGCCATCTCGACCGTGGCGGGCAGGTTGATGATCACCTTGCGGTCGGGAGTGGGCTCGAAGACCTCGATCACCTGGTTGCAGATGTCGACGGCGAACTCGAGCTCCGTGCCGGTGTAGCTCTCGGGCGAGTACTCGTAGTAGACCTTCGTGTCGGGGATGGTCTTCTCGAACTGCCGGCACAGGCGCGCCCCCTCGAGCGCGATGTCGATGATGCCCTGTTTGTCGGTGCGGAAGACGACCTCGCGCTGCAGCACGCTCGTCGAGTTGTACAGGTGAACGATGGCCTGCTTGGCGCCGGCGATCGACTCATAGGTGCGCGCGATGAGGTGCTCACGCGCCTGCGTCAGCACCTGGATGGTGACGTCGTCCGGGATCAGGTCCTCTTCGATGAGCTGACGGACGAAGTCGAAGTCGGTCTGGCTCGCCGAGGGGAAGCCGACCTCGATCTCCTTGTACCCCATGCTGACGAGCAGCTCGAACATCACGCGCTTGCGCTCGGGCGACATCGGGTCGATCAGGGCCTGGTTGCCGTCACGGAGGTCGACCGCGCACCAACGGGGCGCCTTGGTGATGCGGGCGTCGGGCCAGGTGCGGTCAGGCAGGTGGACGTTGATCTGCTCGTGGAACGGCCGGTACTTGTGGATCGGCATAGCGGACGGGCGCTGAGTGTTCTGCATGATGGGGCTTCTTCTCTTCGTCAAGATGAACGGGCCAACACAAGCGCCGCGACGAGGAAGGCCCTAGCTTTAGGACTCGTCGCGGCAGCTAAGAAGAAGCAGACCGCCGAAAGGCATGAGGTCATGCTAGCAGGGATGCGATCGCGGTACCGACGTGTCTGAGACGATCCGGATCCCACCGACACTCGTCGGTATGAGCACATCGCAGCGTCGCCTGTCCATCGCCGCCGCCTCAGGCGTCGCCCTCCTGTTCCTGAGCGCATGCACGACGGGCCCCGGCACCTCGCCGGCGCCGACGAGCACGACGGCGTCATCCGAGCAGCGCATCGAGGACGCCCGGCCCGATCTCCCCGAAGGGCGCGTGATCGGGGTGGGTACGGTGCTGGACGTGGGTGGCGACGTGCAGCTGTGCATGGGAGCGATCATGGAGTCGTCTCCTCCGCAATGCGACGGCGTCCCCGTCGACGGCTGGTCCTGGGACGACGTGGAGGGTCGCGAGTCCAGCGGGGAGACGACGTGGGGTGCATACGCCGTGTATGCCACCTACGACGGCGAGCGACTCACGAACACCGATCCGCCGATCATGCTCGCACTCTTCGACCCGATCGCCCCGGAGGATCCGACGGACGGTGTCGACGGCACGACGCCGCCCGGAGAACTCAGCCGCATCCAGGACGACATCTCGGCCCGCCTCGGGGATGAGGCGGTCACGCTCCGCACCGATCGCGGTTACGTGTGGCTCGATGTCGTCTGGGATGACGGGACGATCCAGGATGCCGCGGACGCGGAGTACGGAGACGGTGTCGTGATCGTGACGTCCGCGCTCCGGGAGATCGACTGAGCGCCCGCCGTCGTGTGCGATCATTTCCACATGCATAGACCTCCGGTCGCGATGCGATGAGAATCGAGTTGCTCATCGGCGGGTTCGCCATCCTCATCGGCATCCTCGCGTCGATCCTGTCCCGGCAGACCACCGAGCTCATCATCGCGGGGAACTACGTGATCGGATCACATCGCGGATCCGTGGCGAATGCCACGCAACGACCATGGATGACACGACTGATCGGCATCGTTTTCGTGATCGTCGGAGCAGCCCTCGTGGTGTACGGCGTCGATGACGCGCCTGGTCCCCGCCCCGCTCCTGCTGAGCAGTGGGAGCTCATCCTGCCGCTCGTGTCCTCGGGTGTTCTGGGAGCCTTCGGGCTCGGCGTCCTCGCCTCACGACGCCGCCTCACCGCCCTTGCCGCCGAACGGTTGAAGGTGAATGGTGCTGAGATCTATGAGGGCGATCAAGCGGAGAGGAGTGCCCGCATGATCGTGTTGACGTTCGCTATCTGGATCTTCGTCGTCTCCGCATTGATTTCTGCGGCCGGGATCATCTTCTACCTGCGGGCCTGAGCCGGAGGACGCTGAAGCAGCGGACACACATCGGACAGACAACGCCCCTGCACTAGGGGATCAGAGCGATCTTGCCGCCGGGATGGCCGGTGGCGAGAAGCCGATGCGCCGCCGGTGCGTCGGCCAGGGGGAAGGTGCGGGCCAGAGGGACCACGAGATCGCCGTTCTGCGCCAGCGCGACCAACTCTCCCCGCACCTCGTCGCGGAAGCGGGCGCTCTGAGGCATCGACCCGGCGATGAAGCGGATGCCGTCACCCTCCGCGCGACCCGCGGCGGCTATCGTGACGATCCGTCGACGGTCGGTGACGAGTTCGAGGGACGCGTCCACGGCTTCCCGCGTTCCCGCCGTGTCCAAGGCCGCAGCGATCGGAACATCCGCAAGGTCGCGGACGCGGCCGGAGAGCCCGGGGCCGTACTCCACAGGGACGCCCCCGAACCTTCGGACTTCGCCGAAGCGGGCTGGGCTCGCCGTTCCGATGACGCGGATGCCGCGGAGCCGCGCCTGCTGCAGCACGCTCACGCCGACGGCGCCGGAAGCGCCGTGGAGAAGGATCGTCTCCCCTGGTGCCGCAGCGGTGACGGCGAGCATCTCTGCGGCCGTGGTGCCGACGAGCAGCAGATTCGCGGCCTCGGGGTGCGTGAGCGTCGACGGCTTGGCGAACACCTTCTCGGCGGGCACGGTGATCTCGGTCGCGTAGCCACCGCGCACGCGGAAGGCGATGACCTCGTCGCCGATGTCGACGGCCCCCGAGCCGGTCCGGCTGTCCGCGCCGATGGCCGAGATCTCCCCCGAGACCTCATACCCGATCGGGACGGGCAGCTCGATGCCCGTGCGGGGAGCCGCGACATGCTTCGCGTCTGCGGGGTTCACCCCCGCGGCGAGGACACGGATCGTGACCTCGCCGGGCTCGGGAGTGCGCAGCTCATGCTCGACGAACGCCCAGGTCTCGGGCGGGCCCCACACCGGCGCGGTCCACTGCCACGCGCGGAACGGATCAGTCGAGGCCACGGCGCGCGATGCTTCTCAGAGGACGCAACGCAGGTTCGTGACGGTGCCCGATACGTTGGACCAGTTGCCCGCGTAGATGGTGGCGAGCACCGATGATCCGTTTCGCGCCTGCATGTAGCCGGAGGTCCGTGCATTCGCGGCTGACCTGGTCACGAAGCTCGCTGGCACGGCGTTGACGCTGCACGAGCTGAAGCTCAGGATGCTCCCGCCGAGTGACGCGAGATTGAATGCGCAGGTCTTGCCGGTCGCGCAGCCGCCGACTGTGCGCGCGGAGATGCTGGACGCGCCGCGGATCTGCAGCTCCATGCCGAGGTCGGGCCACACCGCTCGCGTCGCATCGATGACGATGCCGCCCGGCACCTCTTCGAGCATCGCGGTGACGGCAGGATCGACCTCACGATCGCCCGGGTCTGCGGCCATCGCCGGAGTCGCTCCGAAGGCGACGAGCAGCCCGAGGACGATCGCCGCGAGAGCAGTCGAGCGCTTCATCGGAACACATCCTCCTCCACGTCCCACATCTGATACGAGATGATCGAGCCCGCAGCGAAGAGCTCGTCGGCGATCAGCACGGTGCGCTCCACTCCGACGATCCTTCCCGTGTCGCGGGACACCAGCACCACGTCGCTCACCGCCCCGTCGGGCGACTGCACACGGATGCCGTCGACGGGTCGCCCCAGCCGATCCGTCGTCGTTCCGAGCGCCTGACCGCCGCCGGCTTCCTCGAGGAGGAGCAGCAGCTCGCGGTGCTGCGCATTCGTCAACGTCCATTGGCCGAGGACGGAGGTGAATGCGGTCTCCACGTCGAATGCCGTCGGGTCGTCCGGCATGCCGAACGCACGGAGCATCGCCACCATGTCGTCGTGCGCCTCACCGGGCACAGCGGTCCAGGGAGTGGTGAAGTCCCCCGGTGCCATCACCAGATCGTTGACCACTCTTCCGCTGCTGGTGACCTCTGCAGCATTGCTCGCCGCCGCGTCCGAGGGGTCGTACGGAACACCGTCGATGGTGGTCGCACGTCCGGAACCGTCCGGTTCCCACGTGAGCGTCGAAAGCTGGGGAACGACGGTCGTGGTCTTCGAATCGACCTCGACGTTGAACCCCCATGAGGCGGCCCTGACCGATCGCACCGGCTCACCGGGACCGGGGCTCTCGGCGAGGCTCGCTTCGGCCCCGTCGACGACCTGAGCGACAGTGACCGAGCCGTCGAACTCGAGCGGTGCCGGCATCCCGGCCACCGCCGCCCCCTGCGGGGAGAGCACGGCGAAGGCCAGAGCCGCCGAGGCTGCGACCGCGGTCAGACCGGAAGCCCAGCCGAGTGCACGCCGACGGCGACGCCTCGGTGCGGTGCTCGTGCGGAGGATGCGGTCGCGAGTCGCGAGGGCCCGCGCGTCGGGCGCAGCGTCACGTGGAGTCGGTGCGGGATCGGCATCGCTCAGCATCCGTTCGAGCACGGCGTTGTCAGTCATCACCCGTCGTCCGCCCCTCCAGGCCCAGCTCCGCACACAGGCGATCCTGCGCGCGTCCCAGCGTCTTCCGCACTCGCAACTCGGAAGCGCGCAACAACTCCGCGATCTCCCCCACCGTGAGTCCGTCCCAGTACGTGAGCATGATGATACGCCTCTGACCTGGAGTGAGGACAGCCAAAGCCCGCAGGACCGCGAGGCGACTGTGCTGATCCGGTCCGCCCTCTTCGCCGGAGAGCCCCAGATGCACAGCGTCGAGCGCACCGTAGGGCGTCGACGCCCGGCCGGAACGAGCCCGCAGCCGCCGATCCGTCGCCCGCAACAGCCAGACACGGCTCGGCGGTCGTGCAGGTCTGAGCTTGGTCCAGGCGAGCAGGAACACTTCGGAGACGATCTCGGTGACCTCGTCCTCCGCGCCGACGACGCCCTCGATGTGATGCCGCACTGCTGCCCAGTGCTCATCGAACACTCGGGTGAAGACCTCGTTGCGCAGCGGATTCGGGTCTTCGCTGCGACCACTCATGTCGCCGGGGTCGGCGGCCTGCCCGCCGCCATCGACGTGATGCCGGATGTCATCTCAGAATCCGAGCCTGCCGAGCTGCTTCGGATCGCGCTGCCATTCCTTCGCGACCTTCACATGCAGCCCGAGGAAGACGCGCGTGCCGAGCAGCTCCTCGATGCCGACGCGCGCTCGCGCCCCCACCTCGCTGAGTCGCTTGCCCTTATGCCCGATGATGATCGCCTTCTGACTGTCGCGCTCGACCACGATCGAGGCGTGCACGTCGGTGAGGTCCGTGCCCTCACGGGGCGCGATGTCGTCGATGACGACGGCGATCGAGTGCGGGAGCTCGTCACGCACCCCCTCCAGGGCGGCCTCTCGGATCATCTCGGCGATCCGATCCTCCTGCGACTCGTCCGTCGTGATGCCCTCCGGATAGAGTGCCGGCCCCTTGGGCATCAGCGTCAGGATCTCGTCCGAGAGCACGTCGAGCTGCTCGCGCGTCAGGGCGGACAGCGGGATGACAGCGGCCCAGTCCTCACGCAGCGAATCGACCTCCAGGAGCCGCTCGGTGACCTCATCACGAGCGGCAGCGTCCATCTTCGTCACGATCGCGATCTTCTTCGCACGCGGGTAGCCATCGAGCGAGGCGGCGATCCGTCGATCCCCCGGACCGACCTTCTCGTTCGCGGGCACGCAGAAGCCGATGACGTCGACGTCGCCCAGCACCTGCTCGACGAGATCGTTCAGCCGCTCGCCGAGCAGCGTGCGCGGCTTGTGGATTCCAGGGGTGTCCACGATGACGAGCTGACCCTCGGGACGGTTCACGATGCCGCGGATCGCCCGACGCGTGGTCTGCGGCTTCTCGCTGGTGATGGCGATCTTCTCGCCGACGAGGGCGTTCGTCAGCGTCGACTTCCCGACGTTGGGGCGGCCGACGAATGTCACGAACCCGCTTCGAGTATCGTCAGTCATCGTCTCGATCTCCTTCATCCTGCGAAGCGTCGGGTTCCCCCGCCGCACGTTCCACGAACACCGTCGCGATACCTCTGCCACGGCCGCGCGACGCGCCGCCCGTGAGAACCAAACCTTCCACGGTGGCCGTTGCACCGGGCTGCGGAACCTGTCCCAGCGCTTTGCCGAGCAGCCCACCGATCGAGTCGACATCCTCGTCCTCGAGCTCGAGACCGAAGAGATCGCCGACGTCCTCGAGCGAGAGGCGGGAGCTCACGCGGTATCGTCCGTGACCGAGATCGACGAACTCCGCCGACACCTGATCGTACTCGTCCGAGATCTCGCCGACGAGTTCCTCGATCAAGTCCTCCAGCGTCACCAAGCCCGAGATCCCGCCGTGCTCGTCGATCACCAGACACACATGCACGGCGTCGCGCTTCATCTGCTGGAGGAGGGTCTCGGCGCGCATCGACTCGGGGACGAAGGTCGCCGGGCGCGCGATCGGCCGGATCGAGGCCGCGCGCCACGCGCTGTCGTCACGATAGGCGAACTGCACGAGGTCCTTGAGATAGAGCACGCCGACGACGTCGTCCGCATCGTCATCGACGACGGGCATGCGCGACACACCCCGGTTCAGGAACAGCGACATGGCCTCATCCGTCGTCGCCGTGGCATCGACGGTCACCATCTCGGTGCGGGGCACCATCACGGCGCGGACGAACTGATCGGTGAAGTCGAATACCGAGTGGATGAGATCGCGGTCGTCCTCCTCGATGAGGTCGTTCGACGCCGCCTCGTCGACCATGCTGAGCAGCTGGTCCTCACTGGTGAACGAGCTGCGGCCGGTACCCGGCGTGACGCGGTTGCCGAGCACGACGAGTCCCTGGGCGAGGGGGCCCAGGAAGATACGGAGTCCACGCACGACCGAGGCCGTGCCGCGGATCATGCCCTCAGCGTGCTGGCGCCCGAACGAGCGCGGGCTCGCCCCCACGAGAACGAAGGTGATCGCGGTCATCAACAGGGCGGCGGCGAGCATCGCCCACCAGTTGTTCTCGATCAGGATGGTGAACGCCACCGTCACGAGCACGGCGGCCGTGACCTCTGCCAGCACGCGGATGAACGCCACGGCGTTCACGTGCGCATCGAGGTCCGCGGCGATGCGACCCAGAGCCTTGGCCCTGCGCCCTTCCGTCGCCATGTCGGCCAGACCCGCCCGTGAGGTGACACCGTATGCCGCATCGATCGCGGACATGAGACCGCCGAAGGCCACCAGCAGCACGGCGGCGATCAGCAGGAGAGCCGCGGTCATCGCCGGCGTTCAGCTGCGGCGAAGCCCTGGATCAGTTCCTTCTGCAGCCCGAACATCTCACGCTCCTCGTCAGGTTCGGCATGATCGAATCCGAGAAGGTGAAGCAACCCGTGCGTGGTCAGCAGGATCAGCTCGTCCATCAGAGTGTGTCCCGCGGCCTGCGCCTGCGCTTCCGCGACCTGCGGGCAGAGGACGATGTCGCCGAGCAGACCGGGAGCGGTCGGGCGATCCTCGGTACCGGGGCGCAGCTCGTCCATCGGGAAGCTCAGCACGTCTGTGGGACCGGGCTCATCCATCCACTGCACGTGAAGAGCCTCCATGGCGCCCTCGTCGACGAGAACGATCGCCACCTCGGCGTCCGGGCTCACGTGGAGCTGTGCGAGGTTGAAGTCGGTCAGTCGCTGCAGCACGGTCTCATCGACGTCGATGGCCGACTCGTTGTTGATCTCGATCATGAGAGTCCTCGTTTCGGGGCGCGATCACGCGGTCCTGGTCGTTGCGCTCCTCGGCGCTCGGCACGATTGGCGAACTCGGCCGCCTGTTCGCGCTCGAACCGCTGCGCGGTGCGCTTCTCGTCGTACTCGCTGTACGCGTCGACGATGCGGCCGACGAGCGAGTGGCGCACCACGTCATCGCTGGTGAGGCGGGAGAAATGGATGTCGTCGATTCCGTCGAGCACACGGGTGACCAGACGGAGACCGGATGCACCCTGCGGAAGATCGACCTGCGTGATGTCGCCGGTGACGACCATCCGCGTGCCGAAGCCGAGGCGCGTGAGGAACATCTTCATCTGCTCGGGAGTCGTGTTCTGCGCCTCATCGAGCACCACGAAGGAGTCGTTGAGGGTGCGGCCGCGCATGTAGGCGAGCGGGGCGACTTCGATCGTGCCCGTCGCCATCAGTCGCGGCACGATCTCGGGGTCCATCATCTCGTTCAGCGCGTCGTACAGCGGGCGCAGGTACGGATCGATCTTGTCCGTGAGGGTGCCGGGGAGGAACCCGAGCCGCTCCCCCGCCTCGACGGCGGGACGGGTGAGGATGATGCGGGTCACTTCCTTGCGCTGCAGGGCCTGCACCGCCTTCGCCATCGCGAGATAGGTCTTGCCCGTACCGGCGGGACCGATGCCGAACACGATCGTGTTCTCCTCGATCGCGTCGACGTACTCCTTCTGACCGAGGGTCTTCGGACGGATCACCTTGCCACGGGTGGTCAGGATCGCCTCGCCCAGCACCTCGCTCGGACGCGGTCCGCCCTCCTGACGCAGCATGCGCGCGGAGCTCGACACATCGCTCGGGGCCAGGTCGTGCCCCGCCCTCGTCATGGCGAGGAGCTCGTCGACCAGCGCTTTCGCCTTCGCGACCGCATCGGTGCTGCCGCCGAGCGTGATCTCGTTGCCGCGCACGAGCACCTGGACGCCGGGGTGCTCCTTCTCGAGCATCCGCAGAAGCCGGTCCTGGGGCCCGAGCAGCTGCACCATCGCGACGCCGTCGGCGTAGATCTTCTCGACGGCCTCGGGAGGCTGACCTCCCCGGCTGCGCTCCTGGGGTTCGTGGTTCTCAGGCACCGACGCTCTTCTCGGTCAATCCGCCGCCCAGCACATGCGCGTGGACGTGGAACACGGTCTGCCCGGCGTTCGCGCCGGTGTTGAAGACGAGGCGGAAGTCGCCGTCTTCGGTGTGCTCCGCGGCGAGCTCCCCCGCGAAGGCGATCATGTCGGCCAGCAGAGTGGCATCCCCGGCAGCGAGCTCGGTCACGTCGCGGTACTCCGCGGTCTTCGGCACCACGAGCAGATGCACGGGCGCCTGCGGCGCGATGTCGCGCAGAGCGAAGAGGCGGTCGGTCTCGCCGATGATCTCGGCAGGGATCTCCCCGTTCAGAATGCGCGTGAAGATCGAGGGTTCCGTCATGCCGTCAAGTCTACTGACCACAGGGCGCTCGCAGTCCGGTGCCCGTAGGCGGCAGGGCGAGTCGCGTTCACCATCGGCCGAGTGCGACCGACAGCACGGCGATCGCGGCAGGCCCTGCCGTCGAGGTGCGCAGCACGGTGTCGCCCAGGAGCACCCGCTCGGCCCCCGCCTCCGTCAGGCGGTGGAGCTCCTCTTCGGAGATCCCGCCTTCCGGCCCAACGACGATCACCAGGTCTCGGCCGTCCGTCACGATCTCGGACAACCGCTCGGGGGCCGTCGGGTCGAGGAGCAGAACACGCTGCGAGCTGACGCGCTCGGCGAGCTGCTTCGTCGAGACCGGCGCGGCCACCTCCGGGACCCACGCGCGGTGCGCCTGCTTCGCGGCCTCGCGCACGATGCTCGCCCAGCGCTCCCTCCCCTTCACCGCCTTCGGACCTTCCCAGCGCGACACGCTGCGACTCGCCTGCCAGGGCACGATCTCGTCGACGCCGAGCTCGCACGCGGCCTGTACGGCGAGCTCATCGCGATCGCCCTTCGCGAGCGCCTGCACCAGGACGATCCGCGGACGGGGCGCGGGACGCTCGACGCGCTCTGCGATGCGCACGTCGACGCGAGCGGGCGACACCTCCTCGGCGACACCGGCCAACCACACTCCGGCACCGTCGCCGACCGTGACGGCCTCGCCGACGCGAAGCCGTCGTACGACGGCCGCGTGCTTGGCTTCGGCTCCGGTCAACGACACGATGTCGCCGACTCCGGCATCGGTCGACGAGTCGACGAGGAAATGCAGGGCCATGGTCAGTGGCTGCGGAAGCGGTCGCGGAGCTTCGAGAACAGTCCCTGTTGGAACTGCGCGAGCTGGGGCTCCGGCGACTTCGTCTTCTTGGCGAAGTCCTCGATCAGGGCCCGCTGCGCGGAGTCCAACCTGGTCGGGGTCAGCACCTGCACGCCGACCCGCAGATCGCCGCGCTGCGTGCCACGCAGCGGAGTGATGCCGCGGCCCTTGATCGTGAGCACGTCGCCGGACTGCACACCGGCACGGATCTCGAGGTCCACCTCACCGTCCAGTCCCTGGATCTTCGTCTCCGTGCCGAGGATCGCATCCGTCATCGACACCTCGAGCGTGGCGAGCAGGTCGTCGCCCTCACGGCTGAACGCCGCGTGCGGGTTGACCGTCACCTCGACGTACAGGTCTCCGTTCGGTCCGCCCGCCTTGCCGACCTCGCCGGAACCGGGAAGCTGCAGACGGAGCCCCGTCTCGACGCCGGCCGGGATGTCGAGCGACACGGTACGGCGCGAACGCACGCGGCCCTGGCCACCGCACGTGCCGCAGGGGTAAGGGATCGTCGTGCCGTAGCCCTCGCACGTGCCGCAGGGCTGAGAGGTCACGACGTTGCCGAGCAGGCTGCGCACCTGACGCTGCACGTGACCGGAGCCACCGCAGATGTCGCAGGTGACCGGAGAGGTGCCCTCCTGGCAGCAGGATCCCTGACACGTCTCGCACAGCACCGCGGTGTCGACGTCGATGTCGCGGTGCGCACCGAACACCACATCGCCGAGGTCGAGGGTCACGCGGACGAGGGCGTCCTGGCCACGCTCGCGACGCGAACGCGGACGCGCGCCACGTCCGCCACCCTGCGAGGCCCCGAAGAACGTCTCGAAGATGTCGCCGAAACCGCCGAAGCCGCCGAAGTTCCCTGCCGCACCGTCTCCGCCGCCCATGTCATAGCGCCGGCGGGAGTCGTCGTCGCTGAGCACGTCGTACGCATGTGTGACGAGCTTGAACTTCTCCGCCGCGTCCTCTCCCGGGTTCACATCCGGGTGCAGCTGCCGGGCGAGGCGCCGGTACGCCTTCTTGATCTCATCGGTGGAAGCGTCTCGGGACACCCCGAGAACCTCATAGTGGTCCGCCACAATCGCCTTTCTTGCGTGTGTCTCGGTGGCGACCGCGTCAGCGGCCGGCCTCGTCTTCATCGAGCATCCGCGACAGGTAGCGGGCCACGGCCCGCGCTGCGGCGAGGTTGCTCGGGTAGTCCATGCGCGTCGGTCCCATCACTCCGACGCGCGCCGTGCCGCTCGGGGCGGCGTAGTTGCTGGCGACGATCGACGCCTCGCCCAGGCCGAACGGGGCGTTCTCCGTGCCGATGCTCGCGGCGAGTCCGTGCTCGTCAGTCACCATCTCGCTCATCAGACGCAGGAGCGTCACCTGTTCCTCGATGGCTTCGAGGAGGGGGTGGATGCTGCCGCGGAAGTCCTGCTCCCGGCGCGCGAGGGTCGCCGCTCCCGCCATCACCAGTCGCTCCTGGCGGAAGCCGCCGAGTTCGTCGACGATCACCGCAGCAAGCGTGCGCAGCACGGCATCCTGGGGCTTCTCCTCGGCGACCAGCAACGCCTGCAGCCGATCGGATGCCTCCCCGATGCCCTGACCGGTGATCGACGCGGACAGCCGTGCGCGCAGCACAGCCATGTCAGCGTCGTCGATCGGCTCCGGGAGGACGGCCATACGCTGCGAGACCCCGCCGGCATCGGTCACGAGCACGATCAGAAGCCGGTTCGGCGCGAGCGCGACCAGCTCGACGTGCGTGACATGCGCGCGGGCGAACGAGGGGTACTGGGCGAGCGCGACCTGGCCGGTCAGCTGTGTCAGCACCCGCACCGTTCGCGCCATCAGGTCGTCGAGGTCGGCCGGCTCGCCGAGGAAGGACTCGATCGCCGAGCGCTGAGCCGACGAGAGCGGTCGCAGCTGGGCGAGGTGGTTCACGAAGACGCGATAGCCCTTGTCGGTGGGCACACGGCCGGACGAGGTGTGCGGAGCCGTGATGAGCTCTTCGTCCTCGAGCAGCGCCATGTCGTTGCGGATCGTCGCCGCCGAGACGCCGAACGAGTGCCGGTCGACGATGGAGCGGCTGCCGACGGGTTCGTGGGTCTCGACGTAGTCCTGCACGATCGCTCGGAGAACCTGGAGTCCTCGCTCTGTGACCATCGCCCTTCCCTTCCGCTGGCACTCGGACGTTCAGAGTGCCAATCCTACCCCGTGCAGCTCGGGATTCTCCGTACCGCGGGCGCACGACCCTAGGATGACGCTCATGACCACCTCGCCCCTGGCCACCCTGTCGAACGGCCTCGTCCGCGGCACCGAGGAGGCCGGGGTGGTCCGCTACCTCGGCATTCCCTATGCCCAGGCTCCGTTCGGGGAGAACCGCTTCCGCGCACCGCAACCCGTCCCGGCCTGGGAGGGCGTGCGAGAGGCGACGCAGTTCGGGCCGACACCACCCCAGGTCCCCTACGCCGGAGCGATCGGCGAGCTGCTGGGATCTGTGCGCATCGACGGCGACGACATCCTCACCGCGAACGTGTGGGCTCCCGCTGATGCCTCTGGCGCGCCCGTCCTGCTCTGGATCCACGGCGGCGCGCTCGAGCGAGGGACCGCCGCGCTACCGCTGTACGACGGCACCGTGTTCGCCACGGCAGGCCTCGTCTTCGTCTCGATCAACTACCGACTCGGTTCGGAGGGCTTCTCGGTGCTGGACGGCGCCCCGCGGAATCTCGGCCTGCGCGATGCCGCCGCCGCTTTGGAGTGGGTGCACCGAGAGGTCCAGGCGTTCGGCGGCGACCCGGCGCAGATCACCGCCATGGGCGAGTCGGCCGGTGGCGCGATCGTGGCCGGTCTCCTCGCGCGGGACACCTCCCGTGAACTGATCAGCCGCGCGATCATCGAGTCCGGCCCACTTCGCGCCCAGACCGCGCGGAAGGCAGGAAGAGTGACCGCGCAGATCGCGAAGCGACTCGGTGTGCGGGCCGACCGTGAGGCCTTCGCCGCGCTGACACCCGACCAGCTGCTGGACGCACGCACGGCGCAATCGGCGGGATCGTCACCCCTCGGCGGGGCACCGGGGTTCCAGTTCGCGATCGACGCCGAGAGCCTTCCCCGCTCGCCGCATGAGGTGCTCGGGGAGATCGACACCCCGCTCCTCATCGGCAGCAACACCGACGAGTATCGGCTCTGGTTCCCGCCGGAGGCGCTGGCCGCCATCGGCGGGATGAAGCTGCAGGCCGCACGGCTGCTGTCACGCATCCCCCGGCGCGCGGTGACCGCGTACCGATCCGCATTCCCCGACGCGAGCACCGGGGAGATCTTCGGGCAGCTCGTCACGGACATGATGCTGCGTGCGCCCCTCAGCCGTGTGGCGGCGGCCCACCCGGACACGACCTACGTCTACGAGTTCGCCTGGCCGAGTTCGGTGCGTGACCTGCGGGCGGCCCACGCACTCGAGCTCGGGTTCGTGTTCGATCGGCTCGATGATGCCGAGGCCGAGCGACTGGCGGGTCCCGATGCTCCGCGCCGGCTCGCCGCCGAGATGAACGCCGCCTGGGTCGGGTTCGCGACCGCCGGAGACCCCGGGTGGCCCGCCTATGGGCCGGACCGCCGGACGCGTGTCTTCGATGCGGACAGCGCGACGGTGACGCAGCGGCGGACAGCGGGCATGGATCTGCTTCCCGGATGATTCCGAGAAGGAATCAGTCGGTCAGCTGGCGGACCACGGCATCCGCGAGAAGACGGCCCCGCAGTGTCAGTTGGATGCGCCCCTGCAGCGCTGCAACGGGGTCGACGAGCCCGTCGGCCATGAGCCCGGCGACCCTGCTCCGGTTCGCACTCGGCACGTCGTCGACGGCGATGCCCTCACGGATACGACTGAGCAGCAGGATGCGCTCGAGCGTGCGCGACTCCTCGTCCGGGCGCTCGGTGCCGGCTGCCGGAGACTCGGATGCCGAGAGACGCTGCGCGTACGCGGCCGGGTGCTTCACGTTCCACCACCGCAGGCCGGCGACGTGGCTGTGCGCACCAGGACCGAAGCCCCACCAGTCGCTCCCCCGCCAGTACGCGAGGTTGTGCCGCGACCGGCGATCAGGCGTGCGCGCCCAGTTGCTCACCTCGTACCAGTCGAAGCCACCGTCGGCCAGGCGCGCATCGGCGAGCTCGTACATGTCGGCCTGCAGGTCGTCGTCCGGCGTCGGCACCTCGCCGCGGCGGATCTGGCGGGCCAGCTTCGTACCGTCCTCGATGATGAGCGCGTACGCGGAGATGTGATCGGGTTCGAGCGCGAGGGCAGCATCGAGAGAGGCCTCCCAGTCGGACAGCGACTCCCCCGGTGCGCCGTAGATCAGATCGACGCTCACGGCGAGACCTGCATCCTTCGCGGCGGCGACGGCGGTGCGCACGTTCTCGGGGCGATGGGTGCGATCGAGCGCGGCGAGCACATGGGGAACGGCGGACTGCATCCCCACCGACATCCTCGTCACCCCGGCGTCCGCGAGAATGCGGGCCACCTCAGGTGTCACGGTGTCGGGGTTCGCCTCCACCGTGACCTCTGCACCCTCGGCCAGGCCGAACGCGTCGCTCGCCGCGTCGAGCATGCGTGCGAGGTCATCCGCGGGAAGAAGGGTGGGCGTACCTCCGCCGAAGAAGACCGTGTCCATGGGCCGCTGTGCCCCGGCGTCGTCCAGCACACGACGGGCGAGGGCGATTTCGGAGATCAACGTGGATGCGTAGTCCTCCTGCTTCGCCCCGCGCAGCTCGGTCGATGTGTACGTGTTGAAGTCGCAGTACCCGCAGCGCACCGTGCAGAACGGAATGTGCAGGTATGCCGAGAACGGAACGGCCGTGTCGATCGCGAGGTCGGACGGCAGGCGCCCGTCCGCTGGCGCGGGATCTCCGAGGGGAAGCGGTCCCGCCATCAGAGCGGGGTCGCGTAGAGCGGAGAGATCGCCCGGAGGTAGCGCGCGAAGAGCTCACGACGACGACGCTTCACGAGCGCGGGAATCGTGCGGTAGAGAAGACCGTTGGGCGCATCGAAGGCCCGGACGGTGAACCACACCTCGTCGTTGTCTTCACGCCAATCCACGTCGAACGACTCCTCGCCGCTGACGACCGATCCGCCGACCGTGCCCAGGACGAACCCGACACGTCGGGTCTCCTCGGTGACGGAGATCACGCGCAGCTCGGAATCGGCGCGCATGCCGGCGACGCGTCCGCGAAGGTGCAGGGTCATCCCCGCCCCGACGAACGGCATCCCCTCGGCGTCGTACCGCGGCTCGACGTCTCGCTTGCTCGGAGCGATCGGGTTGCCTTCCGCGTCGAAGCTCACTCCGGCGTAGGCAGGTCCCGGCGCGGGTCGCACGTCCTCGACCGAGAGGCCGGCCGCACGCTGCGCCGTCCACGACAGAAGCGCTTCGCCAGCCGTCTGGAACCGTTCGACCCCACTGCCGATGCGCCAGGATTCCTCCGCCGGGATGCTGCGCTCCGGTGGGTACTGCATCAGGTCGGGCGCATGGGTCGCACCCACGGCCGCATAGTCCACCGTGTCGTCTCGGAAAGTCCCGCGCCGCATGACTTCCACCCTACTTCGCGTTACCTGAGCGAACACCCCCACGCGCCGCGGGACGTCACATCCCCCGGGCGCGATCGGGTCCGACTACTTCTTGTCCTTGCCTTCGACGTCGCCCGAGAGCGCGGCGATGAACGCCTCCTGAGGGACCTCGACGCGGCCGACCATCTTCATGCGCTTCTTGCCCTCCTTCTGCTTCTCGAGAAGCTTGCGCTTGCGGGTGATGTCACCGCCGTAGCACTTGGCGAGCACATCCTTGCGGATCGCACGGATGGTCTCGCGGGCGATGATGCGCGCACCGATCGCCGCCTGGATCGGCACCTCGAACTGCTGGCGAGGGATGAGCTTGCGCAGGCGCTCTGCCATCATCGTGCCGTAGGCGTAGGCCTTGTCGCGGTGCACGATCGAGCTGAAGGCGTCGACCTTCTCGCCCTGGAGAAGGATGTCGACCTTGACGAGGTCGGCCTCCTGCTGACCGGACGGTTCGTAGTCGAGCGACGCGTAGCCCTGGGTCTTCGACTTCAGCTGGTCGAAGAAGTCGAACACGATCTCGCCGAGGGGCATGTTGTAGCGCAGCTCGACGCGCTCCTCCGAGAAGTACTCCATGCCGAGCAGCGTTCCGCGGCGCGACTGGCACAGCTCCATCACGGTGCCGACGTAGTCCTTCGGCAGCAGGATCGCGGCCTTGACCATCGGCTCCGACACCGAGCCGATGCGCCCGTCCGGGTACTCGCTGGGGTTGGTGACGGTGACCGTCTCGCCGGTGTCGCTCGTGAGCACCTCGTAGATCACGCTGGGCGCTGTCGTGATGAGGTCGAGGTTGAACTCGCGGGCCAGACGCTCGGTGATGATCTCGAGGTGCAGCAGCCCGAGGAACCCGCAACGGAAGCCGAAGCCGAGCGCGACCGAGGTCTCCGGCTCGTAGACGAGCGAGGCGTCGGAGAGCTTCAGCTTGTCGAGCGCCTCGCGCAGCTCCGCATAGTCGCTGCCGTCGATCGGGTACAGGCCCGAGAAGACCATCGGCTTCGGGTCGGTGTAACCGGGAAGGGCCTCGGAGGCCGGCTTCCGGGACGTGGTGATCGTGTCACCGACCTTCGACTGACGCACGTCCTTCACACCGGTGATGAGATAGCCCACCTCGCCGACGCCGAGTCCCTTGGTCGGGGTCGGCTCGGGGCTCGACACGCCCACCTCGAGGGCCTCGTGGTTCGCGCCGGTCGACATCATCTGGATGCGCTCGCGCGGCGAGAGGCTGCCGTCCACCATGCGTACGTACGTGACCACTCCGCGGTAGGCGTCGTACACGGAGTCGAAGATCATCGCGCGGGCCGGAGCATCCGCGTCTCCGGTCGGGGCGGGGATCTCCTGCACCAGTCGGTCGAGCAGATCCTCGACGCCGACGCCGGTCTTGCCGGAGACGCGAAGGACATCCTCGGGTTTGCCGCCGATGAGCGAGGCCAACTCCTTCGCGTACTTCTCCGGGTCGGCGGCCGGCAGATCGATCTTGTTCAGCACCGGGATGATGTGGAGGTCGTTCTCGAGCGCGAGGTAGAGGTTCGCGAGCGTCTGCGCCTCGATGCCCTGTGCCGCGTCGACGAGCAGGATCGCTCCCTCGCAGGCCGCGAGCGAACGCGAGACCTCGTACGTGAAGTCGACGTGGCCGGGGGTGTCGATCATGTTCAGCGCGACGGTCTGGCCATCGAGTTCCCATGGCATCCTGACCGCCTGGCTCTTGATGGTGATGCCGCGCTCACGCTCGATGTCCATGCGGTCGAGGTACTGCGCGCGCATGTCGCGATCGGAGACGACTCCGGTGATCTGGAGCATGCGATCGGCGAGCGTCGACTTGCCGTGGTCGATGTGGGCGATGATGCAGAAATTACGGATCTGCGCAGCCGGCGTCGCAGCAGGCTGAAGAGGGGTGAGAGCGCGTGGGGACATGTCCACTCGATTGTACGGTCAGGGGAGGCTAATCCCCGATTCGGCCATACCGGTGATAGTCTCCCGAAGTTGCCAGGGAAAATCCGTGACACCGGATCCCGCAAGCGATAAGACTCCGTCACATACCCCGTGATGGTCGTCGCATCGCAGAGTTCGGTGGATGGCGATTGTGTATCCAACTGACTCAGCGTTGCGTCGGCAGATCCCGAGCGCGTCTGTAGAAGAGAAAGACTGACCCCTTTTGATCAAGTACCTCCTGCGCCGAGCACTCGGCTGGCTGCTGATGATCGTGGTCGCCACGAATCTCACGTTCTTCCTGGCGTGGGGCTTCCTCGATCCGCGCAGCAACTACGTGGGACGGCGTCCCCCGCTCTCCCCCGAGCAGATCGACAACGTCCTCACCCCGCGCAACCTCAGCGACACCGTTCCCCTGATCGAGCGGTGGTGGAACTGGTTCAGCAGCATCCTGTTCCGTTGGGACTGGGGCGTGAGTCCCACGGGTCAGTCCGTCAACGAGCAGGTCTCGTATCGCATGTGGGTCAGCGCGGAGCTCGTCCTCGGCGCGACGATCATCGCCGCAGTGCTGGGCATCTGGCTCGGTGTCTACACCGCCTCCCGCCAGTACAAGCTCGCCGACCGCATCGGTCAGGCGACCTCGATCATCACGATGAACGTGAACATCATCGTCGCGGGTCTCGCCGTGGTTCTTCTCGCGATCGCCCTCAACGAGTGGACCGGGGTCCGCATCTTCTACGTCACCGGCTCCTCGAGCCCGGGCGTCACCGGCTTCTTCCCGGTGCTGGTGGACACCCTGCAGCACCTCACGCTGCCGACCATCGCCCTCGTGATCGTGGGCTACGCCCAGTACCACTTCCTGCAGCGTTCGCTCCTGCTCGACAACATCAACGCCGACTATGTGCGCACCGCACGCGCGAAGGGTCTCACGAAGGCGCAGGCCGTGCGCAAGCACGCCCTGCGGACGTCGCTCATCCCGGTCGCGACGCAGGTCGCCTTCACCATCCCGACGATCTTCACCGGCGCGATCCTGACGGAGCGGATCTTCGCCTGGCAGGGCATGGGACGGTACTTCCTCGACACCATCAACAACAACGACATCAACGGCGTCGTCGCCGTCGCCGCCTTCGGCGCCGTGCTGACGGCGATCGGCGCGGTGCTCGCCGACATCGTCGTCGTCGTTCTCGACCCGCGAGTGAGGGTGAGCTGATTATGACCACCGATATGATCGACCCCCTCGTCGAGCCGCCGGCCGCGCCGCCGACCGCCGACCGCGCCTCGGGCAAGTCGTTGTCCAAGTGGACGCTCTACACCCGCCGGTTCATGCGCAACAAACCGGCCGTGGGTGGCGTCGTCGTCCTGCTCGTGCTGATCCTCTTCTCCACGCTCGGACCGCTCCTCTCGCAGTACCAGGTCGACAGCATGGACTTCCTCGCCCTGAGCCAGCCGCCGTCCGCTGCGCACTGGTTCGGCACCAACGGCGCCGGCAACGACACCTACGTGCAGACCGCCATCGGCTTGCAGCGATCCCTCATGATCGCGATCACCGTCTCGGTGGGCACGACGATCCTCTCGGCGCTCGTCGGGACCGCGGCCGCGTACTTCGGCGGCTGGTTCGAGCGCATCGCTCTCCTGGTGATCCACTTCATGATGGTGGTCCCCACCTTCCTCCTGCTGTCGATCGTCTCGAACGACTCCGGCGGAGTGTGGTGGGTCATCGCGTTCGTGATGATCTTCGTCAGCTGGTTCTTCCCCGCGAGGATCATCTGGACCATGACCCTGTCGCTGCGTGAACGCGAGTACGTACAGGCCGCTCGGTACATGGGTGTCCGGGGACTGCGCATCGTGACGCGTCATCTCATCCCGAACATCGGCTCGCTGCTGGTGATCAACTTCACCCTCGGCATCGTCGCCGCTGTGACGACCGAGACAGGCCTGTCGTTCATCGGCTTCGGCGTGAAGATTCCCGACGTGTCGCTCGGCTCGCTGATCGGCGAGGGCAGCTCGTCCATCGTCAGCGCACCATGGCTGTTCTACTTCCCCGCATTGGTCCTCACCTTGCTGACCGTCTCGATGGCGCTCATCGCCGATGGACTGCGCGATGCTCTCGATCCCACCTCGGCTGCAGGAGGCCGCGCATGAGCCCTGTACTGTCCGTCCGCGACCTCAGGGTCAGCTTCGCGTCCGAGGCCGGCCGTGTCGACGCCGTCCGCGGCGTCTCCTTCGACCTGGAAGCGGGAAAGACCCTCGGCATCGTCGGCGAGTCCGGCTCCGGAAAGTCCGTCACCTCTCTCGCTGTGATGGGTCTGCTCGACGAGAACGCCAAGGTCACCGGCTCCATCGTGTTCGACGGCCAGGAGCTTCTCGGCAAGACCGACACGCAGCTCTCCGCCATCCGCGGCAACGGCATCTCGATGGTCTTCCAGGATCCGCTCACCTCGCTCACCCCGGTCTACACGATCGGCGCCCAGCTGATCGAGGCGCTGACGGTGCACCGCAATCTCAGCATCAAGGAGGCGACCGCACGTTCGATCGACCTTCTCAAGCTGGTGGGCATCACCGAGCCCGAGAAGCGGATGAAGTCGTTCCCGCACGAGTTCTCGGGCGGCATGCGCCAGCGCGTCGTGATCGCGATCGCGATGGCGAACGATCCGAAGCTGATCATCGCCGACGAGCCCACCACGGCTCTCGACGTCACGATCCAGGCGCAGATCCTCGACCTCATCGAGAAGGCGCAGGCCGAGACGGGTGCCGCCGTCATGATGATCACCCACGACATGGGTGTCGTCGCCCGAACGGCCGACGACGTGATGGTCATGTATGCCGGCAAGCCCGTCGAGCAGGCGCCCGTCCGCGAGCTGTTCCACCAGACCCGGATGCCGTACTCGATCGGTCTCCTCGGCGCGATCCCTCGCGTGGACAAGGCCGAGAAGGAACCGCTCACCCCCATCAAGGGCAACCCGCCGCTGCTGATCAACCTTCCGGACGCGTGCCCGTTCGCGGACCGCTGCCCCATCGTCATGGACGCGTGCCGCACCCGTGAGCCCGAGCTGCTGCCCGTGCTCACCGGTGGCGGCGAAGAGCACCGTGCCGCGTGCATCCGCGCGAACGAGATCACCGACGGCGGCCTGCTCGGTGGTCTCCCGGTGTACCCGGTGCGCGAGGCACCGGAGAGCGAACTGACTCGACTCCCCCGCGAAGAACGACCGATCACGCTCGAGGTGAAGAACCTCACCAAGACGTTCCCTCTGCTCAAGGGGGCTTTCCTGAAGCGCAAGGTCGGCGAGGTGCACGCGATCAAGGGCATCAGCTTCGACGTGCGCGAAGGTGAGACCCTGGCCATCGTCGGTGAATCCGGCTCCGGCAAGACGACGACGCTGCTGCAGATCATGGACATGGTGAAGCAGACCGACGGCGACATCGTCATCGCGGGAACAAGCGTCAACGACATCCACAGCCACAAGGTGGAGCGGGCGCTGCGCCGCGACATCCAGATCGTGTTCCAGGACCCGATGGGAGCCCTCGACCCGCGTATGACGGTCGCGGACATCATCTCGGAGCCGCTCTCGGCCATCGGCACCCCGAAGGCCGAGGCGCACCGCCGTGTGAAGGAGCTGATGGACCTCGTCGGACTCAACCCGGCGCACAGTGATCGCTTCCCGCAGGCGTTCTCCGGAGGCCAGCGTCAGCGCATCGGCATCGCCAGGGCGCTGTCGACGAACCCGAAGATCCTGGTGCTCGATGAGCCGGTCTCGGCGCTCGACGTGTCGATCCAGGCCGGTGTGATCAACCTGCTCGACGATCTGAAGGTCAAGCTCGGACTGTCCTACCTCTTCGTGGCGCACGACCTGTCGGTCGTCCGTCACATCGCCGACCGGGTCGCCGTGATGTACCTCGGCGACTTCGTCGAGCACGGCGACGTCGACGACGTCTTCGACAACCCGCAGCACCCCTACACGAAGGCGCTGCTGTCCGCGATCCCGGTCCCGGACCCCGACATCGAGCGCACGCGTGAACGGATCGTGTTCGATCCCGCCACGGTGACAGCGCGGCCTGCGGCCTCATGAGCAGACCACGGATCACCGTCCGATAACGGTTAGCCGATATTCACTCGCCGCCCGGACATTCGAGGATCCGGCGAACTATTCTCCCCTTATGACACGCCGCAAGGCGAAAGGAGCACCATGAAGCAGTACAAGCTGATGGGAGCGCTGGCACTCACCGGCGCTTTCGCACTCGCGCTCAGCGGGTGCGCTACCGGCAACACCGGCAGTAGCGACAAGGGCGACAACGGCGAAGCAGCCGAGGTCGAGATGGCGAACTACAACCCGCAGCCCCGCGAGAACCTCAAGGAGGGTGGTGACGTCAACTTCGCCATCCGCGAGGTTCCGGACCAGCTCAACGCGTTCAACAGCGACGGCAGCGCCGACACGGCTCGCGTCGCCGCCTGGTACACGCCGCAGATCATCCTGATGAAGCCGGACGGCACGCAGTACAAGAACGACAACTACCTCTCCGAGTGGAAGAACGAAGTGAAGGACGGCAAGACCGTTCTGACGTTCACGTTCACCGATGAGGCGCACTGGAACGATGGCACCGACATGGATTGGACCGCCATCGACGCCACGTGGAAGGCGAACCGCTCCTACGACGAGGGCTTCAACCCCAACGCGACCGACGGCTATAAGGACATCGAGTCCGTGGAGCAGGGTGACACCCCCAAGACGGCCATCGTCACCTTCAAGGGCGAGTTCGCGTGGCCGCAGATGCCGTTCAACAGCGGCGTCCTGCACCCGGCTCTCGCCGACCCGACGAACTTCAACGAAGCGATGATCGACAACCCGCACCCTGAGTGGGGCGCAGGTCCGTACACCGTGGACGAGTTCGATGCCAATAAGGACTACATCTCGTTCAAGCCGAACCCCGAGTGGTGGGGCGATGCACCGCTGCTGGACAAGGTCACGATGACCGGCATGGACGCCCAGGCCGGCGTCAACGCCTTCAAGAACGGCGAGGTCGACATGGTCGAGACGGGTTCCCAGGAGCTCATCGACCAGGTCAAGGACGTCGACGGTGCGAAGGTATACCGCGCGCAGCAGACCGCCAACACGATCCTGCAGGTCGACTCGACCAAGCCGCAGTTCGAGGACGTCAAGGTTCGCGAGGCGTTCTTCAAGGCCGTCAACATCGATCAGCAGAAGCAGATCGCCTGGAACGGTCTCGGCTACTCCGAGGACCCGGCCGGCTCGCTGACCCTGTACTCGTTCCAGCCCGGCTACAGCGACTCCATGAAGGAGGCCGGCTGGAAGTTCGACGTCGAGGGCGCCAAGAAGCTGCTCGACGAGGCCGGCTGGAAGGAAGGCTCCGACGGCATCCGCGAGAAGGACGGCGTCAAGCTCTCCGTCGTGTACCCGATCTGGAGTGACTCCGCCACGCAGAAGGCCCTCGCGCAGTCGCTGCAGGCTCAGGAGAAGGCGATCGGCATCGACGTCAAGGTCGAGGTGCGGCCCTCCAGCCAGTTCTCCGACGACTACACGTCGAAGAACTGGGATGTCTCCGGGCTCCGCTTCACCGCCTCCGACCCGTTCGGTGCGGCATGGTTCTGCCAGCTGTACTGCTCGGACTCCGGTCTCAACCTGTCGGGTGTCGGCGATGCCGAACTTGACGCCGAGATCAAGGACAAGGTCGAGTCGCAGACCGACCCCGAGGCACAGACCGCTGCCGCGATGAAGCTCGAGCCGGAGATCTACAAGCGCTGGGGCCTCATCCCGCTGTACAACGGCCCGCAGATCTACACCGTCAAGGAAGGCCTGGCGAACCTCACGCCCGAGCCCTACGTCGGTCTGGACCTGTTCGGTATCACCCCGGTCGAGAACGTCGGCTGGGAGAAGTAACACTCTCTGACACACATGGTGTCGAAGCG
>NZ_SSDK01000034.1:0-308 GCF_004794435.1 Microbacterium sp. K27
GGGGGAGGAGAACCCGGCCGCCCGTCTCACGAGGGGGAACGAGGCCGCCGATCTGGGGAGCGGCGGCCTCCCGCACGTTCGATCCGAGGATCGGGAAGAACTTCTCGAAAGAATTTCGAGAAGTCGCGTAATGAATCGGGAGGAGCGTCGTCTCATCCCATAGAGACAGCCGTGAGGATTCCACCGGGGGGCGGGATCCAGGCACTGGTGCGGGGGGCATTCGCACTGGTCGGGCAGGTCGGGATCCTCGGGGGAGGAGAACCCGGCCGCCCGTCTCACGAGGGGGAACGAGGCCGCCGATCTGGGGA
>NZ_SSDK01000035.1:0-211244 GCF_004794435.1 Microbacterium sp. K27
ACCCGTCCGATTCCCCGACATCCCCGCCGCCGCATTCGGACCACACCCACCCGACGACCCGAACCCATACGTGAACTCATGCCCGGGGATGCTCGCCGACACCAAACGCCCAGCCGTGTCATACCCGTACGTCGACGAATACGACGTCGACCCCATCGACGACTGCTGCTTGACCACACGACCCGACTGCGACCGCACCACAGCATCCGACACGACCAGCCACTCCTGACCGACCACCCGCTCAGCCGCATCCCGACCCACACTGTTCAGCGCCGACCCATCCGGGTACGCGACCTGCTTCAGTCGCTGCAGGGCGTCATACGTCACCGACGCGAGCTGCTGCCCATCGACCGTGACCGTCTTCACCTTGCCGTCGGCGTCGTACGTGTACGCGGTCACCGACGCCGCACCACCGGCAGGAGTCGTGGAGATCTGCGTCACACGCCCGGAAGCCGGGTCGTATGTGGGCGTGGTGACCGTGCCCCACACATCCGTGTAGCTCACGGTCCGACCGAGCAGGTCGGTGACCGTCGTGATCGTCGAGTCATTCGGCGAACCCGCGACCGACACTCCGCCCGTGACGGTGGTGTATCCACCGTTCGTCACTCGAGCTTGCGCGGATTCCTAGACCGCAGAAACCGTCCGCACCCGCCGGCCGTCGGCGAACGCACGCGGGTAGGCCCGTCGGAGTGCGACCACGACCAGCGTCGCGGCCACCACCTTGATCAGGTCTCCGGGCAGGAACGCGAGGCTCGACAGCGCCGTGGGCCCGAGCGGCACCGCCGTCACGAGCGCCTGCACAGGGATGCCGAATGCGTAGACGACGAGCACCCCTCCCACGAAAGCGGCGATCGCGGAGCGCCACCAGGTGAAGCGACCCGTGCGCATGAGCAGGCCGATCACGACGACCCCGGCGATCCAGCCGATGAGGTACCCGGCACTCGGTCCGACGAACACGCCGAGGCCTCCACGACCACCCGCGAGAACCGGAAGTCCGACCGCGGCGAGCGCGAGCACCAGGACCACGGCGAGTGGCGCGAGACGCGGCCCCAGCACGAGTCCGGCGAGCATGACCCCCAGGGTCTGCGCCGTGATCGGCACGCCGCTCGGAAGGGGCACGATCACCGTGCCGAGCACGACGATCAGTGCGGCGAAGACCGCGATGCGGCCGAGCGAGGCGCTTGTATCGGTGGCGCGGGGCTTGGTCATGAATCCTCCTGAACGCCGTTCACCTGAACGGTGTTCATTAGAATAGGGACGCCCGCCCTCCGCACGCAAACCCGCCCAGGAGTCCTCACGTCTCTCACCCCGACGCTGCGCCGCATCGCCGCCGACGACCCCGACCGCCCGGCGATCGTCGGCCGCGATGCCCACCTGACGTACGGCGAGCTCCACACCGAGTCGCGCCGAATCTCCGCTGCCCTCCGTGGCATGCTCGCGAGCATCCCCTCGACGTCCAGAGCGGACGGCCACTCGACCCACCCGCCGATCGTGGGTATCTGCCTGTCCGCCGCATTCGACACGGCGCGCGCCGTCGTCGCGGTGGAGGCGGGCGACCGCATCCTCACCGTCGTCGACGCGCAGTGGCCCGTCGCTCTGCAGATGCAGTCGATCGTCACATCCGGGACTGCCGCCATCATTACGAATGTTCCTCACCTCCGGCACGCTCTGCGCGCGAGCGGGTGGCCCGGTCTGGTCTTCGACCTCGCCGACCTGCTGGACGACGGATCATCCGCGCCCGAGGCACCGACCGACGACGCTCCGACCGACGGCCCTCCGATCGACACCCCGTTCCTACTGCTGACGTCATCCGGTACGACGGGCGCGCCGAAGGCGTTCCTCAAGACGCGAGCGCAGTATGCGGCGAACATCGAGGTGTCCCGCGAGCACTTGGGCGCGCACGACGGCGTCGCGACCTTCGCACCCGGGCCGATGTCGTACAGCCTGACCCTGTACACGCTGTTCGAGGTAATCGCCACGGGTGGTCAGCTGCACGTCGCCGACAGCCTGGACGAGCTGTGGCTCACCTCCCGCGTGCACGACGAGCGCATCACGCGCCTCGTCACGATCCCCGCGGCGGTGACGACACTCGTCGACGCCGCCCTCCGACATCCAGGACGGTACGACGGCATCGAGCTCATCGTCACGGGAGGGGCGGCACTCTCCGCATCGACGCGAGCCGACGTCGCCGAGGCGCTCCCCCATGCCCGGAGCATCGGCTACTTCGGCACCGGCGAACTCGGCTTCATCGGCGACGATCGCGCCGGCGACGAAGCCATCCGGCTCTACCCGCAGGTCGAGGCCTGCGTCCGTGGCGATGACGGCGACGACCTGGCTCCCGGCGAGCTCGGCAGTCTCTGGGTGCGCTCACCCTCCTGCTCGACCGACTACCTGCCGAAGACGAGCACGACATCGTTGACGGACGCTGACGGCTGGGCGAGCGTGCACGATCAAGGGCGACTGCGCGATCGGGACTTCACGTTCGTCGGCCGAAGAGGCGACGTCGTCACGACAGGCGGACACACCGTCGCGCTCGACGAGGTCGCCCGCGCGTTCGAAGGGATGCCGGGCCTCAGCGCCTGTTGCGCGATCACCGAGAGCGATGAGCGTCTCGGCACGCGTATCGCGCTGGTCACCGAAGGCGTCGGCCCACCCGCCGCGGAGCTGCGCAGGTGGGCGAAACAGCATCTCGCCCCGGCATCCGTTCCGCGCCGCTGGTACGCGCTGCCGGAGCTTCCGCGCACCTCCGGCGGGAAGATCCGTCGCGCCGCCGTCGCGGATCTCGTCGCGCTCGGAAAGGAGCGAGCATGAACGGCAGGCGATCCGTGGTCATCACCGGTGTCGGCGCGGTCACACCGAGCGGACTGACGGTATCGGCGTCGTGGGCGTCTGTGCGCGCGGGACGAAGCGGCATCACCCGCCTCCCTCCGGAGATCTCCGGCTCAGGCCCTGTGCAGGTCGGCGGAGTGGTGCGCGGCTTCACCACCCCGGTCGATCTGGCGGCATCGCTCGCCCGGCACCTCACACCGATGCAGCAGTGGGCGATCACCGCCGCCGATGAAGCACTCGCCGACGCGGGCGTCCACGGGCAGCCGTGGCTGGCGGATGCCGGGCAGGTGATCGTCGCGACCGGTTCCGGGCCGGTAGATGCGACCGTGCGAGCCGCGGGCGCGCTGCGGGACCACGGGGCGCGTCGGGTGCCGCCGGGGCTCACGGTGTACGGAACGGCGGATGCGATCGCCGGCGTGCTCAGCAGACGATACGGATTCCTCGGTCAGACCCACGCGGTCGCCGCGGCCTGCGCGAGTGGAGCGGTCGCGATCGGGGAAGGTCTGCGCCGAATCCGTCACGGGTATGCCGACAGGGTGCTGGTCGTCGGGATGGAGGATTGCCTCGGCCCGCTGCATCTCGCTGCCCACGCGAACCTCCGCTCGGTCGCGACGGGCTTCGGCGACGACCCCTCGTCGGCCTCACGCCCCTTCGACCGCGCCCGCACAGGCTTCGTCATGGCGCAAGGCGCGGCCGCCGTACTGCTGGAATCCGCCGATGCCGCACGGGAGCGCGGCGCTCGAACGCTCGCGACGATCGCCGGATTCGGCGCGACCAGCGACGCACATCACGCCACCGCGCCCGACCCTGCCGCCGCGGGGGCGACGAGAGCGATCGCCGCCTGCCTCACCGACGCCGACACGGACGCTGCAGAGGTCGACCACGTGAACACGCACGGCACGGGCACGATACTGGGCGATGAGGCCGAGCTGGTCGCGCTCACGCAGGCGCTCGGCCGGAGAGCATCGTCCGTTCCCCTCACCGCGACCAAGTCGACGACCGGACATCTGCTCGGTGCGGCCGGCGTCGTCGAGGCCGTCATCATCGCGATGACGCTCCGCGATCAGCTGCTGCCCCCGACGATGAATCTGTCGCATCCGTGTGCCGACGACTGGGACTTCGTACGCGACAGGGAACGACCGCATCCGGTCCGCACCGTGCTGTCGACCTCGTTCGGCTTCGGCGGCCACAACGCGGCGCTGCTGCTCACCGCGAGCGACTGAATCGCGGCGAGGTCAGCGCACCGGCAGGAAGTGCGTCGGGGTCGGAACCTGCGCCTCGTGACGGATACCGAGGGGCGCGCCCGTGCGCTCGTCGAGGTCGATCAGCGTGATCGTGTCGGAGCGCTGACCGGCGACGAGCATCTTGCCCTCGTGGACCAGATGATGCCGCGGCCAGTCGACACCGGAATCGGCGAGCGCCACGGATTCCAGAGACTCGCCGCCACCCCGCACCCGCAGCGCGGCGATGGTGTTGCTGCCGCGCAGAGCCGTGTAGAGGAACTGTCCGTCGCGCGTACGTGCGAGTTCTGCCGGGAAGTCCATCCCCACCTCGGCGGTCGGGCTCGTCAGGGTCACCGACACGACACTCCAGGTGCCGTCTGCCGCGCGCGCGAGGGTGAAGACCTCACAGGAGTACTCGGTGACCACATGGAGGTGTCCGCTGGGGTGCAGGACCATGTGCCGTGGTCCGGTGCCGAGCGGGAGCACGACCTCGTGGTCGAGCACGAGCCCACTGCCGCTCTGCCGCCAGAACCGCACGAGGTCGAAGCCGAGGTCGGTCGTGGCGACGCGTCCGTCGGGCAGGAAGACGGCAGCGTGCGCGTGGGAGACGCGGTCGCCGCCCACCCCGTACGGGTCGATCGCGGCGACGCCGTCGCCGGGCGGAGTCGCAGCGGGAGCACCCGGGTCGGCGTCACCGAACAGTGCTGCGCGGAGCGCCGCCGCGGCATCCGGCTTCGGAGGCACGATACGGCCTTCCGCATCCAGGTCGAACCGCACCACGCGACCGTCGCCGTAGCAGCTGGCGATCAGGGCCGAACCGTTCGGCGCCACCGCGACGTGGCAGACGTACTGGCCGACCGGCGCGGGCGCACCCAGCGGCGCAAGGGCGGCTTCCCCGGCGCGCGAGAAGGCCTGCACCGCGGAGTCGCCCTCGAGTGCCGCGTAGACGACATCGAGGGTCGGATGCTGCGCCAGCCACGACGGCGACGGCGTCTCGACCACGGCACCGCGGTAGGCGAGAGTCGAGGCCTCGCGGCCCTCATCCCCCGCGAGCAGGCCGATGCCGTCGGCCGAGCCGTCCATCGCGGCACCGTAGCCGCCCAGCCAGAAGCGCGTCACGGGCGCGGGTCAGTCGAGCAGACCGTGGCGGACGATGACCTGGTCGCGCTCCGGGCCGACGCCGATCACCGAGATGCGCGTGTTGCTCATCTTCTCGAGCGCCAGCACATAGTCCTGCGCGTTCTGCGGCAGGTCCTCGAAGGTGCGCGCGACCGAGATGTCCTCGTTCCAGCCGGGGAAGTACTCCAGGATCGGCTTCGCGTGGTGGAAGTCGGTCTGGTTGACCGGCACCTCGTCGAAGCGTTCGCCATCGACGTCGTAGGCGACGCACACCGGGATCTGCTCGAGACCCGTGAGGATGTCGAGCTTGGTGAGCACCAGGTCGGTGATGCCGTTGATGCGCGTCGCGTAGCGAGTGATGGGAGCGTCGTACCAGCCCACCCGGCGCGGACGGCCGGTGGTGGTGCCGAACTCGAAGCCCTGCTTGCGCAGCCACTCGCCCTGCTCGTCGAAGAGCTCGGTCGGGAACGGACCCGAGCCGACG
Organism: Microbacterium sp. K27; assembly: GCF_004794435.1. Taxonomy (NCBI): domain Bacteria; kingdom Bacillati; phylum Actinomycetota; class Actinomycetes; order Micrococcales; family Microbacteriaceae; genus Microbacterium; species Microbacterium sp. K27. Next base: position 5,656 of record NZ_SSDK01000035.1, read on the forward strand.
CGAGTCGTGTACGCCTTGACGATGCCGACGATGCGGTCGAGCGCACCGGGGCCGACGCCCGCACCCGTCGCCGCGCCTCCTGCAGTCGCCGAAGACGAGGTCACGAACGGGTAGGTGCCGTGGTCGATGTCGAGCATCGTGGCCTGGCCGCCCTCGAACACGACGACCTCGCCGCGGTCCAGGGCCTGGGCGATCAGGTAGCCGGTGTCGGCCACCATGGGCCGCAGCCGCTCGGCGTACGACAGCAGGTCTTCGACGACCTCGTCGGCGGTGATCGCGCGGCGGTTGAAGATCTTCACCAGCAGATGGTTCTTCTGGTCGAGGGCGCCCTCGACCTTCTGGCGCAGGATGTTCTCGTCGAACAGGTCCTGCACACGGATGCCCACGCGATTGATCTTGTCGGCGTACGCCGGGCCGATGCCGCGACCGGTCGTGCCGATCATGCGCTTGCCGAGGAAGCGCTCGGTGACCTTGTCGAGCGTGCGGTGGTACTGCGTGATGATGTGCGCGTTGGCGCTGACCTTGAGTCGCGAGACATCGATGCCGCGGGCGGCGAGCGCCTCGAGCTCGAAGAACAGCACCTCGAGGTCGACCACGACGCCGTTGCCGATCACGGGCGTCACGCCCGGAGACAGGATGCCGGAGGGCAGCAGGTGCAGCGCGTACTTCTCATCGCCGACGACGACGGTGTGCCCGGCGTTGTTGCCGCCGTTGAACTTCACCACCCAGTCGGTGCGCTCACCGAGAAGATCGGTGGCCTTGCCCTTTCCTTCGTCGCCCCACTGCACGCCGACGATAACGATTCCTGGCATGGGTAACCCCCTGGCTTTCGCCGGGTTTGCACCGGCCGATGAGCTGGCCCTCTTCGGGCGGTCCCATCCTATCGGGAGGGCTTCGGTGCGCCTTTCGGGGGAGCGTCGGGGGCGGTCAGAACACGTACAGCTGGCCGAGGATCAGAATGACCACGAAGAACGCGACGGCGATCGCGCCGATGATCGTGAGGGTTCGCGCCGAGAGCTTCGCGACACCCCACCCCACGAGGAAGGGAAGGGCGAGGAGCATGATCGCGACGATCCACCAGAACGCCGTATAGCCGCCGACGGTCGCCTCCGACAGTCGGCCTCCGAACAGCTGCTGGGACATCGGATGGGTCGCGAAGCGCACCGCCGCGCTGATCGGGACACCGACGAAGACGAACACGATGAGTCCGATCAGCGCGCCCCACAGCGCCGGGCTGCCACCGCCGCTCAGCACCCCTCCGTGAAGTTCGGGCTGATGCTGCCGCTGGTTCTTGTGCTCCGTCATGGCACAGGAGCCTATCTCCCGGGTGGGCACGGGTGCCCCGATTGCGCTCGCGTCGCGGCCGTGCTGACGGAAGTCACCAGGGTGACCTGTAGCGACGTCCCACTCCACACGAGCGCTCAACAGCCGGAGGCGTTCCACCCGCTGTTGAGGTTGGTCGCTATGTTTGTGGCGGCTCGTGTGTGCGCAACACATGAACGAGAGCCTGTCGCATCTGGTCAGCCTCGCTCGGCTTCATTCCGACCAGCGATGAGAACTCCCAATCGTCGATGGCCAGGCGCGATTGCGCGATGGCGTTCGCGAGGACAGCAATCTCATTTGAGGTAACGACGAATGCCCCAACGGCATCTGGGGAAACTTCGTCGATTCGAAGTTCGGGAAGTGTCAGGAACTGCATGTTTCGCCCCATCAGTCGATGTCGTTGAGAAAAGTAGTCGCACTCATCCTCAGGCCGGAACGCCGCACCTGAATCACCGCCCCTCGGATCGATTTCGGATCGCCCGAAATGCAACGCCGGATGTCGCTTCGGGCCTCACTCACCGCGGAGGGACTCGGGCATCTCGTCGGCCACGCGGAGCAGCCTCCGCCGGGAACTGGGGGAGCGCAGCGGTAGAAGCTCGTCGGGAACCCACGGAGCCCTGGTGAGCAGCGGCCGGATCTGCCCCGCGGTCATCGGAGCCTCGGACCATTGGTGGAGGAGCCCCTCCGGGAAGGAGCGGGACACACCACCTGTGAGATAGGGGTGCACCAGAGCGGCATACTCCTGGGAGTACCACGTCAGCCACTGCGGCTCGTCGGGGAGTCCGGCCCACGCGCCGAGGGATCGCAGGGGCGCGGCCGTCGCATACGCCGCATCGTTCAGCTCCACGTAGGCGGAGAAGCTTCCGATGCGGCGTGCGACCTCGACAAAGAAGTCGGTGATCTCGCTCACGGCGCCCGCCCTCTCGAGCCCGCTGAAGTCGAAGGTGACCATCAGGTCGACGGGCCATTTCGGATTCGGCGAGCCCCAACTGTCGATGTATCCTCCCAGCGAGGGCGCCGTGCCGACGAAGTACATGCTGTCGATCGCGCAGGCCGTCCGGTACATGCGATCGAAAGCGGCATCGTCGTCACGAGGCAACTTCCCTTGGAAGGGCTCATGCGGTCCGAATCGCGCGGGGACCGCGAGCGGCATCAGTTCCCGTGCGACCTCCAGATACAAGGCGGCGACATCCTCGCCGATGCCGCCCGGGCGGAACCAGTGAAGGTGTAGGAACTGCCCGTCCGCCGACTTCGCAGGCGGAGCGGACCGAGGTCCCGGCGCTTCATCGTTCTGCGGGTCGAGCACCCGCCCGGCGACTCGTGAAGCGAGCATCCTCGAGAACGCGAGTGCGCACCGAACGTCATCTTCTCCGACGTCCGCATGGATCTGATAGAGCACGGTCGCCCCGGAGAGGGCAGTTTGCCAACGCTCCGGAATGTCTCCATCGTCGATGCCAAACGGGCCGTCGAGTGTGAGGCAGTGGCGCTCCGAGTCGGCGTGGCGGACGGCCGTGATGCTCGCCCCTGTTGCGTCCTGCTCAGCGACGAGGCCCCCCACCGACAAGACGACCTCCGCGATCTGATCCGATGAGAGCGAGTGCTCGCCATACACCTCGAGGTCAAAAGACACGATGATCTCCATTCATCGAGGAGCCACGCAAGGCTATATCGGTTCGCGCCTCGGCGGCAGTGCGGACGAATCGGTCGATGCCCTCCGGGTGCGCATCGCTGACGTTCAGCAGCACGTGGAACGGGATGGGCGGACGCGCATAGATCTCGGGGCTGTCCACGGCTGCAGACCAGGATTCTCCGGCCGAATGGAGCGTGCGCAAGAACGCTTCGACATCAAGGGGATCGTCGACGAGAACCTCTTCCGCGCGCTCGACGACGAGCACGTAGGCCTTGGCCGGCAGCCACTCGTCCAGAGATCGGAGGCAGTCGCTCAGCGCCGACCAGTTCTCCCCGAATCCGTCGAAGAACTGGAGCGCGGCTCCGAACTCGTTCATCAGTCCTTCGTAAGAACGCATCTTCCACCCGCGGAGCGTCCGCACACACGCGTCATCCAGCTCGGCCGTCATGTAGAACGACGATGGAATCCACTTCTCGCGCCCCTGCTCGCCGTGTCCGACGTACACCCACGGACCTTCCGTCGCCCAGAGGAAGCCCCTCGCGGTCGACGTCGGGCCGACCTCTCCCCCTTCGAGCGTCATCGCCGCCCCTCGGCGGCTCGGTTCCGTGCGTTGGCCTCGATCTCTCGCACCCGCGCGTAGTGCGCCTCGATGCGCAGGGCTTGCGGTGATTCGGGGGCGGGATACCTCAGAGACGCCGGCATGACCGCGGCCGCCTCGGCGCACCGCCCGTCGCCTGCGGGATCGAGCACCCCTCGGAAGCCGGCGGGGATCCACGGATCGCCGCTCAACCGAAGGAGCTCCTCCGCCTCGGCCGGGTGCTCCGTCCAGCGGTGCAGAGTCCCCTGGCCGTTGGCCTTCGTGCGGATGGGATCGAGATGCGGAGCGACCATCTCGGCGTATTCCGGCTCGAACCAGGTCATCCATTGCGGCGCGGCCGGCAATCCGCTCCACGGGTCTTTGAGTTTGACGTCCATGAGCGGGTGGGCGGTTCCGTACCGATTCGTATTGACCTCGGCGAACGCGAAGAAGGCCCCGGTCCGTTCGGCGAGTGCGACGAAGAACGGCTCGATGGCGTCAAGAGCTTTGAGCTTCTCGAGCCGATCGAGCTCGAACTTCAGTCGGATCGATTGAGTTCGGCGCTCCAGGTCGTTCGTCCAGCCGTCGATGGTCCCGTGCTCGATCGGCTTGCCCGCGAGGATGAGATCGCCGAGGTAGCAGTTTGCGCGGTACATCCCGTCAAACGTCGCATCGTCGTCGCGGGGGAACCTCCCCTGAAACGGTTCGTGCGTGCCGAATCGCGACGGCACCCCTGGTCTGAAGAACTCGCGCGCCGTGCGGAGGTAGATCGCGGCGAGATCCTTATCGTGTGTGTCATCGAGCAGTCGGTACCAGCGCAGATGCAGGAAGCGGGGGCGCTGCGGCTGCGGTTCCGGCTGCGGTTCCGGCTGCGGCTCGTAGGTCTGCGGGTCGATCACCGTGCCGTCGACGCGCTCCGCCAACCGTGCGGCGAAGGCCGACGCCGTCGCCAGCTTCGTCTCGTCGACGCTGAACGAGAACCCCGCTCCCGACGTGACGTCGTACGACACGTGGATGCTGTAGAGCACCGTCGCATCCGCGACCTCGGTCCACTCCGCCGGGATATCCTCCGGCTCCACACGATCGGGGCCGTCGAGCTCGAACGCCATCTCGCGGGTGCGCTTGTCGACGATCGACGAGATCGTCTGCGATCGCCGATCGACCTTAGCCTTCAGCCCGCGCAGTGACGAAACCACTTTCGCCAGGTCCCTCGCCGTCAACGAGACCTTCCCGTACACCTCGAGGTCGTATGACACCTATCCCGCCTTTCGATTCGTCTGTCTCGTCCTGCCGGAAGCGCTCCACACGCTCCGATCGCAGGCCCTGTCACTCCCCCCGCGGAGAGCGACAGGGCCTACGAAGAGAGCAGAGGCACGCCGTCCGAGGAGCCTCCTACGGTGCGGTCACCCAAGGCTCGCCGAAGACCCATGCGGTGTCAGGGATGTAGTTGGCGGCGTCGTCGCCGTTCGGCACTCCCGCACTGAACGTCGCACCACCATAGACGAGACCGTTCTGGTGCATGCGAAGCTTGCGCCACGGATCACGGGCGGCCGGGAAAGAGAGTCCCACGCCGAATTCCGCGTCCTCTGCGCACCAGGTCGCGTTACGGCTGCTGGTCGCAGAAGGCGTGGCCAAGACGATGTAGCCATCCGTCGTCGTGGAGATGTTCAAGTACTTCCCGGGAGATGCGACCGACTCGAAGCTGTAGCACTGTGGATCCACCAGCCCCTGCACTACCCGGAACGTCGCTGCTTGACGCTGAGCGAGCGGTGAGGAGGCAGTGACGTTGCCGACGGATGCTTGCGCCGCGGCAGGCACGGCCGTCAAGGACTTCCCACCGACGACGGTGCGCAGCGAAACGTAACTGCCGATCGTCGCGACGTCGGAACGCATCTTGGTGACGTTCTTGTACGTCCATCGTTCGACGCTCGCGCCCGTGGCGGCCCGCAAGGTGAGAGTCGTCGATGTCGGCGCTGTGAGCACCTTGCCGGAGGCGACGTTGACGATGCTCACTCCGCCCGAGGGCTGGTCGGCGAATGTCCACTGCTGACGAGTGTCAGTCGTAGCGCACGCAGCCTGCACGACCCCGCTGCCCGCAGCATCCGAACTCGCGGCGCACATGGGGTGATGTGCGTAGTTGCGCAGGCCGAACACGGTCGGTGTGATCTCGATCAGTTCCCAGCGGCGCATCTGGGGGTTCAGGGTGCAGCCCACAGGAGCCAGGACAGCCCCGGCGTTCGGACTCGACGCCGCGCTCTTCGTCGAGAAGCATGTGCCTGGTTGGCCGATGCTCTCGATCTCGAAGACCTGACCTCCTGCGAACGTGGGCGCGGCCCAGGGCTCGCCGATGACCCATGCGGTATCGGGAACGTAGCCGGCCTGATCATCGCCGTTGGGCACGCCCGCATTGAAGCTGGCGCCGCCGTAGACGAGACCGTTCTTGTGTGAACGCAGCATCCGCCAGGAATCGCGAGCCGCGGGGAACGAGAAGCCGACTCCGTGCGCCGCATCCTGCGCACACCAGGTCGCGTTGCGCGAACTGGTGGGAGAAGGCGCGACCAGCACGATGTTTCCGTCTGCCGTCGTGGAGATGTTCAGGAACTTGCCCGGCGAGGCGATCGACTCGAAGCTGACGCACTGCGGATCGATCAGACCCTTCACGACCCGGAACGTCGATTCCTGGCGCAACGCGAGAGGTGACGTCGCGACGACATCCTTGACGTTCGCCTGGGCGGTGGTGGTCGCGGTGAGGGACTTGCCTCCGACGGCCGTGCGCAACGATACGTAGCTTCCCACGGTGGCAGCGTCGTAACGCATCTTCGCGACGTTCGTGTACTTCCATCGATCGACGTTCGCGCCGGAATCCGTCTTCAGCGTGATGGCCGTCGTCGAGGGCGCTGCGAGAACCTTGCCGGACGCGATGTTCACGACACTCACCGTGCCGGCGGCCTGCTCGCGGAACGTCCACTGCTGCTTCGGATCGGCGGGCGCGCAGGCGGCCTGCACGAGGGCGCTGCCTGCGGCATCCGAACTCGCGGCACACATCGCGCGGTCGACGTAGTTGCGCAGGGCGAAGACGGTCGGAGTGACCTCTACGAGCTCCCACCGACGCATCTGGCCGATGAGCGTGCAGCTCGACGGAATCACCACAGGCCCCGCTGAAGAGTTCGACGCTGCGTTCTTGGTCGACATGCACGCGCCCGCCTGAGCGATGCTCTCGATCTCCAGCACCTGACCGGCGCTGATTCCGGCGAGCTTCCGGCCGTTCTCGATGGTCGCGGTGACCCAGGGTGCGATGACATCGCCGCGGGTCGCCGTGATCGATGCGGTGCCTGCGGGGATGCCGGAGCCGTGGCAGCCAGCCTGTGATGCCTGCGACGCGACAGCGACGAGTGTCTTCGTGCCGTTGATGTCGCGGATGCCGGGGGCGCCGCCGTCACCGAGACAGAGCGAAGCACCGGAGGCTGCGGTGGTCACTGTGGCCGTGTTGAGGGACGTGACCGGGTAGGTGTTCGTCCGAGAGGTGAGCGGGACCCAGACGGATGCGGTGCGCCCGAAGCCCGTGAACGCGATGTCCTGGCCTGCGACCGGAGCGGCCGTCGCGACCGGCATCGGGGTGATGTCATCGACAGGTGCCTCCAGCTTCGCCAGAACCACGTCCTGACCGTTGCCCGCGGGCTCCAGGTGAGTGATCTTCACGCCCAGATCGCCGGTGCCGCTCATCGTCTTGTCGTTCGCGACATCCGGGCCGAACAACGCCCGCGCCGGAGCGGCAGGGGCACCCGCAGCGAGGGTCGTCGGGTCGGCCGCGAAGCAGCTCGCCGCAGTCAGCACCCACGAGCGGTCCACCAACGTGCCCGTGCAGGATCCCAGACCCGTGCGGATCTTCGTGATCGCCGTCCGCGGGTGCGTGGTGGTGGTCGCAGGGACGTCGGTAGACACCGCGTTCACCTCGATCACCACGACCGTCGACTGACCCGTCTGATTCTGGTCGACCGTGCGACGTCCGTTGGCCGGCACCGGGATCTCCGTCTCCGGACCACCCGCGACCGAGTACGTGACATCCATCGGCTGCGCGCCGGCCTTGACCCCGAACGATGCCGCGATCTCCAGATTCAACACCGCCGGACGGAACACGGCCTCGAAGCACACCTTCGCCTTCTTGCCGGCCATCTGATACTCGACCTCGACCTGCCCGGTCCCGGCCGCGCACGTGACGACACGCAGACCACCGTTGCCATCCTTCAGAACGATGCCCGCGGCCGAACCCACCGAACCCCCGTCCGGATACGCTCCGGACTCCACGAGATACCCGGGAGCGTCATCCGCCACCGCAGAACTCACGGGGACCGAGACGAGCAACGCCGACACCAACGCCGCCGCCACCCCCACAGCCGTGATGCGGCCCCGACGGGGAGATCTCAACGAGAACATGCAATGCCTTTCAAGAAGCCTGGGGTTCAGGACGCGTGAGTGATGTCTGTCTGCAAAAAGAGCAGCCGTTCAACTGAGCAGACGGAGAGCGTTCCACCCGCTGTTGAGGTTGGTCGGGCCCGTGAATCCTGTGGCTGTGCCCGGGTAGATCCAGAACGCACCCGTGGTCTGGCGGGCCAGGATGTCGGCGATGCCGTCACCGGTGTAGTCGAGCCCGCCGGTGATCACGGTCATGATGTTCCAGCCGTTGCCGACCTGCGTCGGCGTCGTGAGATTTACGCCGTCGCCGAGGAATCGCCACAGCAGGCCGTTGGAGTCGCGAGCGACGAGGTCGCCCTTGCCATCGCCGTTGAAGTCGCCGGCGAGCAGAGAAGTCATATGCCCCCAGCCGGCGTTGAAATGCACCCCGGCTGCAAAGCTTCCCGCGCCGTTTCCCGCATACAGGTAGATGTTCCCGTTGGTGCCGCGGCCGATGAGGTCGGCGCGTCCGTCGCCGTTGAAGTCGACGCCTCCGGTGAGCAGCGCCGTTCCGGGCCAACCCGAGCCGATGAGTGATCTGCCGACGAAGCCGTTCGCCCCATCACCCTCGTAGAACCAGATGCTGCCGTCATTCCAGGTCGCGACGATATCGCCGTTGCCGTCCGCGTTGTAGTCCCCGTGGACGATCGCGGTGACCGCTTCCCAACCGGCGCTGCCTGTCGACTGCTGGGTCCAGCCACCCGTCCCGCTACCCAGGTAGAGGTAGAGCTGGTGATTCGACGCCGAGACCGACAGAACGTCGGGCTTGCCATCGCTGTTCACGTCGAACGAGGGCTTGATCACCGGCGCTGCAGCCGCGACGGACCCCCGGTACTCGAAGTGGTTGTGCGTGCAGGCGGCGTCGAACTGCGACCATCCCGCAGGTGTCGTGGTCCTCGGGCGGCAGCTGAGCTGTCCGATCCCGCTGGGTGCAGGCAATGCCGCGAGCATCGCCGCTCGCAGCGCCTGATCCTGTGCCGTGTTGCCTGTCGAAGCCACGCCGTTCACCACGCTGATGTCGACGGCGTATCCGCCGCCGTTCCGCGAGTGATAGTCCGCTTTCGCAGCCCCCGGAGTGACGCAGTACTCGTTCAGCGAAGAGATCGTGATCGAGAAGCCCTGGTCGACGACGACCTTCTTCAACGCTTCGAGGAGGACCGGGTCGATCGTGCAGTCGCGAACCTGGTTGTCGACGATGTTTCCCCTCACCTTGCCCGCCGCGTACGCCTGAAGCTGCGTCATGATCTTCGGCTCCGCGGTGATGCGGCCGCTGTCGACGAGCTGCTGAGCGAGGACCTTGGTCGCCGCCGGCACGACCACCGTGTCGAGGCCGTTGCGGATGGTGGCGGCGACCCAGCCGGAGAGGGTGTCGCCGCGGGTTGCGGTGACGGTTGCGGTGCCGGCGGGGATGCCGGAGCCGTAGCAGCCGGCCTGTGATGCCTGGGATGCGACAGCGACGAGTGTCTTCGTGCCGTTGATGTCGCGGACGCCGGGGGCGCCGCCGTCACCGAGGCAGAGAGAAGCACCGGCCGCTGCAGCCGTCAGCGCGGCCGTGTTGACGGCCGTCACAGGGTAGGTGTTCGTGTGCGAGGCGAGGGGGACCCAGACGTTGTTCGTGCGGCCGAAGCCGGTGAAGGCGAGGTCTTGACCCGCGGCAGGTGCCGATGTCGCGATCGGCATGGGGGCGATGTCGTCCACTGCGGTCTCGAGCTTCGCCAGAACAGCATCCTGACCGTTGCCGGCGGGCTCGATGTGGGCGACCTTCACACCCAGATCCCCGGTGCCACTCATCGTCTTGTCATTCGCGACATCGGGGCCGAACAGCACCCGCGCCGGAGCCGCCGGGGCACCCGGGACCAGCGTCGCCGGATCAGCTGCGAAACAGCTCGCCGCCGTCAGCACCCACGACCGATCCACCAACGTTCCCGTGCACGAACCCAGACCCGTGCGGACCTTCGTGACAGCGGTCCGCGGATGCGTGGCCGTCGTCGCTGGCACGTCAACCGCGGGGTCGGCCTTCACCTCGATCACCACGATCGTCGACTGACCCGTCTGCAGCTCGTCAACCGTGCGACGCCCGCCCGCCGGCACTGGGATCTCCTTCTCCGGACCACCCGCGACCGAATAGGTCACATCCATCGGCTGCGCACCGGCCTTCACACCGAACGACGCCGCGATCTCCAGATTCAACACCGCCGGACGGAAAACCGCCTCGAAGCACACCTTCGCCCGCTTGCCCGACCTCTCGAACTCCACCTCGACCTGCCCAGTCCCCGCCGCGCACGTGACGACACGCAGACCACCGTTCCCGTCCTTCAGAACGATCCCGGCGGCCGGACCGACCGCGGCCCCATCCGGATACAGCCCCGCCTCCACGAGATACCCCGGAGCATCATCGGCGACTGCCGAGGTCATGGGAACCGAGACGAGCAACGCCGACACCAACGCCGCCACCCCCACAGCCGCAACACGACCACGACGGGGAGATCTCAACGAGAACATGCAATGCCTTTCAAGGAATGTGAGTGCGCGAGACTGGGCTCAGCTGAACAGGCGGAGCGAGGTCCACCCGTTGCCGACGCGTGTGGAGGCGCCGAAACCGGAGATGCCGAGGCCGGGGTATACGTACAGTCCGCCATCGCCGGTCCGACCGAACAGGTCGGCCTTGCCGTCCAGGCCGTAGTCGACGCCGCCGGTGATGGCCGTGATGTTGTTCCAGCCATTGCCGACCTGCGGACCACCGGTGAGCGTCACGTTGTTGCCAGGGTAGATGCGAAGGTCCCCGGTCGTCGTCGTGGCGAGGATGTCGCCCTTGCCGTCACCGGTCCAGTCGCCGGCGAGGACCCGAGAGATCCCACCCCAGTCATGGCCGATCTTCATCTTGGCGCCGAAGGTTCCGTTCCCGTTGCCGGGGTAGGCGTAGAGGTGGCCGTCGGACTCACGGGCGACGAGGTCGGCCTTCTTGTCTCCATTGAAGTCGATGCCACCCGTGATCAGGCCCTTCGCATCCCATCCGCGGGCAGCCAGCGCCTTCGTCGGGAAGCCCAGCGCACCATCACCCTGGTAGTACCAGAGCGTGCCGTCGGTGTTGACGACCATCATGTCGCCCTTGCCGTCCCCGTTGTAGTCGCCGTGGATGAGGGTCTTGGCCGAAGCCCACCCTGCGCTGACGGAAGTCTGGGTCGTCCATCCACCGCTGCCGTTGCCGTGGTAGATGTAGAGCGCATTAGAAGAGGTGATGCCGATCACGTCGGCCTTGCCATCGCTGTTCAGATCGAACGAGGGCTTGGCCGGTGTGAGCGGCACGCCGTGGTACTCGAAGTGGTTGTGCGTGCAGTCCTCTTCGGTCTGCGCCCAGCCGTTCGGAACCGTGAGCGCCGGGCGGCACGTGACCTGACCGATGCCCGCCGGTGCCGGCAGCGCGGTGAACATGGCGGTCGTCAGAGCCTGGTCCTGCGCCGTGTTGCCGGTCGCGGCGACGCCGTTCACGACGCTGATGTCGACAGCATGACCGCCACTGTTCTTCGCGTGGTAGCTCGTGGCCGACGGGGTCGCCGTGGTGCAGTACTCGTTGAGAGAAGAGATCGTGATCGAGAAGTTCTGATCGACGACGACCTTCTTCAAAGCGGAGAGGATCACGGGGTCGATCGTGCAGTCACGAACCTGTCCGCCGATCAGGTGGCCGCGCTTGAAGCCGTCGGCATACGCCTGGATCTGGGCGAGCGCCTCGGTTCCGCTCACGCGGCCGGTGGCCACGATCTGCTGCGCAAGGGTCTGATCCGCAGCGGCGACCGGTGTCGTGTCGAGCCCCTTCTGGACCGTGGCGGCCACCCATCCGGCGATGATGTCGCCGCGTGTCGCGATGGTCGAAGCGGTGCCTGCGGGGAGGCCGGAGCCGTAGCAACCGGTCTGCGTCGACTGGGAGGCGACAGCGACGAGCGTGTCGGTTCCATCGACGTTGCGGACGCCGGGGGCGCCGCCGTCGCCGAGGCAGAGGGAAGCACCGGATGCCGAACCAGTCACGGTCGCGGCGTTGACCGCCGTGACCGGGTAGGTGTTCGTGCGAGACGCGAGAGGGACCCACACGTTGTTCGTGCGGCCGAAGCCCGTGAACGCCACGTCTTGGCCCGCGACCGGAGCGGTCGTGGCGACCGGCATCGGAGTGATGTCATCCACCGCCGTCTCCAGCTTCGCCAGCACCGCGTCCTGACCGTTGCCGGCCGGCTCGACGTGGGTGATCTTCACACCCAGATCCCCAGCACCGCTCATCGTCTTGTCGTTCGCGACATCCGGACCGAACAACACCCTCGCCGGAGCCGCCGGAGCACCCGCGACAAGCGTTGCCGGGTCGGCCGCGAAACAACTCGCCGCGGTCAGCACCCACGACCGGTCCACCAGCGTTCCCGTGCACGAGCCCAGACCCGTGCGGATCTTCGTGACAGCCGTCCGCGGATGCGTGGTCGTCGTCGCCGGGACATCCACGGCCGGGTCGGCCTTCACCTCGATCACCACGATCGTCGACTGACCCGTCAAGCCCGTATCAACACTGCGACGTCCGCCCGCCGGCACCGAGATATCCTCCTCCGGACCACCCGCCACCGAATACGTCACATCCATCGGCTGCTTGCCGGCCTTCACACCGAACGACGCCGCGATCTCCAGATTCAGCACCGCCGGACGGAACACCGTCTCGAAGCACACCTTCGCGCGCTTACCCGACTTCTCGAACTCGACCTCGACCAGCCCGGCACCGACCGGAATCGGGACCGGACAGGTCACGACACGCAACCCACCGTTCCCGTCCTTCAGAACGATGCCGTTCGCCGCACCCACCGACGACCCATCCGGATACGCCCCCGACTCCACCAGGAACCCCGGAGCGTCATCAGCGACCGCCGACGACACCGGAACCGAGACGAGCAACGCCGACACCAACGCGGACGCGATGCCAACCGCGCTGATGCGCGCACGACGGCGAGACTTCAACGAGAACATGTAATGCCTTTCAAAAGACGCCGCCTGCATAAAGCACGACGACGAACGTTAGTAATCCGTACGCACGGGGATAGGAGTTCTGGCCGCGTCGACCGTACGCGCAACGCGGGCAATGCCCTCGTGGTGCCCATCACTAACATTTAGAAGCACATGAAACGGTATCGGCGGTCTTTTGTACTGTTCAGGGCTGCTCACGGCAATTGACCACGACTCGCCGGCCGCGGTGATCGTGCGCAAAAATGCCTCAAGTTCGATGGGGTCTTCGATAAGAAGCTCCTCTGCGCGCTCGATGACGATCACGTACGCACTAGCGGGGAGCCACTCGTCCAACGAAACGAGACAGTCCTTTAGCGCTGACCAGTTTTCACCGAAGTCATCGAAGAACTGGAGTGCAGCACTGAACTCGTTCATCAGCCCTTCGTAGGATCGCATCTTCCAGCCCCGCAACTGCCTCACACAAACATCGTCCAGTTGAGGAGTCGTATAGAAATACGATGGAATCCACTCGCGACGGTCAGGCTCTCCGTGGCCAAGATATATCCATGGGCCCGAAGGGGACCACAGAAACCCCATTGAAGTCGTGGTTGTCATCGTATTTGCACCCATGTTCGATAGTGGTCTGCAGTCGCCCAGACTCTTCCGTCAGATCCTACGACGATGCGTTTGTCATCCATTTTCTGCCCGGGGGGCCTCGGATTCACATAGTTCTCGGTATACGTGATCGGATTGCCGTTCGCGTCAGTGGCGTCAAGAAGCGTGGTTCCACCCCGGCCATCATTTTCGTACTTTCCGGGATTCTTAACGTTGTGTCGAGGCGCTCCACTCTCGATGTCATCGAGCGCGCGAACAAAGTCGTCTCCCAAATTGCTAACGTCGCACAAGTCGGAGGATGCTGGGCGAATGCCTGTGCTTCGTTGGGCCGCTGAAGGCGCGAAGTTGCCTCCGCTGCGCTTACAAGTCAGGGCAGCAAGTTCGTTTACCTTGTTCTTATTGCGGGTGAGAAGGGCGAGCGAATCCGAGACTTTATCGGAAAATGTCAGAAGCTTCGTCGCGATCTTGGCAATGAGCGGGATGGCTTCGAGCAGCTTCGCCAATTTCCCGACGGGCACGAAACCAACGATCGACATAAGACAGGCACCAATGTCACCTTTGGTGACACAATTCATGATGTCAGTCACGCCGATGAGATCGAGAAGGAGCTGGCCGCCTTCTTGCAGAATCAGGTTGATCAGCGCATCTGGCTGGCTCAACGCGTATGCCTCGCGCAACCGCTGAACCGCCGCGTCGCCACCCTCGGCATAGGCCGCATCGATCTGCGCCTGCGTCAATCCAGCGCCTTGACCTGGCGGCGGCGGGAATCCATCGGACCAGTCGCCGTCGCGTTGTTTGGCTGCCGCGATATCCCTCGCTTCTGTTGCCGCTTTGGCGGCAGCGGCCGAGTCGAGCCCCGCATTAATCGCCGAGGTGGCCGCACGGCTCGCCGCATCGTTGGCCCGTGCTGCTGCGGCACTAGCCGACTGCGCCGACGACGTCGCCTGCGCAGCGAACCCGTTGGCCTTCTTCGCGTCCGCAGTAGCGGCTGTCAGCGCCTGATGCGCTCGCTGCGACGACTGTCGCGCTTCGTTCTCCGAAGCGGTCGCCTGGTTGGCCGAGGTAGCCGCCTGGGCCGCCCAGCCCTGCGCCTCCTGCGCGTACTTCCGAGCCAGGTCGGCGCTCGCCTGTGCCTCGGCCGCCGCCTGCCGCGCGGTCGCCGCCGCCTTCTCCGCAAGCGCGGCCGCCTCCCGCGCGGCCGCAGCCTGCTGGTCGGCCAGGTGCAACATGCTCTGCATCTGCGCCACGTGAGCTGCCGTGTCGTTGTCGCGCTTGGCGGCCTCGTACTGGCCCTGCTCGAGGAACCTCTTCAGCGCCGTCTGGGAACCTTCGAGCGCGATGTTCGCGGCCGCCTGCACCTCGGGGCCGCCCGACGTGCTGAGCGCGAAGGCTGCCGCCCGCTGGTCGACCTCGAGCGCGTCGTACTGTCCTTCCGCGATGAACTTGGCGAGGACCGCGGGGTCGTCGGCATCGAGCGCGAGGTTCGCCGCGCGCTGCATGGCCGGTCCCCCCTCGGTGGCGAGCACGAATGCGATCTGGCGGTTCTCGAGGTCGCGGATCTCAGGAAGCCGCTCGTTGAGGAACGCCGCGACGTACTCCTCGCCGTTCTCGAGGACGTCATAGGCCTCGTCCTGCAGCATCGTGTTGTCGCCGTCATACAGCAGGGCCTTCGCCTCGTCCCACTGATCCTGCTCGAGCGCGACGCCGTACCCGTTCTTGAAGAACTCGACGACAGCCTCGTCATTGCCGACGACAGCCTGCTCGGCCGCAGCGGCAATCCACGGGGTTCCCGACGTGATCAGGGCGAGCATGGCCGAGCGCGCTTCCGGCAGCAGCTCCTGCAGGTTCGCATCCGGAGCGGTGATCTTCTTCAGGAACGCGCTGCTCTCCGCAACGGCGGCTGCACCTTCCTTCTTGGCCTCGTCCTTGAGCTCCTTCTCCTCGGCTTCCTCTGCTGCGGCGATCTCCGCCTGCGCCAGCCCGAACTCCTCCTCGGCGGCAAGACGCTCCTTGTCGGCCTTTCGCGCCAAGTCAAAGATGGTCTTCGCCAGCTCGACGTCCTTCGTCGCGGCCTCAGCAGCGGCCGCCGCCTTCGCCGAAGAAGCGGTCGCCCGAGCAGCAGCCCCCTGCGCAACACCGGCCTGGGCCGCGGCCGTGTCTGCCTCGATCGCCGCGGCGTTGGCGTTGTCGGCCGCACGCCCGGCCGCATCACGGGCCTGCTGAGCGACAGCCGAGGTCTCGGCGGCAAGGCGGTCCGTCCGCGCCGTGGCGGATGCCGCGCGGTTCTTGGCCGCGTTCGCCTTGGCCGCAGCAGCCCGCGCCTGCGCGGCAGCGGCCGATGACACTCCCGACGCCTGAGAGGCTTCCATCGCATATCCGGCCGCCTCGCCCGAGTAGCCGGCCGCGGCACCCGCAGCCTGCGCAGCGCGGTTCGCCGCATTCGTCGCCGTCTCCGCCTCGGCCGCTGCACGCTTGGCCTTCGCCGCCTTGTCTGCGGCGTCGCGCGCCTTCTCCGCCTCTGCCCGTGCCGCAGCCGCCATGCCCTCCTGGCCCGCCGCATTCGCCGCCGCACCATCAGCGTTCGCCGCCGCCCGGTTGGCGCGCGCAGCCGCGGATGCGGCTGTTCCCGCCGCGCTCATCGACGCGTTCATCGCCTGGTGCGCTGCCGCAGCCGCCTGCACGGCGAGATCTGCCGCGTCGGCGGCTTGACGGGCGAGACCGGCTGCCCTGCTCGCGGCGGCGCTGGCCTGTTCGGCGTTGCCCTGCGCGGCGGCGGCCTGCTGGGCGGCGCGCTGCGTGGCCTCCTTCGCGAGCTTGGCCGCGAGGACCGCCTGCGCGGAGGCGTTGTCGGCGTTGCGACGCTCTTCCTGAGCGACCATGTTCGCCGCGATCACCTGGTTCGTCAGCTGGGCGATGGTCGCCGCCTCGGCGTCGCGCGCCCCGGCGACGAACTGCCCGTAACGCAGGAAATCCGCCACGGCCTGTGCGTCTTCGGACCCGTCCGGGAGCGTCGCATCGAGCGCTGCCTCCGCGGCGGCGATCACACTCGGCGATCCCGTGGAGGCGAGCACGTAGGCCGCCGCGCGGTCGTCGATGATCTTCGCGTCGTACTGACCGATCAGCAGGAACTGCGACACCGCGCTCGAGTCATCCGAGTCCAGAGCCTTGTTCGCCTCGCGCTGGACCGTCGGCGTTCCGGTGTCCGCAAGCACATACGCCGCCGAGCGGTCGTCGACCTCCCAGGCGTCCTTCCACCCTTCTGTGACGAAGGCACGAAGCTGGTCCGGATTGTTCGCCGTCAGCACCGCCTCCGCCTGCTGACGGACGGCGCGCCCGCCCGCGAGGCTCAGTCGCAGCGCGATGAGGCGGTAGTCCTGTGCGATCGCCTCGTGCTGCCCCGTGGTGATGAAGCTCTCGATGCTCTGCCCACCCTTGAGCAGCGCCTGCCTCGCCGCCTCCTGGACAGCCGGACCCCCATCGGTGAACTGCGTGACCACACCGGCGGCATCCGTCGACGGGGTGAAGAGACCCGCCGGCGCGGACACCTGCGTCCGCGCGGCCGATGCGGCGGTCGCCGCTGACGCTTCGAGCGGCTGGAAGAGACCGACCGCGACGACGGTCGTCATCAGCATGGCGGCGAACGCGAACGGGAGCCGCCGCGCCGGTGCGAAACGCAGGCGCCGACGGTGAGGTCTGGTCTTCATCGCAGGACTCTTCTCCAGGAGGACACGAGAGGGATCGGACCGCGTGAAGATCACGACGCTGCGATGGCGCCCCAGAACGAGTCGCGGCGCATGCGCATATGCGCGTACACGCACGTCAGGATGCACGCAAACCACGACCTCGAAACAGGACCGTCACGCTTCGACCGTGGGCTTGCGGCGGTACTCGCTCGGGACTCTATCCGTCAGCTGTGAGTCTTGTCTGTCCCCCGAATGGCCTACTTGACGCTGGGCTTTCCCTGTGAAGTGCGGGTTTCCGCGTTCATACGACGCCACAATATCCACGGATGAGGAAGGTGATCGAACGGAACTTTTTCTCCACTCGGGAGAGATACGTGAACCGGTCGGGAAGATCTCGTGAATCTCCGCTCACGGGCCATCGTCTCGGATCGTCCGAAATGCATCGGCGGATGTCGCTTCGACGGCTCGACCGATGTCGGACGCCCCTGCCAGGATCGAAGGATGGCAGAAGCCGCATCCGGGGACCCCGGAATCCACACGCGCACCAGCGCGACCAACAGCACCGATGCACCGAAGAAGCAGGGCGCGCTCGTGCTCGTCGCGGCGCTCGTCACCGTGGTGCTCTGGGCTTCGGCCTTCATCGGCATCCGCGGTGCAGGCCCGCACTACGACCCCGGCGCACTGGCCCTGCTGCGGATGGCCGTCGGCACCGTCGTGCTGACGATCATCGCCGCGCGCCACGGCATCCGCATGCCGGAGCGTCGGCACTGGCTGATGATCGCGGTGTGGGGCGTCGGCTGGTTCTGCGTCTACAACCTCGCCCTCAACAGCGCCGAGCTCACGCTCGACGCCGGCACCGCGGCGATGGTCGTGAACCTCGCACCGCTCATGGTCGTCGTCTTCAGCGGGCTCTTCCTGCGCGAGGGGTTCCCGAAACCGCTCGTCATCGGGGCACCCATCGCCTTCCTCGGCGTCGTCCTGATCGGCATGAACTCGTCCACCAGTGCCGGCCCCGACATCACCGGGCTGCTGCTCGCCCTCCTCGCCGCGGTCATGTACGCCGGGTGCACGCTCGTGCAGAAGCGGCTGCTCACCTCGGGCGTCGACCCGACCACGCTCACCTGGCTCGGTGCGGGTGTCGGCACCATCGCGCTGCTGCCCTGGATCGGCAACCTCATCGGCTCGCTCCAAACGGCACCGCTGGATGCGACGCTCTGGGTCGTCTACCTCGGCATCTTCCCCACGGCGATCGCCTTCACGACCTGGGCCTACGTGCTGCAGCGCAGCACCGCGGGGCAGACCTCGGCGACCACCTACGTGGTGCCGGCGATCGCGATCCTGATGTCGTGGGCGATCCTCGGCGAGGTGCCGACGCCATTGATGTTCCTCGGCGGGGCGCTGTGCCTGCTCGGCGTGCTCATCACCCGTCTGCGGTGGCGTCGCCGCACCTGACGCCGTTCAGCGCCCGGTGATCACCCCGCGCGCGATCCCCAGCTCAGCGAGCCGGGAGGCGGCGAGCCCCTCGACGATATCGATATATCGGTGCCGCGGTCTACGGAAATCTGCCACTACAGTTGCGACCGGAGGCGAACATGACGACCTGGTGGCCCTACGTGCGCATCGCCGCAGCCGTGCTCTCCGCGGCAGCGATCATCGCGCAGCTCATCCGCACCCTCGAGATCGCCGCTGCGGCCACGACCGAGTGGGGCGCACATCTGCCGACCGTCATCTCGAACTTCTTCAGCTTCTTCACGATCGAGTCGAACGTCCTCGCCGTGGTCGCGTTGGCGTGTGGCGGGTTCTGGGCGCTCGCCCATCGCGACACGACGGCGGAACCGCGGTGGCTCGCGATCCTGCTGATGTGCGCCAGCACCTACATGATCGTCACCGGCGTGGTCTACAACCTGCTGCTTCGCGGCATCGAGCTGCCCCAGGGCTCGACGGTCGGCTGGTCGAACGAGGTGCTCCACGTGGTGGTGCCGATCATCATGCTGGCCGATGTGCTGTTCGCCCCGAGACGGCGGGCTCTCGGCTGGAGCGCCGTGGGCATCGCCGCCATCTTCCCGATCGTCTGGGTGATCTACACGCTGATCCGGGCGAACCTCGTGATCGCGCCGGCATCGGGTGAGCCGTCGTGGTATCCGTACCCGTTCCTCAACCCTGCCCAGCCCGGCGGGTATGGAGGCGTCGCCCTCTACGTGCTGCTGATCGCCGCGATCATCATCGGCGCCGCCGCCCTCGTCGTGTGGGTGGGCCGTCGCCGGGCGGTCGTCTCGGATTCGACCGCCGACGCCACCATCGCCGCAGCCTGACACCCAGCCTGACCCCGCAGCTGCTTCCGCCCACTCCTGCTCACGAATGGACGCCCCGCGACGGGCGGAGTTCTCGCCGTCGGGCGGAGATCTCGAGACGAAAGCTCCGCCCGACAGGGAGAATCCCGCCCGGGACGGGGGTGCTCCGCCCGACAGGGAGAATCCCGCCCGGGACGGGGGTGCTCAGCCCGAGGTCTACTCCCCGGCGTACGCGACGAGCGTGGCTCGCGCGATCGTGTGCGGGCCCGCCGTGAAGCCGAGGAGCGCCGGGGATGCACCGGAGTCCAGATCGAGCCGCGCCACATCCAGCGCGGTCACGGTGATGTGGTACCGGTGCACGCCCGATCCGGCAGGCGGAGCGGCGCCGATGTAGCGCGCGAGCCCGGCGTCGTTCGGGAAAGCCACGGCACCGGCGGGAAGCAGCTCTCGGCTCTCGGAGCCAGCGTCCTCGACGAGGTGGGTCGTGGTCGCGGGGATGTTGCCGACGGCCCAATGCCAGAATCCCGATCCGGTGGGAGCGTCCGGATCGAAGACCGTGACGATGAAGCTCCGGGTGTCGTCGGGAAACCCCGACCAGGTGAGTTCGGGAGAGATGTCGCGTCCGCCCGGGACGCCGAAGACTCCGGAGTACTGCGCCTCGGCGAAGGGCGTTCCGTCAGCGACGGTGGAGCTGCGGAGCTCGAAGCTCGGCACCTCGGGAAGCGCGTAGTACGGGTCGTTCGTTGCCTGTGTCTGATCTGTCATGCGAGGACGGTATCGACGAGCACCTGGTTTCCCGCAAGGGGTGCAAATCACCTCCGGGTAACCACCCCACTCTCGGAATCTCAGAGATCGGGGAAGCGCTGGATGTTCGACTCGACCCAATCACGGAGGCTCTGCAGGGGCTTCGCCGCGTCGGCGCCGAGGGCGGTGAGCGAGTACTCGACGCGAGCCGGCACCTCGGCGAAGATCTCGCGGGCGACGAGGTCGCGGTCTTCGAGTCGCCGAAGGCACGACGTGAGCACCTTCGGGCTGATGCCCTCGAGCTTGCGCTTGAGCTCACCGAACCGCATCGGGCCGCCCTCGAGTGCGCCGAGGATGAGCGCGCTCCATTTGTCGGCGAGCAGATCGAGGATGCCCCGGCACGGGCACTGGGCGTCGTAGACATCATGGGGCCTGCCGGCGGCGCAGGTGCTGAGGGAAGTCATCCGTTCATGGTATCCGAAAGTTACCAGCGGTCCTTGCGGGTAACTGCTCCCCTTCGAGTAGTAATGATCTCGCGGCAGCATGCCGTGCTCGATCCCACGAAAGAAAGACCACATCATGTCTTCACCCCTGCCCGACCCGCTGTACAGCCTCGCCATCCTGCGCGCCCTCCCCGGTCGCCGAGACGCACTGCTCGCCGCGCTGCAGCGCCTGATCGAGCCGACCCGCGCGGAGCCCGGCAACCAGGATTACGTGCTGTTCGAATCGCGCAGCGAGCCAGGAACGTTCTACATGCGCGAGGCGTTCGACGACCAGGCTGCGCTCGACACCCACTTCGCCACACCTCACTTCCAGGCATTCGCGCAGGGAGTGGATGCGCTGCTGGCCTCACCGCTCGAGTTGCTGTTCCTCGACCGGCGGTCGGCGTAGCGGCCCACGCTGCCGAAACACGCTCCGACGCCCGCACCTGAGAACCGGCGCAATCATCCGCTGGACGTACGACGTGGGTACTCCAGTCCGATGACCGCCGACAGACCCCGTCATAGCGTGGATGTCATGTCAACAACTGCTTCTGCACCCGCCCCCGCCACCACTCCTGCCACCACCGCCCCGTCCGTCGCTGCGACGTCGACCGCGAAAGGCACCGCCAGTCTCGTTCTCGGGATCTGCTCCGTGTTCGCCGGCTGGACGTTCTTCGCGCCCGCCATCGGACTCATCCTCGGGATCGTCTCGCTGCGAGGCGAGCCGCGCGCACGCACACAGGCGGGATGGGGGATCGCCCTCAACGCGATCGCCATGAGCATCTGGATCATCGTGACGATCCTCGCCCTCACCTTCGGATGGATCGCGGCGACCTCGTCCATGTTCGGCCAGTGACGGCGCTCAGCTCTCCTCCTCGGTGCGGCGACTACCCTGGCTGGGGGGAGAAGCGCCGCGCTCCCCAGGAGGAGAGAGCATGCACGACCTGAACGCCGCATCCCCGCAGCCGGTGGCACCTCCGCCTCCGCCCGCTCCCGCGCAGGCCCCCGCCCCCACAGCCCCACCCGCCACGGCGAACGGTGCACCCACCGACGCCGAGATGGCCAGAGCGTCCGAGGTGCTGCGGGTCATCTCCGCCTCCTACTCCGCCAAGATGGTCGGTCAGGACCGGCTGCGCACGAGCCTGCTCATCTCGCTCATCGCCGGCGGCCACATTCTGCTCGAGAGCGTGCCGGGACTGGCGAAGACCACTGCGGCCAGCACTCTCGCCGACACCGTGAAGGCGCAGTTCAAGCGCATCCAGTGCACGCCCGACCTGCTGCCGAGCGACATCACGGGCAACCAGATCTACGACGCGGCGACGGGATCGTTCCGTACGGTGCTCGGCCCGGTGCACGCGAACTTCGTGCTGCTCGACGAGATCAACCGCTCCAGCGCCAAGACACAGAGCGCCATGCTCGAGGCCATGCAGGAGCATCAGACCACGATCGGCGGCGAGATCCACCACCTGCCGAAGCCGTTCCTCGTGATCGCGACGCAGAACCCCATCGAGCAGGAGGGCACGTACGAGCTGCCCGAGGCGCAGATGGACCGCTTCCTGCTCAAAGAGATCGTCGAATACCCGAGCCCGGCCGAAGAGCTCGAGGTGCTCAGCCGCATCGATTCGGGTGTGCTCGACCCCGACCGGCACGTCGCCAGCGCCGTCAGCCTCGACGACGTGCACCTGCTGCAGGACGTCGCGAGCCGCATCTACGTCGACCCCGCGATCCGCAACTACATCGTGTCGATCGCCTACGTCACCCGCAACCCGGCGCCGTACATCGGCGAAGAACGCGCCCGCTTCATCAAGTACGGCGCGAGTCCGCGTGCGAGCATCGCGTTCCTCCAGGCTTCTAGAGCGCTGGCTCTGCTCAAGGGACGCACGCATGTGCTGCCCGAAGACATCCGCGAGCTCCGGCACCTCGTGCTGCGCCACCGGGTGCTGCTGACGTTCGAGGCCGACGCCGAAGGAATCCGCAGCGAGGAGATCATCGACCAGATCTTCGCGTCGGTCCCCACACCCTGACATCTCCATGGCCAGCCTGATCACGCAGGTGAAGAGCAAGCTCTTCATCCACTCGACGCGCAAGTCGTTGCACGCGCTCGACGGCGCCTACGCGTCGCTGCTGCGCGGGCGGAGCCTCGACTTCGAAGACCTGCGCAAGTACGAGTACGGCGATCAGGTGCGCGACATCGACTGGCGGGCGACCGCCCGGCTGGGAACGCCCCTGGTGAAGCGCTCGCGCGCGACCCGCATGCACACCGTGCTGTTCGTGGTCGACACCGGGCGCTCGATGTCAGCACTCGCCGCAGACGAGCAGTCGAAGAAGCACCTGGCGATCCTGGCGACCGGAGTGCTCGGTGTGCTGACGCTGCGCCACGGCGACGACTTCACCACGGTGTACGGCGATGCCGCCAAGGTGCGCCGCCTCGCGCCGGGCCGCAGCGAAGGGGCGCTCGAGCACGCGCTGCGCACGATCGATCGGGCCGTCGACCAGAGCGACGCACCGAGCGACCGTGATGGCCTGCTGTCGTTCGTCACCCGCACGATCGCGCGTCGCATGATCGTGGTCGTGATCACCGACGAGGCCCCCGTCACCGGCGAGACCGAACGGATGCTGCGGCGACTGCGCGTGCAGCACGACGTGCTCTGGCTCACGCTGCGCGACGCCGAGCCCGTGCTGGACCACGCCACCGGACACATCCGCAGTGACGTCGACAGTCGCTGGCAGGTGCCGGGATTCGTGCAGGGCGACCGCGAGATCGTGCAGGAGCTGACCGCGCAACGCGAGGCCGACGCCGCACACCTCGCCGAGCTCCTCACCCGGATGGAGATCAGCCACTCCACGCTGGACGGGCAGGACGATGCCGTCGCTCAGCTGCTGACGCTGCTGAATCGGAGGTCGAATGCCCGGCTCTGACGACCTCTATCCGCCGGCGCAGTACGGCTGGGGATGGATGCTGCTCGCAATCGGCATCCTGGCTCTGCTGGTGCTGGGGGCGTGGTTGCTGATCGTCCTCACCCGACCGCGGCGCACCCTGGCGGTCGCCGACCCGAACGCCGGGCAGGCACCGCTGGTCATCGACGTGCTCTCGCAGCTGCGCACCGAGTACCTGGCGCGCATCCAGCAGATCGAGACCGAGTACGTCGAACGCCGCATGTCCGCCCGGCAGGCGAATCTCGAGCTGAGCCGCACCGTGCGCACCTTCGTGAACGAGTACAGCGGCCTGGAGGCGCCGGTGCTCGCACTCGACGATCTCGTGGCCCGCGGTGTGCATCCCGCCCTCATCGATGCGCTCGGCAGGCACTACTACCCGAGCATCTTCCGCCAGGGACCGGTGATCGACCCTGTGGCCGGCGCCGAAGCCGCCAGGACGGTGGTGCGCACGTGGCACTAGCGAACGTCTGGATGCTCGCGGCCGCGGTCGCGGTCGTGGTGCTCGCGATCACGATCGGTCTCGTCGTCGGCCTCCGGCGGGGCGGCCCGAGCCGAGGCACCGACGCCGCGCGCGTCGCCCGTGCCGAGCGCGTGCGCGCGCTGCTCTCCTTCCGCCGCGCACTGACGCGGAGAGCACTCGCGCTGTCCGGCATCCTCGCCCTCGGCGCGACCGCCGCCATCGTCGCGGGCGTGGTGGCTGCGCGGCCGATGTCGGCGCAGACGATCCAGCCCGTCAACACCAGCCGAGACATCATGCTGTGCCTCGACGTCTCCGGTTCCATGACCGAGGTCGACGTGGAGGTGCTGAACGTCTTCGACGAGCTTCTGGACAGCTTCGAGGGCGAACGCATCGGACTGACGATCTTCAACAGCTCGCCCGTGCAGATCTTCCCCCTGACCGACGACTACGACTTCGTGCGCGAGCACATCGAGAGCATGACGCAGAGCTTCGACTACGTCGATCAGGTCCCGGAGCACTGGGTCGGCACCCTCAACGGCGACGGCGCCTCCCTGATCGGCGACGGTCTCGCCGCCTGCACGATGGGTTTCGACAACCCGGACGCCGAGCGCTCACGCTCCGTCATCTTCGCCACCGACAACGAGGTCAACGGCGCCTCGATCGTCACGCTCGACGAGGCCGCCGCCTACGCCGCCTCGAAGGACGTGCGAGTCTTCGCGCTGAACCCGGTCCAGGGCAAGGATGCCGATGTCAGCGCCGAGCTGAGCGCTGCGGCCGAGGCGACGGGCGGCGCCGCATTCGGCCTGCGCGACACGACCACCGTCTCCGACATCGTCACCCAGGTGCAGGAACAGGAGGCGACCGAGTTGCGCGGGGAGGCGCAGGTGGTCTGGACCGACACCCCGAACCTGTGGATCGTGCTGCTCTCGATCTGCCTGCTCGGCTTCGTCGTGGTGCTGTGGAGGGTGCGACTGTGATCCTCCAACCCGTGCTCAACCCGCTGCTCGTCGTTCTTCTATGCGCCCCCGTCGCCGTCGCCGCCGTCTGGGTGCTGGTGCGTCCGCCGGAGTCCGCCGGGGTGCCGATCACCGATCGTCGCGCGCTGGCCGGGCATCGTGCCCTGTGGGCCATGCGGCTGCTTCTGGTGCTCGCCTGCTTCGCGATGCTCATGCGTCCGGGCATCCCCGGGGGAGCGACCCAGACCCTCGCGACGGATACCGACATCGTGCTCGTGGTCGACACGACGGCGAGCATCGTGGCTGAGGACTGGGACGACGGCGAACCGCGGCTCGACGGCATCCGTGCAGACGTGCGCGCTCTGGTGGAGGAGTATCCGGGAGCGCGCTTCGCCCTCATCACCTCGGATGCCGCGGCCGAGCTGAGGATGCCGCTGACCACGGACACCACGGCACTCCTGGGTTCCCTCGGGGTGCTGCGCCCCGAGGTCACCAGCCAGTCACGCGGCAGCTCGATCGGCATCGCCGCCCCCCTGCTGTCGGAAACCCTCGCCTCGGCAGCCGAATCGTCTCCCGACCGCTCGCGCATGGTGTTCTATTTCGGCGACGGGGAGCAGACGGTCGACACCGCGCCGGAGTCGTTCAGCGCGAGCGAGAAGTACACCGATTCGGGAGCCGTGTTCGGCTACGGCACCGCCGAGGGCGGGCCGATGCGCATCACCACGGGCGGCGTCTCGGATCAGGGCGGCGGCTACATCCAGTACCAGGGCGCCGACGCTCTCTCGGTGATCGACGAGTCGAACCTCGAGACGATCGCCGACCAGCTCGGGGTCACGTACGCGACTCGGACGGCGGATGCTGCCCCCTCCCTTCCCGAGGCCCCGTCGACCACCACCGACTACGCCGATTCGGGCGAGGTCGGCAACGTCATCGAGCTCTACTGGATCGCAGCGCTCGTCGCCCTGGCCATCCTCGGCGTCGAGCTCACCCGTGCCGCCCTGCTGATCGCGCGACTTCGGCAGCTGCGCGCGCCACGACAGCGCGTCCGCTCACGCACCCAGATCTAACACTCAGGCTTCGTCGATATCAGCTGCTAATGTTTTACCGGTCGAGGACTGTCTTGGTCCCGGCAGGGGTTCGCAGATGCATGACGATCGCGGAACACATGGCTTGGGGAAGCCTCCGCGGCGCGTGACTGCGATGTCGTGTCGGCGCTCGCGTCGGCATCAGATCACTGGGGAAAACAAAATCATGGGGAACAATCACGTTCTTGAGCGCGCCCGCTCCGCGGCCGCTGGTGTCGTCGTCGGCATCTTGGTCGTGGCGGGGCTGGTGTCGTTCGGGGGTGGAGCCGCCGTGGCGGCCGACGCCGCGCCGACGTTGCCGCCACTGCTGCAACGCGACGGTGACGTCGCCACATCCGACCCGATTCCAACGGTGCAGATCGACAACGGCTACGTCTGGGCACAGACCACCATCGGCTCCACCGTCTACGCCGTGGGCAAGTTCGACAACGCCCGCGAGCCCAAAGCCGCTCCGGGCACTGCCCTCACCGCGCGGTCGAACGTTCTCGCCTACGACATCAACACCGGGGCACTGCTGCCGTTCGCACCGAAGGTCAACGGCGTCATCAAGGCCGTCGCCGCATCTCCCGACGGCAGCCGCATCTACATCGGCGGTTCGTTCAACAATGTCAACGGGAAGGACCGTTGGAACATCGCCGCGATCGACGCGAAGACCGGCGAGCTGGTCGCCGGGTTCGTCCCGTCGATCGGCGGATCGGGCGTCTACGCTCTCACGACATCCGGAACCGCGGTCTACGCCGGCGGCCTGTTCGGCCAGGCCAACGGCACCGCACGGAAGAACCTCGCCGCGTTCAACACCGCGAACGGCGCGCTCCTGCCCTGGGCTCCGCAGACCGACCTGCAGGTGGATGCGATGGTGATGGACCCCGCCGGCAAGGACACCATCATCGGCGGACGGTTCTCGCAGATCAACGGCAACACCGAGATGCGTGGCAGCGGAGCCGTCGACAAGACCACCGGCACGCTGAACACCGCGTGGGAGCTGGCCAAGACGGTGAAGAACGGCGCCGGTAGCGGCATCTACGCCGGTAAAGCCGGAACCTTCAGCCTCACCACCGATGCCACCGGCGTCTACGGCACCGGTTGGGGCTATGCCGACGCTGCCACCGGCAACCTCGAAGGCACCTTCGCGGCCGAGGCCGGCACCGGCAAGGTCCGCTGGATCGCGGACTGCATCGGCGACCACTACGGTGTCTACTCGACCGGCAAGGTCGTCTACACCACGAGCCACACCCATACCTGCGAGACGTTGGGTCTCCACCCGGAACAGGCCCCGCGCGTGCACCGTTATTCCGAGGCATACACGGCCGATGCCCGGGGGACCCTCGCACCTCAGCCGGCGGCACCGGGCCGAAAGGACTGGGGCGGAACTCCCGCGCCTTCGCCGTATGCGTGGTCTCCCGACTGGGCGGTCGGTGTCACCACCGGACTCGGTCAGGCCGGGTTGTCGATCACCGGCACGGGCAACATGATCTCCATCGGAGGCGAGTTCCGCTCCGTCAACAACGGCCAGTTCGAGGGACTCGTGCGATTCTCGACCGCTCCTCCCGCCGGTCCCAAAGACGGCCCCCGCCTCTCCGGAGACAAGTGGCAGCCGACCGCGACGTCTCTCACCCCCGGCCGGGTGAAGGTGTCGATCCCGGCCAACTGGGACCGTGACGACCTCACGCTCACCTATGAGCTGCGCCGCGCCGGTTCGACCACTCCTCTGCTCACCACGAAGGTGGACTCCACCTGGTGGAACCTGCCCGCCGTCAGCTTCGAGGACACGACGGCTCCGGCCGGCTCGCAGCAGCAGTACACCTTCACCGCCACAGACGGCAACGGCAACACCGTCTCGAGCAAGACGGCGACCGTGACGGTGGCCGACCCGACGCCACCGTATTCCAACGCGGTGCTCGCCGATGAACCCCAGCTCTACTACCCGCTGGGAACCATCGGCCAAGACGTTGCCGGCGCGAACAGCCCGATCTTCCGTGCAGGGGCGAAGCTCTTGCCGTCGGGAACGTCGAAGGGCACGGGCGCGACGGCCCTCGACGGCACCGAGACCGGACGCGTCGACACCACCACGAAGATGCCCGCACCTTCCGCGTACTCCGCCGAGATGTGGTTCCAGACGTCGACGACAAGCGGCGGACTGCTGTTCGATTTCGAGAGCTCAGCAGCGGGCTTCTCGAAGAACTACGACCGCAACGTCTATATGTCGAACGACGGACGCCTGAACTTCGGGGTGTACAGCGACGGCACGAGAGTCATCACGACCAAGGCTGCGTACAACGACAACCAGTGGCACCAGGTCGTGGCGTCCGTCAGCCCCGAGGGGATGAAGCTCTTCGTCGACGGCCAACTCAACGATCAGATCACCGGTGTGACCAAGGGTCAGGCCTACGAGGGCTTCTGGAAGATCGGCAGCGGCAAGCTGGTCAACTGGCCGAACATCCCGACGTCGGTGTCCCTCACCGGCAACGTCAACCAGTTCGCCATCTACCCGTACGGGCTGAGCGCCGGGCAGGTGAAGACGCACTTCTGGGTCGCCAAGGGCTCCACGGCGCCCGTCGCGGCGTACACGGCGACCCCGGTCGGGCTCGCTGTGGCATTCGACGCGAGCACGTCGGTCCCGCCGGGATCCGCTACTGTCGCGGCGTACCGCTGGGACTTCGGCGACGGGACGACGGGTACGGGCAAGACGCCCTCGCACACGTATGCGGCGCCCGGCACGTACCAGGTCAAGCTCACGATCACCGACAGCCAAGGGCTCGTGGGGTCGGTCAAGAAGCCGGTGGTCGTGCAGGGAGCCAATGCGCTGCCCACCGCGTCTTTCACCCTCTCCTCATCGGGTCTCACCGCCTCGGCTGACGCAGCGGCATCGACCGACACCGACGGCACCATCAGCAGCTACAGCTGGAACTGGGGCGATGGCACGACCAGTGCGGGTGCGGTCGCCAGCCACGCCTACTCGACGGCGGGGACACGTACGGTCACCCTCACCGTGACCGACAACGTGGGCGGCTCGGCGACCACGACCCGCGAATCCGTCGTGGCGGAACCCGCGCCGCTCGCGGGTGACGACTTCGAGCAGGCATCCAGCCGCGGCTGGGGGAACGCGGTCGCGGGCGGCGCCTGGACGATCGCGGGCGGTTCGCAGGCGGCGGCCACGGTCGCCGACGGCTTCGGACGGTTGAACCTGGCCGCGGGCGACACCCGACACGCCACGCTGAACGCGACGTCGGTCCCGAGCCCGGCTCTGGAGACGACCTTCCGCGTCGATCAGGGGGCCACCACCGGTGGTGCGTACATCGGAGTCATCGCACGCGACTCCGCCGCCGGACGCTATCTCGTCCGCGCATGGCTCCGTCCCGACGGAACCATCTGGCTCGTCGCCCACCGTGACGGAACCGTCCTGGCCACCCGGGCCGTCTCGGGTCTCGCCTTCGCGGCGAACACCTCGTACACCCTCAAGGTCACGGTGACGGGCACCGCGCAGGCGTCCATCAACGCGAAGATCTGGGCGACCGGGGCGACGGAACCGGCCGATTGGCAGCTCAAGGCGTCGGATGCGACGCCCCTGCAGCCCGCGGGCGGGGTGGGCCTGAGCGGCAACCGCTCCGGCAGCTCGACCGCGGCACTCGGCGTGGCCTTCGACACGTTCCGCGTCACCGCAGCCGAGTAGCGCCCGGGAACGGGCATCGTCCCTCACCATGATTCAGCCGACCTCGGCACTCGAGGTCGGCTGAATCGTATCCGGAGGATCCCCGGATAGGATGTTCAGCGCTTCGTCCTGCCGCTTCGGGGACCAGAATTCCCCGCGCTGAGCAGTGGTCGATCGGTAAGGGGGTTGGACGTGACACATCCGTCGGCACCCGCGGCGACCGAGCTCGGGTCCTCGACCACCACCGCCAGCACGGCCGACAGCGCCGCCGCCCTCCTCCGGTCCAACCGCCGTCGTCGCAGCGTCCGCCGCTGGGTCGCGATCGGGACGATTCCGCTCACCCTCGCCGCGCTCCTGTTCGTGGGCAAGCTGCTGAGCATGTACGCCTTCGCACATCAGGCCATCACCGCCTACGTGGTGGACGACTTCGCCGGGTCGGAGGCATCCGCACGCGGACAAGACCTCCTGAACTGGTTCGAGCCGTACAAGGCGCCGTTCAACATCGGCACCGCGCTCGGTGCGGCGGAGCAGCTGCCGGAGGCGCGGGCCGAGCTCGAAAGGGCACTCGACCTCGCCACCGGACTGGAGGTGTGCGGGGTACGGATCAATCTCGCCCTGGTGGTCGAGCGCATGGGTGACGCCGCACGCGCGGACGGCGACGGCGCGGGCGCTGCTGCGCTCTACGGCGAGGCGCTCACGATCACGGTCGAGACGCCGGAGGAGTGCCGCAGCGAAGAGGCCCGGCAGCAGTCGTCCGACCCGCAGCGCGACATGGCCGATTCTCTCGACGGCACCGCCGATCGTCTCAAGCAGAAGCAGCAGGAGGAGCAGCAGCCGTCACCCCAGCCGCAAACGGGGGAGAAGGAGCAGCCGTCGGAGGACAAGCTGAAGGGCCTGCAGGACAAGCTCGAGCAGGGGACGCAGGAACGCGATCAGCAACAGGGCGACGACCAGGGCGGTTCGGAGACGGACAAGCCGTGGTGAGCGATCACGAGAGGCAGCGCGCGCGCTACATCGCGGGCACCGAGGGCGCTCCACCCGTGCCCCCACCCGGCGGCTACCGAGGAGCGCGGCGCGATGCGTTCGGATCCGCACCGCGCCCGAACGTCGCGACGATCGCCCCGGCGGAAGAGCCGAGGAAGCCGTCGAACGCCCTCGGTTGGATCGCCCTCACCACCTCCATCCTCTTCGCGCTGATCCTGCTCGGGACGCTGATCGCCGGCGGCACCGACCTGCTCTACGGCGTCACGATGCTCGCCCTGCAGCTCGTCGTGGTCGCGGTCATCGCGGCCGCCCTGTTCTCGGCACGCGGACGGAAGCTGGGGGCGATCGCGCTCGTCGTGGCGATCCTGTTCAACGTCGCCACCGTGGGCGGCATGAGTGCCCTGCAGACCTCAGCCTCCGGCAACTACGAGGGCACGAAGACGGCCGCGCAGAAGCACGCGGAGGCCTATCCCGCGATCAAGGGCACCGACCCCCAGCAGACCCTCTCGCAGCAGTCGCTCGAAGAGGTGCGTGCGCAGGCCGAGACCATGTTCGCCGACATCCGCACGCGACTCACCGACGAGTTCGGCTACACCTGGGTGCAGGTGGGCGATGACGACCTGCGTCCGGAACGCAACGGCTACGGCGGCGAGTCGATGCTCGTCGAATTCACCTCCGCGGCGTGGGCGACGAACGAACCGATCCAGGATGACGAGCGCAAGCTCGACGTGATGCGTGTCATCAACGAGGTCGTCGTCGAGCACGGACTGTGGGACCTCTACTCCTTCAACGATCCCTCGGTCTCGGGAATCGACCCCGCGATGATCGCGAAGCTCTACGGCAGCGACGACCCGCGCACGCAGACGACGTGGGAGTACTACACCGAGAACTTCCCCGATCCGCTGCGTTTCTACGCCACCATCAACGACCTCTCGAACGATCGGGACGGCGGATTCCTGGCCGCCCGCGAGGCGCAGAACGCCCGCACCGGCGAACCCCTCGAAGGCCTGCAGCTGACCGTGATCGCCAGCGGAGTGCTGAGCGAGGCCGATCGCGAAGAGTTCCAGACGAAGCTGCAGGAGTACCCCGGCTTCGAGTGAGACGGCGCCGGAGCGGTGCCGGTGCCGTGGGCCGCGCGTCAGGGGCCGAGCGTCAGCAGCATCCGGGCCAGCACGTAGCGGGCGTGGCCGCGGGAGGTGCGCGGGTCGTAGCCCAGAGTCTCCACCAGCACCGTCAGACGCTCCTGCACGCTGGAATGATGGCGGCCGAGACGCGTGGCGGCGGCGCGCACGCTCTGCTCTTCGGCGACCGCGTCGAGAAGCTCCCGACTACGGGCGTCGAGGGCCGCGAGCGCGGCGGCATCCGGGTGCAACGGGCTCGACTCGGCGGCGTCGGCGACGAGGAGCAGCGCTCCGAGGTCGGCCGCATCGACCACCGGCTCGCCCGGACTCGTCAGACGCACGGCGACGAGAGCCGATGCCCACGACTGGGGAAGCTGGTCTCCCGGTCCGGCGAGACCGACGCCCAACCGCAGAGCAGCGGTATCGGGCCAGACTTCCCGCACGTCCGTCTGCGCGTCGATGATCGTCGCGCGCGTGAGTCCGTGCCGGGTGGCGACCACAGCCGAGGGGTGCGTCGGCAACGGTGCGGGCTCCGGGGGTGACGCGACCAGTCGCAGCATGCTCGCGGAGAGCCGGAGCCGCGGCAGCGCAGCCGCCCGCTCCTCGGCACCGGCGTAGGAACTGATGGCGAGTTCGACCGCGCTCTCGGGGCCGACCGCGCGTCGCGCCCGGATGATGCCGAGGCCGAGGCTGAGCCGCTCCAGGATCATCGCGTCGTTCGAATGCGCATCGCCCTCCCGCTCGATCCAGGCGACGGCATCCGGCCCGCTCTCCCGGACGGGCCAGGACGGGGACGGCTCGACGGGATCGATGCGCACCCCATCTGCCCGCACGCGCACGATGTGCCGGCCGTCGCGCTGGCCGACGGTCGCACCGCTCAGCACCGCCGCACCCCGCAGCATGCTCTCCACACCCACGGAGCGGGCGACGAGGGCATCGAAGTAGCTGACGACTTTGAGCGTCTCGCTGGCATCCGGGTCGAGGGCGGTGAGACGCCCCAGCAGATCTTGCATGTCGGCTCCATCGCGCGGGGATTCCACCCTACGGGGTCGGCGCGCGGCCCCGGAGGGTGGAATCCGGACTCAGGAGAGCAGGCGGTGCACCCAGTTGTCCCGCGCGGCGAGCATGGCCTGAGCGACGGCGGCGTGCGGGGCGAACATGTCGAAGCCGTGGAAGCCGCCGGCCCACACGTGCAGCTCGGCCTGGACCCCGGCTTCCCAGAGCTTCGTGGCATAGGCGACATCCTCGTCGCGGAACACCTCTGCGCTGCCGCAATCGATGAACGCCGGGGGCAGTCCGCTCAGATCGGTCGCCCGCGCGGGAGCGGCATAGATCGAGACGTCGTCGGTACCCTTGCGGTCGCCGAGCAACGCCGTCCATCCGGTCACGTTCGACCCGCGATCCCAGACCCCGATCCCGTCGATCTGCCGGGTGGACACCGATTCGTCTCGGTCGTCGAGCATCGGGTAGATGAGCAGCTGGCCGATCAGCTCGGGGCCCTTCCGGTCACGGGCGAGCAGCGCGGTGCCCGCAGCCAGGCCTCCCCCGGCGCTGCCGCCGCCGATCAGCAGGCGCGACAGGTCGATCCCGAGCTCTTCGGCATGCTCGGCGGTCCACAGCAGACCCGCGTAGCAATCCTCCACCGGATACGGGTCGGGGAACTCGGGGGCGAGCCGATACTCGACCGTGACGATCACGCCGTCGTAGCGCTCCGCCCAGTCGAGGAAGCCGACCACACCGAGCCAGCGGTTGCCGATGATCATGCCGCCACCGTGGGTGTGGAAGAAGCCCGGACCGGTGCCGGTCCGGCCCTCCTTCTCGATCACGGACAGGACGATCTCGCCTCCGTCGTATCCGGCGATCGTGACGTCACGGCGCGTGAAGCCGCGGTCGTCGAGCACGGTGAAGATCTCCTGGTCGCCGCTCACCGGCGACTGGCGCATCAGCGGGATCATCTCGGGCGTCAGGGTCGACGGCAGCTGGTCGCCGACGAGGGCGAGAGCAGCCTCGAGCTCGGGATCGAACGGCGGTCGCGCCAGGGTCGTGTCAGTCATCGGAACTCCTTTGTCCTCGGCCACCATCGCGGCGGTGTTCCGCCAGCCTCCCGCACGCCGCAACCGAGAGTAACCCGCCAGCCGAGGCCGATCCTGTGCCGACTATCCGCCGGGTGGCGGGGTATGCGGGGATGCCGTGCCAATCAATCGAGCAGGACCGTGCGACTAGTTGTAGTTGAAGCAGCGGCTGGAGTCCGGTGTCTCTTCGGGCTCACCCCGATAGAGGATCAACCAGTTCGCTGCGGTCGCCAGGTCGATCTGCTCGTCGAGCAACGTGCACGCGTAGAGCACGCCGTCCTCGCTCCGGAAGTCGGCGTCGATCCACCCCGTACCGCATGGTGACTCAGCGGCCGGCTTCAGCGTGATTTGGTTCTGAGAGCCGCCGGCGCCCTCCGCCCACGTGCCGGAGAAGTCGACGGTCTCCGCGCCCTTCAGTTCCATCGCCGTGCGTGGCGCGTGGCCTCCGCAGCCCACATCCAGCGGCCACGCCGTCGCCCGGAAAGTGCCGTCGTCAGCGAGCTCGAGCGTTGCAGGCAGGTCGCTTCCCGCGCGCCAGGTTCCGTACGCATCTTGTTCGCTGAGACTGAAGTCGGAGTTCGTGCAAGCCGTGAGCATGAGCGCCAAGGAGATGGAGACCGCGAGCGCGCTGAACCAGCGAAGGCCGTACTGCGAGGTGAGCGTGGTCACATGCCCATCATCTCGTAGCGGACGCGTTCGTCGCGTCGCCGTGCGGGGGCCGCGGCTAGGATGCCCACAACGCTCAGTGCGTGCCGGAAGGGATGTATGACTGGCTCGCTCCGGCGCGAGATCAAGCGACGGGAGAAGAGAAGCACGATGATGCGCGGCCTCTCTGGTCCTGGGTGCTCTGGGCTCGGTCTCGAGGGGCTGAGCCTCAGGATGCGAGGGCCAGACCCGCGGCGAGCGCGAAGCCCAGCACGGTCGCGAGCCCCGTCGACTCCTTGGCCTTGGACTGCGCCTCGGGGATCATCGAGTCGACCAGCATCACGAGCAGCGCACCCGCCGCGAAGCCGCTCGCCGCCGAGCGGAACTCATCGCCGGTGATGCTCGCGAGACCGAAGCCCGCGATGGTCGCGACCGCGCAGATCAAGGTCACGCCCGCCCAGAGCCACAGCACCCGCGACTTCGCCATGCCACCTTCGAGCAGGTCGGCCGCCGAGCCGATCGACTCCGGCAGGTTCGAGACCAGGATGGCGACCACGAGCGCGATGCTCACCGGCTCACCGGATGCGAGCCCGATGCCGAGCACCAGCTGCTCGGGGATGCCGTCGAGCAGAGCGCCCACGGCGAGCTGACCTCCACCCGCCTGTTCCTTGGTCTTCGCAGCACGCGCATCGAGGATGCGGTCGGCGATGTAGTAGCTGATCGCTCCCCCCGCGACGCCGCCAATGAGGGGAACGGGACCGGCGAGGTCGAGCCCCTCCTCCCAGAGCTCGAACGCGATCGAAGCCATCAGCGCGCCGGCACCGAATCCCAGCACGATGCCGAGCCAGCGCGGCGGCCACTTCCGTAGCAGCGCAAGCACCGCGCCGATGAACAGCGGCGCAGCCGCGACCAGACCCCACAGGACTGCTCCACCCATGTCCGACCTCCGTGGGGCCTACTCTCCCACCTCCGAGCCCGCCATCCGGGTCGACCCACCCGTCTCCAGAAAGGGGCGCTAATAGGATGACCACAGCGGGAGCGGCGGGCGACCCAGCGAGGCGGCGATGAGCGACAGGCCGGTCGAGGTTCTGCGCATCCCTGCTTTCGCACTCTTCTGGTCATCGTCGACGCTCGGCGCGTTCACGGGCGCCGTGACCGCCTTCGCGTTCGGTCGGCGTGGTGGTGTTCGTCGTGGCTGCACTGATCGTGCTCTTCTCCCCACTGCGCCTGGCACGCCATGAAGATGTCGTTCAGTCGGAGTAGTCGGCGTTCGGGGTGACGAACGTCGCCGTGTACTCCTCGGTGCAGGGCGTCAGGACATAAACCTTGCCCCAACCCCAGCCCATGAGCATCGGATCGTCCTGGCTCAGGCGCGTCTGCCGTTCACCCGCCTCGATGACGACCCACCCCGCATCGTCCGTCCGCCAGCTGGCCTTCCCGACGACCGGGGTCACGTCGCCATCGAGGCACACCCGCCCGTCGTCGAGTTCCCGTTCCTCGGTGCCGAGCATCAGCGCCGAGACCTCCGCTGATCCGTCTTCCTTGAGTGTGAAACCTGCGAGTTCCGAGGCCTCTTCGAAGCCGTGATACGTCGCGGGGAACGACAGGTGCGCCGCCATGTCCTGCCGCGCGAGCGTCGACCCGCGGAAGGCTTGGACCGCCAGGACGAGAAGAAAGACCAGTATCGCGGCGAGAAGCGCACCTCCCGCAATCAACCACCACCTACGCGACCTTGCTCTCTGCATGGCCACAATGTAGCGGCGGATCCTGAACGAGGACACCGATATGAAGCACCCACCTCGCCCCCGTTCTGTGCCATTCGAATGGTATTCTCATGGCATGAAGGCAACCATGGACAAGGCAGGACGGATCGTCATCCCCGCTGCGCTCCGCGAGCGCGTCGGATTGATCCCTGGTCCTATCGATCTCATCCTCGACGGCAACGGCATCCGCATCGAGATCGATGCCCCAGACAACCTCATCGAGAAGGACGGGCGTCTCGTCGTCGCGTCGTCCGGCATGGCGATCACACCCGACGACATCCGCGAGTTGCGCCTTGCCGACCAGCGCTGACCTGCTCCTCGATACGAGCGCGGCGCTCGCGCTCCTCGTGGAAGACAACACCGCGCACATCGCGGTCCAGAGCGCCTGCGCCGGTGCAATCCTCGGCCTTGCCGGCCACGCCTCAGCAGAGACATACTCCGTGCTGACGCGCCTGCCGGGCCCCAATCGCCTGACCCCTCTGGCAGCGGCGAACGCGATCCGGGCTGCATTCCCCCGATCGATCTCACTCTCGGAAGAGGACGCGCGCACCGCCGTCGACGTTCTCGCCGATGCTGGAATCGCCGGCGGAGCGGTCTACGACGGCCTGGTCGCGTTGTGCGCCAGGGCCGCCGGGGTGACGCTCGTCACATGCGATCGCCGCGCGATAGGAACGTATGCGGCGCTAGGCGTCGATGTGCGCGTGATCTGACGCAGCACGGGGCGACACGCCGCCCGCCGATAGACTGGGAAGCATGTCCAAGGTCCTCCAGTCCCTGCCCGTCGGCGAGCGCGTCGGCATCGCCTTCTCCGGAGGACTCGACACCTCCGTCGCCGTCGCGTGGATGCGCGAGAAGGGCGCGGTTCCCTTCACGTACACCGGCGACCTCGGTCAGTACGACGAAGACGACATCGCCTCGATCCCGGGCCGCGCGCTGGAGTACGGCGCCGAGGCCTCGCGCCTGATCGACTGCAAGACCGCCCTGGTCGAAGAGGGCTTCGTCGCCCTCTCCTGCGGCGCCTTCCACATCCGCTCCGGCGGCAAGACCTACTTCAACACGACGCCCCTCGGTCGCGCGGTCACCGGCACCATGCTGGTGCGCGCCATGAAGGAGGACGGCGTCGACATCTGGGGCGACGGCTCCACCTACAAGGGCAACGACATCGAGCGGTTCTACCGCTACGGCCTGCTCGCCAACCCGCGCCTGCGCATCTACAAGCCGTGGCTCGACGCCGACTTCGTCACCGAGCTGGGCGGCCGCAAGGAGATGAGCGACTGGCTCGTCGCCCGCGACTTCCCCTACCGCGACTCCGCCGAGAAGGCCTATTCGACCGACGCCAACATCTGGGGCGCGACGCACGAGGCCAAGACGCTCGAGCACCTCGACGTCTCGCTCGAGACCGTCGACCCGATCATGGGCGTGAAGTTCTGGGACCCGTCCGTCGCGATCGACACCGAAGACGTCACCGTCACGTTCGAGGCCGGCCGCCCCGTCGCCATCAACGGTGTCGAGTACTCCGACCCGGTCGCCCTCGTCATGGAGGCGAACACGATCGGCGGTCGCCACGGCCTCGGCATGAGCGACCAGATCGAGAACCGCATCATCGAGGCGAAGTCGCGCGGCATCTACGAAGCTCCGGCCATGTCGCTGTTGTTCATCGCCTACGAGCGCCTGGTCAACGGCATCCTGAACGAAGACACCCTCGCGACCTACCACGAGCAGGGTCGCCGCCTCGGCCGTCTGATGTACGAGGGCCGCTGGCTCGAGCCGCAGTCGCTCATGCTGCGCGAGTCGATCCAGCGCTGGGTCGGGCTCACCATCTCGGGCACGGTCACGATCCGCCTGCGCCGCGGCGACGACTGGACGATCCTCGACACCGTCTCGCCGAACCTCTCCTACGGCCCCGAGAAGCTGTCGATGGAGCGCGTCGGCGATGCGGCCTTCGGCCCGGTCGACCGCATCGGCCAGCTCACCATGCGCAACCTCGACATCGCCGACTCCCGTGCGCGCCTCGAGCAGTACGCGGGTCTCGGTCTCGTGGGCGGTGCGACCGGCGAGCTCGTCGGCCGTGTCACCGCCGGCGAGTCGAGCGAGATCACCGAGTCCGTCCACGGGTCGATCTCCGAAGCCGACGAGACGCTGGCCGACGCCGTCGACTCGGCGTCCGAAGGCGCGGCCTTCGACTCCGGCACGGACTGACACATCGAGCGACACCGATGCGCCGGCACCCTCGGGTGTCGGCGCATCGTGCATTCAGACCCCCGTCCCGCCTCAGCGGCGTCCCGCCTCAGCGGTCTCCGAGCTCCGTCCGGTCGATGATGCCGGGAAGCACCTCGTCGAACAGGGTCACGAGGGCCGCGCGCACCTGCGTCGCATCTCGGCAGACGATGGCGTCCCTGATCTCGAGGGTGGACCGCTCGCTCGCGGCCCAATCGAACCAGCCGGCGGCATGCTGCGTGAAGCGCCGGATCTGCGGCCCGAGCAGCTCGATCACGGACGCCCGCGTGGCATTGCCCTCGAGACGAGCGAAGCCGATGGCGATGGCACGCAGAGCCACGCCGTAGGCCAGGACGTCGCGCTCGACCGCCGCGTCGGACATGTCCTCCGTCAGGTCGACGAGGTAGCTGACGTCATCCTGTCGGACGAGCGGCATCGCATGCCGCACCGATCCGATCCAGATGTCACCGAACAGCGCGATCGCGTCGCGGATCCGGTCCAGGTCGAGCGGCGCCACACGCGTGAAGCGATTTCGCTGCATCTCGACGAGCCCCTGCTCGGCCAGTCGCGCCAGCGCATGACGCACGGGCGTCTTGGAGGTGCCCAGATCTTCCGCCAGCTCGGTGTCGCGAAGGCGTTCCCCCGGTCGCAACTCACCGTCCACGATCGCATCTCGCAACCGCCGATAGACGTCCTCACTCATCGTCCGGCGCTCGAGCGCCACATCGATGCCTGCCAAATCACACTCTCCCTCGACCACAGCGGGTCCCCCACCACTCGAAACGGTCGGCACGCGCGGACCGAACAACCCCCGTGTCCGGAACCGGTGCGATCCCCCGCGCGCACCAGCGCGCAACGCGTAACATAACACAGCAGTCCTCGATCAGCGCTGTACGCCTGCCTGGGCGCTCTCCACGAATCCGCACGCCATACCTTGCACATTCATGTGCATGATCCCTATCGTGAACTCATGACCACCCGTGCACCTCGTCGCGACGCCGTCGAGAATCGCGCCGGCATCCTCTCCGCCGCCCGCGCGACCCTGGCGCTGCACCCGCACGCCTCCGTCGACGTCATCGCGCGCAGCGCCGGGCTCTCGCGACGCACCCTGTACGGACACTTCGACGATCGCGACGCCCTCATCCGCGAACTCATCTCCAGCGGCGCGCAGCGGTTCAACGCCATCGCCGCCTCGATCGACGACACCGACGCCCGCCTCGCCCTCGCCCGTCTCGCCGCCCACCTCTGGCACGAAGCCGCGCACGTGCAGGTGGCCGCCGCCCTCGCTCTCGATGAGACGCACGTCGAACACACCGCCACCGCGCTCGCTCCCCTGCGCCGCACTGTGGCAGCGCTCGTGCGCCGGGGACAGGACGACGGCAGCTTCCGCACCGACCTCGCCGCCCCCACCCTTGCGCGCCTCATCGAAGAGATGGCGCGCACGGTCATCTCCCGCACGGATGCGGCCAGCACGGGGGCCGCTGACCTCGCCGTGCGGACGGTGCTGAGCATCGCCGGACTCTCCTGGCGCGAAGCGGACGAGCTGCTCGCATCGCACCCCGACCTCGCCGCATCCGCGGCAGCCCCGACGGAACCCCCGAACACCCCGGAGGACCGGGCATGAAGATCTCTCTGCACGACGTGAGCAAAGGCCGCAACGGCCAAGCACTCCCGGCGATCTCGCTCGAGTTCCACACCGGCTCGGTGCGCTTCGCCCTGGCCGAGACGGAGCAGCGACCGAC
Source organism: Microbacterium sp. K27 (assembly GCF_004794435.1). Lineage (NCBI taxonomy): Bacteria > Bacillati > Actinomycetota > Actinomycetes > Micrococcales > Microbacteriaceae > Microbacterium > Microbacterium sp. K27. The sequence goes on from NZ_SSDK01000035.1 coordinate 46,055, forward strand.
GGTGCTCGGACTCATCGCGAGCGGTCGCATGCGCCCCGACACCGGCCGCGTGAGCATCGACGCCGCCGACGATCCGAAGGCATTGCGTCGTCGCGTGGCTCTGGTCGACGCCCCCGCCGTCAGCGACCCGCACCCCGACGTCGCCCTCGTCGGCGTCGTGGAGGAAGAGCTCATGTTCGCCGGACTCGGCGCCACTCCGCTGCACGCACGACGCTGGCTCGCGCGGCTCGGCTACACCGAGCTGGCCGGCGTGCCGTTCGGCTCCATCGATCCCGCCGCACGCGTGCGCATCCTGTGTGAACTCGCGGTGCTCCGATCCGGGGTCGAGGGCATCGTGCTCGTGTCGCCCGACCGCCACGGAGGAAGCCCCGACGGCTGGTGGCGCATCGCGAGCGAATTCGCGGACCGCGGCTACGCGATGCTCGTGATCATCGGAGGCTCGGCAGCCATCGCCCTGGAGCGGATGCAGGAGTTCGACGCGATCAACGCCTCCGGGCCTGTCGAACCGCTCGCGATCGACGAGCCCGCGTCTCCCGCCGCCGACGAGACACCCGCCACGAGTGAGAACGGAGATGCGCTATGAAGGTTCCCGCCATGATCGCCGCCGAGCTGCGGCGACTCACCGCGAGCCGGATGGGCATCATCGCCCTGGTCGCGTTGATCTGCGTCCCGATCCTCTACGGCGGTCTCTACCTCTGGGCGAACCAGGATCCGTACGCGAAGTTCCCCGAGGTCCCTGTCGCGCTCGTGGTCGACGACGAAGGCGCCCCCGCGCCCACCACCGGCACCGAACCCGCGACCGGTGAGACCGTGAACTACGGCGAGGACGTGGCCGAGAACCTCATCAAGGGCAACGCCTTCGACTGGCAGCTGATGTCGGCCGACGAAGCCTCCGAAGCCCTGAAACACGGCACTGTGGACTTCACCGTGACGATCCCGGCCGACTTCTCCTCCGCCCTCACCTCAGCCGCGGGAAGCGACCCGCACCAGGCGCGCATCGACCTCGAGACCAACGACGCGAACAACTACCTCGCTTCATCGATGGGCACGCAGGCCGTGGAGAAGATCCGCAGCTCGGTCGCCCAGATGGTCGGCAGCCAGGCCGCAGAGCGCCTGCTCACCGGCCTCAGCGACGTGCGCGACAAGCTGATCACGGCGACGGACGGCGCCACGCAGCTCACCGACGGCGCCGGCACCGCCGCTTCCGGCAGCTCCACGCTCGCCGAAGGCACCGCGAAGCTCGCCGACGGAACGGCACAACTGGCCACGGGGGCGCAGAGCCTCGCGAACGGCGCGCAGCAGGTGAGCGCGGGCAACCGTCAGCTCGCCGACGTCGCCGACCGTGCAGGATCCGCGGTGCAGCAGGCCGCGAACGCCCTGCCGCAGGTGCGCACCGACATCGCGAACGCCCTGACGCAGCAGGGCCTCACGCCCGACGAGATCGACCAGGTGCTCGCCACGCTCGATCCGCTCGGCGCTCGCCTGCAGGAGGGGAACACTCAGGTGCAGGCCGCGGTCGGCAAGGTCGACCAGCTCGCCGCCGGTGCCGCCTCCCTCGCCTCGGGCGCCTCGGAACTCGCCACCGGTGCCGGCGCGGTCGCCACGGGTGCCTCCGCCGCGAACGACGGTGCCTCTCAGTTGCGCGACGGACTCGCCACGCTCGCCTCCGGCACGGCCGAGCTGCGCGACGGACTGTCCCAGGGCGTCGACGCGATTCCCGCCTCCACCCCCGACCTGCGCTCGCTTCAGGCCGACACGATCGCCGACCCGGTCAAGGTGTCGAGCGACAAGGTCGCCTCCGCCGAGGACTACGGTGCCGGACTCGCCCCCTTCTTCGCCGCGCTCTCCGCCTGGATCGGCATCTACGCCCTCTTCCTGATCGTGAAGCCCATCTCCCGGCGCGCCATCACCGCACTGCACTCCCCCATCCGCATCACGCTGGCCGGCTGGCTGACCCCGGCGATGCTCGGTGCCGTGCAGATGCTCGGGTTGATGGGCATCCTCGCCATCACGCTCGGCTTCACCTTCGACCATCCGCTCGGCACGCTCGGCATCATGGTCTTCGCGTCGGCGACCTTCGCGGCGATCATCCTCGCCCTGAACGTCTGGCTCGGATCGGTCGGGCAGTTCCTCGGCCTGGTTCTGATGGTGCTGCAACTGGTCACCGCGGGCGGCACGTTCCCGTGGCAGACGCTGCCCGCTCCCCTCGCCGCCCTGCATCACGTGCTGCCGCTGGGTTACGTCGTCGATGCGATGCGACAGCTGATGTACGGCGGCGACTTCGCGCGTGCCGGCGGGGATCTGGCCGTGCTCGGCGTGTGGCTCGTCGGCGCGCTGCTGTTCGCGATGATCGGGGTGACGCGGATGACACATCGGCGCACCCTGCGCGATCTGCAGCCGAGCCTGATCGGATGATCGACCCGGTGCTCGTCGCGGAACGCCTCGTGGCGAGCGCCGGTGCGGATATGATGCGAAGGCGCGGCCCTGAAACGCGCGCTGGGGCTCGGTGGAACTGAGTTCCACCTTTCTACCCGAAAGTGTTCTCGACGATGATGACCGATTCGCAGGAGTCCGCTGCCCCTTCCCGCCTCCCGCTGGGCGTTCGCATCGGGCGCATCGCGTTCCTCGTCGTGGCCGCCGTCGTGGTGATCGCCGTGGCTGCGGCGTTCTTCGTGACCTGGACCATCCAGCGTTCCTTCCCGCAGACCGAGGGATCGATCGAGCTCGACGGGCTCGCGGCAGCAGTGACCGTGCAGCGAGACGACCGCGGTATCCCGACGATCACCGCCGACTCGACCGACGACCTGTTCTACGCGCAGGGCTTCGTGCACGCGCAGGACCGGTTCTTCGAGATGGACTTCCGCCGCCATGTGACCGCCGGCCGCGTCGCCGAGATGTTCGGGGAGTCGCAGGCCGGCACCGACGCCTTCCTCCGCACGCTCGGATGGCGCACGGTCGCGGAGGCCGAGGTCGAGGCGATGGACGACACCACGCGCGGCTACTACGAGGCCTATGCGGATGGCGTGAACGCCTACCTGGCTTCGCGCTCCGGCGCCGAACTGTCGCTCGAGTACGCCGTGATCGGACTGCAGAACCCCGACTACGCTCCCGAGCCGTGGGAACCCGCGGATTCCGTCGCCTGGCTCAAGGCCATGGCCTGGGACCTGCGCGGCAACATCGAGGACGAGACCGAGCGCTCGCTGCTGGCCGCAGAGCTGAGCACAGGCGCGGACGGGGCAGAGGACGCGGCCACCGGTGACCTGCTGGCGAAGCTCTACCCCGACTACCCGTTCGACGAGAACCCCGTGATCGTGCCCAAGATCTCGACCGTTCCCGCACTCGGCACCGATGCGGAGCCTGCGGCCTACACCACCTCCGAGACCGACGGCGAGGCGCAGCAGGCATCGACGACCGTCGAGTGGGAGGAGACCTCGAGCGTGATCGAAGCGGCGAGTGTGCTGGTCGGCGATGTCGGCGAGGGCATCGGCTCGAACTCCTGGGTCGTCTCCGGAGACCTCACCGAAACCGGGATGCCCCTGCTCGCGAACGATCCGCACCTCGGGGCCTCGCTGCCCTCGGTCTGGTACCAGGTGCAGTTGAAGTGCTCGACGGTGAGCGAGGAGTGCCCGTTCGACGTGGGAGGCTTCTCGTTCTCCGGCCTTCCCGGCATCGTCATCGGCCACAACCAGAAGGTCGCCTGGGGGTTCACGAACCTCACCACCGATGTCACCGACCTCTACATCGAGCGCGTCGAGGGCGACCAGTACTGGCGCGACGGAGCACTGGTGCCTCTCGAGGAGAGCACCGAGACGATCAAGGTCGCGGGCGGCGACGACATCGAGCTGACCATCCGCTCGACCGTCCACGGGCCCCTCATCTCCGGACTCACGGACGACTTCACGGCGATCGCGGGGGCTCCGGAACCCGCCCTCGGCGCCGAAGCCACCGCCCCGGCGTCCGCACCCCCCGGTTCCGACGATGCCGAGTACGCCGTGAGTCTGCGGTGGACCGCGCTCGATCCCGGCACGGCGGCGACGGCCATCTTCGCGCTCTCCACCGCGCAGGACTTCGACGACTTCCGCTACGCGGCCTCGCTCTTCGACGTGCCGGCACAGAACCTCATCTACGCCGACACCGAGGGCAACATCGGCTACCAGACCCCGGGCCGCCTTCCGATCCGCGGCGCGGGCGACGGATGGATGCCGCAGCCCGGGTGGGACAGCAGCTACGACTGGACGGGGTTCATCCCGTTCGAGGAGCTGCCGGTCTCGTACAACCCCACCTCGGGATACATCGTGACCGCGAACAACGCGATCGTCACCGACGACTACGCCTACTTCCTCTCCCGCGACTGGGACTACGGCTACCGCGCCGCCCGGATCGCACACCTCATCGAGCGACGCGCGGCCGTCGCACCCCTGACCGCCGACGACATGCGCGAGATCCAGATGGACAACGAGATGTGGATCGGCACCCAGCTGGCGACCGCCATGGCCGACGTCGACGTGTCCGGTGCAGGCCCGACCGCGGCCGTCGAACTGCTGCAGGGGTGGGACGGGCAGAACTCCGCATCGTCGGCGGCTGCGGCGTACGCGAACGTTCTGTGGTCGAACCTGGTGCAGAACATCTTCGCCGAGCGCGCTCAGCCGCTCCCCATCGACGGCCAAGCTCGGCTCTTCACCGTCGTCTCCGACATGCTGGCCGATCCTTCCGACCCGCTCTGGGTCAACGCGCAGATCGACGTCGACGGGATGGAGCAGATGCTGGCGCTGTCGGCGGAAGAGGCCTACGACGAGCTCGCGGCTCTGCAGGGCACGACCGTCTCACGCTGGAACTGGGGCGACCTGCACGCGATCACCCTCACCAGTGAGACACTCGGCTCCTCGGGCATCGCGCCGATCGAAGCACTCTTCAACCGTGGACCTTTCCCGGTCAGCGGAGGGGCCTCGGTGGTGAACGCGACCGGATGGGAGCTCGGGGTCTCGTACGCCACCACGACCGTGCCGTCGATGCGCATGGTCGTCGACCTCTCCGACTTCGACGCCTCGACCTGGAATCATCTCACCGGCGCCTCGGGTCACGCGTACAGCGAGCACTACACGGATCAGACGGCGGACTGGGCAGCGGGCATCCAGAAGCCGTGGACGTACTCGGCGAAGGCCGTGAAGGCAGCGGCGGTCAACACCCTGGTGCTCACGCCGGCCGGCTGAACGACGGCTCTCGGGGCATCTGAAGCAGCGCCCCAGGATGCTCGGCTAGCGTTGACGGGTGCCATCCGCCTATCTCGCCCCCAAGGGCACCCCCGTCACGCTTCTGGAGTTCGAGCACGCAGGTGCGACCCTCATCGCCGAGACGTTCGGTGAGGGCCCGCACACGTATCTGCTCCTGCACGGCATCGGCATGGGGCGGAGCGTCTATCTCGATATCGTGCAACGTCTCGAGGGAAGGGTCATCGCCCTCGATCTGCCCGGATTCGGCGAGGCGCCCGAGCCCACCCGCACACTCACCATGGAACGGCATGCCGACCTCGTCGCGGCCTACCTGCAGCACGTCGACTCGGGCCCCGTCGTCGTGATCGGGCACTCGATGGGCAGTCAGATCGCCGCCGAGCTCGCCGCGCGGCATCCGTCCCTCGTCGAGGGAGTGGTGCTCGCCGGCCCCACCGTGAACAAGGCCGCGCGCAACATCGGCGCGCAGGCGCGGTATCTGCTCACAGACCTCATCGGCGAACGCCCCCTGGTCATCTGGCGCGGTGCCCGGGAGTACCTCCGCGGCGGCCCCCACCTGTTCCGGAAGATGCGTGCGACCATCGTGCACGAGCCCGAAGACGCCTTCGTGCGCATCCAGTGCCCCGTGCTCGTGCTGCGCGGGGAAAGCGATCCGCTGGCGCCGATGAGCTGGTGCCGCGAGATCATCGACGCCATCCCCGGCGCCGACCTCGAAGTCATCCCCGACCACGGTCACGGCACGCTGATCAGCGACTCCGAACCCGCGGCGCGCCTGATCCACGAGTTCACTGCTCGCCTCTGACGCCCCGGGCCCTCCTCATGAGCGGCCCGCGCGACGCGGCGTGCCGGCATGGAGCGCCCGGCGCAGCCGGGCAGGATCAGCCTCGATGTCAGCCCGCAGCGGGCGGGGTCTGCTTCGACTCGGAGAGCTCGTCGACGACGAGGCCGCGCTGCTCGATGGTGCCGTTGCGATACGCCTGCCGTCCGACCATGTGCGCCGAGAGCGGAGCGGTGGCGAACTGCATGAGCACGACCGGGGCGACCAGCACGAACCCGATCAGGATGCCGCCGACCGACCGCTGCGACAGCGCGATCGCGATGCAGATGAGCAGCAGTCCGAGCACCTGAGGCTTGGTCGCCGCGTGCAGACGCGACGGCACATCGCGGAAGTGCAGCAGTCCGACCGCCGCCGACAGGCACAGCAGCGCTCCGAGCAGGATGAGCACCAGGACCGCCACGTCGATGACGGCATCCGGGATCATGAGACCGAACACGTTCATGGTGTCGTGTTGTCCCTTCTCGCGACGAACCGGGCGACGGCGATCGATCCGAACACTCCGATCGCCGCGATGATCAAGAGCACGGGGATGTTTCGAGTGTGACCGTTGATCGCCATCTCGGCGCCGATCACGCACATCACCTCGGTGAGCAGCACGTCGGAGGCGACGGCGCGGTCGAGGATCGACGGTCCGCGCACGATGCGGATCAGCGCGAGCACAGCGGCGATGCCGAACACCACCATGATCAGCAGCAGGAGGATGTTCATCGGGCACCGCCCTTCATCGTTCCGAGGCCCGCGCGCTCGTCGGCCTTGAGGGCACGATACTGATCGGGGTCGCCGAGCGCACGCACCACGCGTCGCTCCCACCGGAGCACGCCGGCGCGCTGCTTCTCCACGTCGTCGAGATTTCGGACCCCGATCACGTGCAGGTACAGGATCCGCCGGTCGCGGTCGGTCTCCACGACGAGAGACCCGGGGATCAGCGACGACACGACGGCGACGTGCGTCATCACCAGGTCGTCGGCGTACCGCAGCGGCACCGCGATGATGGCCGTGCCGGGCTGGCGACGGAAGTCGAACACCTGCACCGTGACCGAGAGAGCACCGCTCAGCACCGCGAACAGGAATTGCACCACGAACAGTGCGGCGTACCAGAGGTTGACGCGGCCGGAGAGCGCGACGGTCGGCAGGCGGAACACGCGGGTGACGAAGATCGCGACGACGAGTCCGGTGAGGAACGACAGCACCGTGAACTGCGCCCACAGCAGCATCCAGAGCACCACGAGCCAGGCGAGGAAGGGCAGCTGCACGCGAATGTCGCGCCAGAGGTGACGTCGGGTGTCGCGCGCCATCAGCCCACCTCCTCTTCCAGTTGCACGAGGCTCACCGGCTGCAGCAGTGCGGCGCCGATGCGGTCGCAGAGGGCGTAGAGAGGACCAGCGAAGATCGTCAACGCGAGCGTGACCGCGACCATGCCGCCGGTCGCCACGGTCATGATCTTCGGGATGCGACGGCGCTCCTGCTGCTCATCGGCCGCCGGCGCGTTGCCGAGGTACGAGATGCGTCCCTCGGTCTCGGTGGAGTCCTCCTCTTCGCGCCAGAAGGCGAGGTTCCAGGCGCGCATCAGGGCGTAGAGGGTCAGCAGCGACGTGACGATGCCGCCGAAGATCAGCACGATCATGATCGGTGTACCGACCGAAGCCGCCGCCTCGAAGAGGGCGAACTTGCCGATGAAGCCGGAGAAGGGCGGCAGTCCGCCGAGGTTGATCGCGGGGACGAAGTAGAGGACGGCGATCAGGGGGGCGACCTTCAGCAGCCCCTTGACCCGCAGGATCGAGGTGCTTCCGGCTCGACGTTCCACGAGCCCGACGGCGAGGAACAGGGTGGTCTGCACGACGATGTGGTGCACGATGTAGTACACCGTGGCGCCGATCGCGGCGGGGGTCGCTATCGCGAGGCCGAAGATCATGTAGCCGACGTGGCTGACCAGTGTGAACGACAGGATTCGCTTGAGCTCGGCCTGTGCGACGGCACCGAGCACTCCGACGATCATGGTCGCGAGCGCGATGATCAAGAGCAGCGTGTCGATGCTGTTCGAGGCGAAGAGCTGGGTCTCGGTGCGGATCAGCGCGTACACGCCGACCTTCGTCAGCAGGCCGGCGAACACGGCGGTGACCGGGGCCGGTGCGGTCGGGTACGAGTCCGGCAGCCAGAACGACACCGGGAAGATGGCGGCCTTGATGCCGAAGGCGACCACGAGCATCAGGTGCAGCACCAGCTGCGTCTCCTGCGGGAGCTCCGACATGCGCTCGGCGATCTGGGCCATGTTGACCGTGCCGAGTGCGCCGTAGATCATCGCGATCGACGCGAGGAACAGGATCGACGAGACCAGCGAGACCACGATGTAGACCGCGCCGGTACGGATGCGGGACTCGGTGCTGCCGAGGGTGATCAACACGTACGACGCGACGAGCAGGATCTCGAAGCCGACGTAGAGGTTGAACAGGTCGCCCGCGATGAAGGCGTTGAAGATGCCGGCCGCGAGGATCAGGTACGACGGGTTGAAGATCGAGATCGGCGTCTCGTCGGTGCCGTCTGCGGCACCCTGGCCGATCGAGAAGAGCAGGACCGCGAGCAGCACGATGCTGGAGATGAGCACGAGGAGGGCGGCGAGCCTGTCGACGTAGAGCACGATGCCGAACGGCACGGGCCAGCCGCCGACCGACACCGCCAGCGGAGCACCGGAATCGACCACGACCAGGAGCACGGCGGCGATGACCGAGACGGCGGCGAGAGTGGCGACCGTGACGACGACCTGCAGGCGCGCATTGCGACCGAAGACGAGGGTGACCGCGGCGCCCAGCAGAGGCAGTGCGACGAGGAGCGGGACGAGGGCGGTCATGGCTTGCCCTCCTCGTTCTCGTCGCGGTCATGGGGTTGGTCGGGGCGCGGTTCACGGCCCTCGTCGGAGGGTTCTGACGGTTCGGAGGGCTCGCTCCCCCACCCGGTCGGGGCGTCGAACGGAGCATCGTCGTGGATCGAGGGATGATCGCGCATGTGCAGCACCGTGATCGGCGCGGTCTGCACGCCGACGAAGTCGGTGGTCGCCTCGTCGTCGTCGGTCTCGGACTCGTCGTCCATGAGGTCTTCGTCGGCATCTGTGCGCTCGCGGAGCGCGATGTCGGCCTCGTCGTCCTCGACCGTGTCGGCCTGACCCAGTTGCCAGGAGCGGTAGATCAGGGCGAGCAGGAAAGCCGAGACCGCGAACGTGATGACGATGGCGGTGAGGGTGAGCGCCTGCGGGAGCGGGTCGCTCATCTCCCCTTCCGTCCCGAAGAACGGCGCGTTGCCGGGAACGCCCATCACGATCAGGAGCAGCAGGTTCGTGGCGTTGCCGAGCAGCAGGAAGCCGATCAGCACACGGGTCAGGCTGCGCTCCAGCATCGCGTACACGCCGCACGCGAAGAGGATGGCCATGATGACGATCAGGGTGAGGGAGACGTCCATCAGCTGCTCCTCCCGCCACGGGAGAGGAATCCTTCAGGACCCGGTGTGGTGCGCAGCGCCGCCTGACGGTCGACCTCGGCGCCCAGGCTGCGCAGCACGTCGAGGACGAGCCCGATCACGACGAGGTACACGCCGATGTCGAAGATGGTCGAGGTGACGAACTCCATGTGTCCGATGCCGGGGATCTCCCACTCCCAGAAGGTGCTGGTCAGGGGCGCGAGACCGAAGAACAGGGGAACGACCGCCGTGCCGACGGCGAGGATCAGGCCGGTGCCGAGCAGTCGTCCCGCATCCGTGGGGGCCGCGGCGCCCAGCTCCCAGCGTCCGCCGGCGATGTAGCGCATCACGAGTGCCATGCCCGCGACGAGACCGCCGGCGAAGCCGCCGCCCGGCAGATTGTGGCCGGAGAACAGCAGGAAGATCGACACCACGATGATGGTGTGGAACAGGATGCGGACGATCACCTCGAGCAGGATCGACCTGTTCTCGGGCTTCATCTTCTGACCGCCGACGAGCCACGCCCGCGGGCTGCTCTCGTTCTCGGAGGTCTGGAATCGGATGCCCTCGGTGGTCTCGACGAGCGGGCGGCTGCGTGCGGCCTTCCGCGTCGCCCGGGGGAGATTCTTGGTGGCGGCGAGCAGGTCGGCGCGGTGCGTGACGAACACCAGGGAGGCCACACCTGTCGCGGCGAGCACGAGCACCGAGAGCTCGCCCATGGTGTCCCAGCCGCGCAGGTCGACCAGCGCCACATTGACGACGTTCTTGCCGTGTCCGATCTCGTAGGCGAGCTTCGGGAACGCCTCCGAGATCGGGTCGGCGATGCGCGACTGGGTGGCGACGACGGCGACGAAGGCCATCGTGACGCCCACGCCGATCGCCAGCAGCGCGCGGGGGATGCGTCCGACCGAGGCGTTGTGCTCGCCCATCCGCGCGGGGAGGCGACGGAGCACCAGCGCGAACGTGACCATCGTGACCGTCTCGACCAGGATCTGCGTCAGCGCGAGGTCGGGTGCACCGCTCGTCGCGAACAGCACGACCATGCCGAGTCCGGTGACCGAGACGAGCACCACGCCGGTGTAGCGCTTCTGCGCACGGACGGCGAAGATGCCGGCGATCGCCATGATCGGCGCGACCACGATCTGCGCCGGGGTGTGCCAGAGGGACAGGTTGTACCGATCGATGTCGCTCGCGATGAGGGCCGTGACCTCGGCGGCGACGAACACCACGAAGATGGTGCCGACGTACACCGGCAGCGAGCCCCGCTGGGTGAGCGTGGTGCTGAGCACCGAGAGCCGGTCGACGCCGCGCATGACGAAGTAGTAGATGTCGGCCGCGGTGAATCGCAGGATACGCGGCTTGCGATCCCATCCGGTCCTGCGGGTGACCAGGAACAGCCCGATGCCGAGCAGGATCGACAGGATCGAGATGCCCAGTGCGGGCTCGAAGCCGTGCCACAGCGCGAGATGGCCGGGGCCCTCGACGGCCTCGCCCGCATGGTCGAGCCCCGGGGTCGCGGTGAGGGCGTACCCCTGCAGAGCCGTGTCGAGAGCGGGTGCGCCGATACCCGCGGCGAGCGTGACGCCGGCGAGGATGATCGGGGCCGACAGGAAGCCGACCGGCGGATCGGGCCAGGCTGTGTCGGGGAGTTGCTGCCCCTGCTCATCGCGCTTCTTCCAGAACGCGCCCCAGAGGAAACGCACCCCATATGCCGCAGTCAGCATGGATCCGAGGACGATACCGATGAGGGCGACGAGTCCCCACGGGGATCCGCCTTGTGCGTCGTCGAGGAGGGCGGTGAGCGTGGATTCCTTGGCGACGAAGCCGATGGTCGGCGCTATGCCCGCCATCGATGCCACGGAGATGAATGCCGCGGTCGCCATGACGGGCGCCTGCCGACCGACGCCGGAGAGCTCGTTGATGTCTCGGGTGGACAGCTGACGGTCGATGACGCCGACGATCAGGAAGAGCGCCGACTTGAACAGCGCGTGCCCGATGACCAGGGCGAGACCGGCGAGCGCCGCCGCCTGCGTGCCGTAGCCGACGACGATCGCGAAGAAGCCGAGCTGGCTGACCGTGCCGAAGGCGAGAATGCGCTTGAGGTCGGTCTCACGCAACGCCTGGATGCCCCCGAGCAGCATCGTGATGATGCCCAGGGTGATGACGATCGGCCGCCAGGTGGTGCTGAACGCGAAGATCGGCGCGAACCGGGCGATCAGGTAGATGCCCGCCTTCACCATCGCGGCGGCGTGCAGATACGCGCTCACCGGCGTGGGCGCGGCCATCGCACCGGGGAGCCAGAAGTGGAAGGGGAACAGTGCCGACTTGCTGATCGCCCCGATCAGGAGCATGACGATCGCAGCATCGACGAGAGGTCCGCTGGGCGCGATGACGAGGATCTCGCGGATGCTCGAGGTGCCGGTGTCGACCACGAGCAGCACGACGCCCACGAACATCACGAGGCCACCGAGCGTCGTCACCAGCAGAGCCTGCAGCGCCGCACGACGGCTGGCGGCACGGCGGCGGTAGTGACCGATGAGGAGGTACGAGAGGATGCTCGTGACTTCCCAGAACATGACGAGGATCACGAGGTCGTCGGTCAGGACCAGTCCGTACATCGCGCCCGCGAAGCCCAACAGCACGCCGGCGAACTGTCCGACGCCCGCCGAGTCCTCGTAGAAGTACCAACGGCAGTAGAGGAGAACCAGTGCTCCGACGCCCGTGACGATCAGGGTGAGCACCCAGCCGAGCACGTCCATGTTCATGGAGAGGTTCAGACCCAGTTGGGGGATCCACTCGACCGACTCGAACGGTACCGGCCCGTCGAGCACCTGCGGCGTCATGACGAGTGCATGCACGAAGGCGGCGGCCGGGACGAGGGCGGCGATGGCGAAAGCCTGAGCTCCGAGCCAGCGCACCAGAACGGGCATCAACAGCGACCCGAGGAGGAACACAGCGAGGAGCATCAGCATATACGCGGCTCCCTCAGGGCTCGTCGGCCATTTCGGCACAGGCGGGCGGGTGTCAGACCAGTTTACCGGCGCGAGAGGTTCCTGCGGTCCACGTTTGCACGATCGTGCGAGAGTAGCCCCATGCAGCGGGTCTGGGTTCGAGAGCTCGCGGGCTGGGTGGGGGCACTGGCCGTGGCGATGATCACGGTGGCGCAGGTCGCTTCATCTGCTCGCGCCGACCTGCTGTTCCGCGATGGAGATTCCCTGGTCGTGGCGATGTTCGCACGATCCGTCCTGTCCGGCGCTCCGCTGGATTGGGCGATGTCCAGCGTGCTGTTCCTGCCCGAGTCTGCTGTGTTCGCCGGCCTCGATGCGGTGCTGCCCGTCGACGTGAACGGATTGCTCACGATCGATGCCGTCATCAACATGCTCGCTCTCTACGGGGCCCTCCGGCTGGTATCGGGCCGTCGACGCGACGACACCGCCCCGGTCAGCTGGGCGCTCCTCGGGCTCGCGGTCTTCGGCATCTTGGCGATGACCGATGTCTCGGGTTCTCGGGACGCGCTCGAACTCGCCTCCCTGCTGCTCACCACCACGTATTACTGCTCGACGGTGATCGCCGTCGTGCTGTCCGCCGGTCTGGTGCGTCGGGTGATCGACCGCGACGAGGGCGGAACCGGGTCGTTGGTCGCCCTGGGCGCGACGGCCGCCGTCTCCACCCTCTCCAACCCGTTGTTCGCCGCCTGGGCGACGGTTCCGATCGCTCTTCTCCTCGCCGTGATGCTCATCCGGTCGCCTCGACGCACCCGCACGGCGACGATGCTCGTCGTGCTGGTCCTGGGCACCGCGATGGGCTTCCTCGGTCGCATTCCTCTTCGGGCATGGATCGCCAACACCGGAGCCGGCTACGCCCAGCCCGAACTCTGGCCGGAGTCGGCGGGCTACTACGGAACCCTTCTCCTCGACCGCACGGCGACGCCCGCCGGCATCATCGGCGCCCTGATCGTGCTCGCCCTCATCGCGTCGGCCATCGCGCGCACGGCGCGAGCGGGCGATCCCGGCACGCGGTTCGTCGCGACCGTCGCGTGGGTCACCCCCGTGCTCGTCGCGATCGGCGCGATCGCTCTCGGCACCCACGCCGCGCGGTACCTGCAGCCCCTCGTCTTCGCGCCGGTGCTCGCCGTGGTGGCGGCTCCCCGTGCCTGGCGGGTGCCGCGGCGTGCCGGTGCTCTCCTCGCGGCGGCCGCTACCGTGGTGCTCGTGATCGGCGGCACGTTCAGCGTTCCCCGGCTCGCCGCTGCGAGCGCCGCCCCCGATGCCGATCTCGCCTGTGTGACCGACTGGGTCGATGCGTCGGGCCGGGTCGGGGCCGGCCAGTTCTGGACGGTACGCCTGCCGAAGCTGCATCTGGAGGATCCCGCCCGTCTCGTGCAGGTCGATCATGAGCTCAACGGCTACGCGTGGCTCGTGAACCGAGCGGATTTCGATGTCGGTGAGGTGTCATTCCTCGTGGAGGACGCCCAGACGGTCCCCTGGCGCCTCTCGTCACCGGTCATCCCTGACGAGGTGATCGACTGCGGGCGCTACCGCATCCTCGATTTCGGGGAGAACGGCCTGCCGCTCGGTCCGCAGCGCAGCTGAGCGGGCGCCGCTCAGTGCGGAACGGGGCCGGTGGTCGTGCCGGCGCGGAACACACAGGTGAGATGCTGCGTCTCGCCCGGTTCTCCGCGGAGCATGCGGGCGACCTGCTCCCCCGCCGCGCGACCCTTCTCGACCGCCGGTTGCACGCTGGTGGTGAGGGTGAGATCCCCGAAGCCGTCGAGCGGGATCCCGTCGAAACCGGCGACCGAGAGGTCCTCGGGCACGCGGAGCCCCAGTTCCTCGGCCGCTCGGATCACCCCGACCGCGAGCAGGTCGCTCTGGGCGAGCACGGCCGTCGGGCGGGTGGCGGGGTCGGTCAGAAGCATCCGTCCGACCAGCACGCCCTCGTCGATGAGGCTGCCGGACGCCGAGATCGCCGGCGCATCGGGGAACACCTGACGCATCCCCTCGAGGCGATGCACCGAGACGTCGACGGTCGCGTTCGCGATCCGTTCGGGGGTCACCAGTGCCCGTTCCCGTTCGCTGTCGAGCGAGAGCGTGACCAGCGCCACGTCGCGGTGACCGAGGTCGTGGACGTGCCGCGCGACGTCGGCGGACGCTGCGACGTTGTCGAGCGTGATGCGGGGGATATCCTCACCGGCATCTCCTTCGATCACGACCACCGGCAGACCACGGCCGACGACCACCTCGAGCGAGGCCTTCGTGCGCCCCGAGCATCCGATCAGGACGAAGGCGTCTACGGGGGCGTTCGTGATGGCGGCCCCCTCCTCCCCCGGTTCGTCGCGCATCAGGAGGATGCCCGCGCTGAGGTCGGCGAGACCGTCGGTGAGGCCGTCCATCATGGCCGTCGTCACCGGATCGAGGAATGCCGCGCGCAGATGCCCCTCGAGAACGACGGCGACGATGCCGCTGCGTCCGCGACGCAGCGACGCCGCGCGGGGATCCGGACCCGCGTATCCGAGGTCCGACGCCGCGGCGAGCACACGCTCCCGCGTGGCGGCCGCCACATTCGCCTTGCCGCTGAAGACGACCGAGGCGGTGGACGTCGCCACGCCCGCCTCACGTGCGACGTCGGCGATCGTGGGCCGACGCGGCGTCTCCTGACTGCTCATACTTCGAGGATAGCTCCCCACGGTTCCCTTCGGTCGAATCGATTCGATAGGCTGTCCGGCATGGAAACAGCCCTCTCCCGTTCGCAGTTCGTGCGCTGGCGCGCGGCGATCTTCGCCATCTTCCTCGCGAGCGGGCTGTCGATCGCCACCTGGGCGTCGCGCGTGCCCGGTATCAAGGAGGCGCTGGGGCTCGACAACGCGCAGGTCGGCCTCATCCTGCTCGGCATGGGCGTGTCATCGATCATCGGCATCTCGACAGGTCCCGCCGTGATGGCGCGCCTCGGTGCCCGGCGGGGCATGCTCCTGACGATGCTGATGTTCGCATCCGGGATCGTCCTCGTGGGCCTCGGCGCCAATGTGTTCGGCTCCGTTCCCGTCGTCATCATCGGCATGGTGCTGTTCGGGTTCGGCAACGGATCGGTCGACGTGATGATGAACGTCGAAGCCACGGCGATCGAGCAGCAGATGGGCCGCACGATCCTGCCGGTCTTCCACGCATTCTTCAGCTTCGGCACGGTCATCGGCGCGGGAATCGGCGCCCTCGCGGCGCAGCTCTCCATCAACGTCGCCGCCCACGCCGCGGTCATGGGTGCACTGATCGCCGTGATCGCGATCGTCTGCTTCTTCCAGGTGCCGGTGCGCGAGGCCGCCCTCGATCCCGCGGCGCACGAGAAGCCGGCCTTCCGTGCACGCATGCACACCGCGCTCGAGGCATGGCGCGAACCGCGCACCTATCTGATCGGCGTGGTCATGCTCGGCATGTCGTTCGCCGAGGGCGGCGCCAACGACTGGATCGCCCTGGGCACCGAGCAGGGGCACGGCTTCGCCGAGGGTACCGGCGCCGTGTCGCTCGCCGTGTTCTCGGTGGGCATGACCGTCGTGCGTCTGTTCGGAGGTCCGCTCGTCGACCGCTTCGGCCGCGTGCTGGTGCTGCGCATCCTCGCGGTCGCGGCGGCATCGGGCATCCTGCTGTTCATCCTCGCGCCCACCTTCCCGCTCGTGCTCGTCGGGGCGGCGCTCTGGGGCGTCGGCGCTTCCCTCGGCTTCCCGCTCGGCATGTCGGCGGCGGCGGACGATCCGGCAAAGGCAGCGGCCCGGGTGAGTGCTGCGGCCACGATTGGCTACATCGCGTTCCTGGGTGGACCTCCCGTGCTCGGCGTCATCAGCGAGCACATCGGTCTGCTCAACACGCTGTTCATCCTGGTCGCACTGGTCGTGATGTCCGGGCTGTTCTCCGGCGCCGCGCGCCCGCTCCGCGACGACGAGAAGACGCCGGCCGCGACGACTCCACAGGGCTGACCACGGCGGCGGGGTGATCACGGCGGCGGAGTGATCACGGCGGCGGAGTGAGGTTCAGTCCTCGCCACCGCGGACGAGCGCTGCCGCGTGTGAACGGCTGCGCGCGCCGAGCTTGGTGAGCACATTCGAGACATGAGTCTTGACCGTCGGCACCGAGATGCACAGCCGTGCGGCGAGTTGAGCGTTCGACCACCCCTGCAGGATCCCCTCGAGCACCTCCTGCTCCCGGCCGGTCAGATTCGCGAGCCTCCCCGCATCCGGCATCGGCACGGGAAGCGCGGCGTTCTCGGCGACGGCGGCGAGCGCACGTCTCGTCACCCGCGGATCCAGAGCGCCGTCGCCCGCAGCGACCGCGCGGACAGCCTGCCCGAGGGTAGGGGCGTCCACCGTCTTGAGCAGGAATCCGACGGCCCCGGCACGGATGGCCCCGAACACGAGGTCGTCCTCGTCGAAGCTCGTCAGGACCAGGACGTCGCCGAGACCGCGCTCGACGATCTCTCTGGTGGCCGAGATCCCGTCCCGCCCCGGCATCCGCACATCCATGAGCACGACGTCGGGGCGCAGTGCCGCGGCGTTGCGGACAGCGACCTCACCATCCGCGGCCTCTCCGACCACCGTGATGCCCTGTGTCTCGAGCATGATGCGCAGGCCCGCCCTGATCGCGCTGTGATCGTCGGCCAGCAGCACGGTCGGCGCCGTCATGGCCGCACCTCCATCGGGATGCGCCCCTCGACCGCCCATCCGCCCGGGGTCGGCCCCGCGGAGAAGACGCCGTCCAACGCGCCGACGCGTTCCCGGAGCATCTGCAGCCCCCAGCCTTCGTCGCCGTGTGCAGCAGCGCGGCTGGGCGCACCGCCACGCGAGCGCACCTCGACCCGCACCTCGGAGTCCTGCTCCTGAACCGTGATGCCGACGACGGCACCGCTCGCATGGCGGATGCAGTTGTTCAGCGCCTCACGCACGATGCGAATGACGGCCTGCTCGCGTGCCGCACCGATGTCCTCGATGTCATCGACGACGAGATGCACGACGAGCCCTGCCCGCTCCGCCTCCTGCACGATTCCGCCGAGATCCGCCCAGCGGGGTGCAGGAGCCAGAGTCCCGTCGCCGCGACGGAGCACCGAGATCATGGATCGCAGCGCACCATGAGCATCGAGTCCCGCGTCGCGCACAGCCTGCAGGGCTTCTCGATCCCTGGCACGGTCGGGTGCGGACGACAAAGCCGCTTCGGCACGGATCGCCATCGCCATCACGTGACCGGCGACGACATCGTGCAGCTCTCTCGCCATCGTCTCGCGCTCACGCTGCACCGCTTCGACGCGGTCCCGCTTCGCGGCGGCGGCGGCCTCTTCCGCTCGCTGACGATGCAGCTCGGCGAGTTCGTGGGCCTGGGAGACCGCCACCGCCCACCAGTAGTCGGTGCCGAAGATCGCGCCGAACTGCACGCCGATGAGGAAGGCCACGGCGAACGGCACGTCGGTGAAGAACCAGGCGGCGAGGAAGAAGATGATCGTCGAAGCGCCCAGCAGGAGGAGCAGCACCCGCCTCCCCTGCGGCCCCGCCAGGAACGCCGCCGTCCACAACACATCCAGCAGCACCACGAGCGTGCCGATGCCGCCGACGGTGAGCAGATCGACCACGAAGAGGAGCGTGACCAGCGCGAGGACCGTCACGGGCATACGCCGCTTGACGAGGGCGAGCGCGCAAGCGGGAAGCGCGAGGGCCAGTGCCCACCACGGCGAGACGGAGGTCTCGAGGATCGAGAACGGACCCCAGATGCCGCGGAACCCGAAGCCCGCCATGACGACCGCGAGGATCGCCATCCCGAGCGGATCCGCCCACCAGCGGTGCCGGCGGTACCAGGCTCCGAACCCGCCTTCGACCTGCTCGTGCATGCCCTCATGCAACCACGGCGCGCGCACTCGCGCATCCGACGAAGGGATGAGGGAGCCGAAGGAGACGATACTTTCGCCCGATCCGCAGCCGTCCCCCGTTCCGTGAACGTGGAGACATGGAACTCTTCGGCGGAATGCCGCTTCCCCTCTCCCTCGCCCTCCTGGCGCTGATAGATGGGCTGAGCGTCGGCACTCTCCTCATCCCCGTCTTCCTGCTCCTGCATCCGGGGCGGGTGCGCGCCGGACGCATCCTGCTGTATCTGGTGACGATCGCCGCGTTCTACCTGCTCGTCGGGCTCCTCTTCCTCTGGGGGCTGGTGAATCTCGTCGACGTGGCGTCCGACTTCCTGGCCTCGCCCGCCGGCCTGGTCATCCGCCTGCTCGTCGGAGGAGCGCTCCTCATCACGGCCTTCGTGATGCCGACCGGTGACAAGCGCGCCAAGCCCACGTCGACGACCCCCACGTCGGGACCCACGACCCCGCAGGTCTCGGCGCGGACGGGGATGCCGGCGAGGTCGGCTGCGCACAGCTCGTCGATGACGACGCCACCCCCTCCGACTCCCGCGATGACGACGGACGCCGCGCCGCGCCCCGGTCGCATCACCCGGTGGCGTGAGCGACTGCTCGACCCGCGCACTCGCGGAACCGCCGTGATGGCCGTCGCGATCGCCGCCGGGCTTGTCGAGATCGCCACCATGCTCCCGTACATCGTCGCGATGACGATGCTGGCGGATGCGGGGATCGACACTCCGCTGCGTGTGCTGTCGCTCGTCGGGTACTGCGCGCTGATGATCCTGCCCGCTGTCGTGCTGCTCGTCCTGCGCCTGGTCGCCGCTCCCCTGGTGCAGCGGCCGCTCGAACGCTTCGCGGCTTGGATGGAGCGCACCGGCGCGGAGAACACCGCCTGGATCATCGGCATCATCGGATTCCTCATCGCCCGCTCCGCCGCCACCGAGCTCGGTCTCTTTCAGGCGATCGGGTCGTTCCTCGACCGATGACCGCCGCGCCCACCGCCTGCGACCGCGCAGCACTCCCGACGAAGTAGGCTCGACGGGTGCGTCTCGTCATCGCCCGCTGCTCGGTCGACTACACCGGTCGGCTCAACGCCCATCTCCCGCTTGCCACGCGTCTGCTCGTGCACAAGGGAGACGGGAGTCTGCTCGTGCACTCCGACGGCGGCAGCTACAAGCCGCTGAACTGGATGAGCCCGCCGTGCTCGCTCTCGAGCGAGACCCCCGGCGAGGAAGAAGCCAGCGCCGGCGTCGTCGAGGTCTGGCGCGTCACCCACAAGAAGACCGGTGATGCGCTGCGCGTGCAGATCTACGAGATCATCCACGACACCTCCCACGAGCTGGGTATCGACCCCGGGCTGCAGAAGGACGGCGTCGAGGCCGACCTGCAGCGGCTGCTCGCCGAACAGGTGGACCGCATCTCCGAGGGCGCGACGCTCGTACGCCGCGAGTACCCGACGGCCATCGGGCCCGTCGACCTGCTGGTGCGCGATGCCGACGGCGCCGCGATCGCGGTCGAGATCAAACGCCGCGGCGACATCGACGGCGTGGAGCAGCTGACCCGCTATCTCGAACTGCTGGGCCGCGACCCGCACCTCTCCCCCGTGCAGGGCGTCTTCGCCGCGCAGGAGATCAAGCCTCAGGCACGCGTGCTCGCCGAGGATCGCGGTATCCGCTGCCTGGTGCTCGACTACGACGACATGAAGGGCATCGAGTCGGGCATCCCCCGACTGTTCTGAGGCGTCACCTCTCAGCGCGCGGCGATGAGCCGGGGTGCCGGCCCCTCCAGGCGCGCGATCGCGATCTTCACCTCGAAGATCTGCTGCTCGACGCGATCGAAACGCGCATCGGACTTCGTCTCCATCGTGTCGAACCGGGTATCGAACTTCGCATCCTGGGCATCGCACCGGACATCGATTTTCGCGTCCAGGGCATCGCACCGGGAATCGAACTTCGTCTCCATCGCATCGCACCGCGCATCGAACCTTGCATCCTGCGCCGCGAATCGCGCGTCCATCCGGTTGATCATCCAGCCGAAACCTCTGATGATCGCCACCAGGAGCGTCACTGCTGTCGCCAGCATCGTGATGACTTCCACCGACACGTACATGCCCCCATTCTCGCCCGCGTATCCGTCGATGTCACGACCTTATATGGGGACACACGGTGCCCACATGAGGTGTGCACAAGCTTTTGCGTTGCACACCTGTGCAGGACGAGCGGACACCCTCCGTTCGGCCCATAGGCTGGAGAGATGCCTCACTCCCCCTACTCCTGCGTGCTGTGGGACGTCGACGGCACCATCGTCGACGCGTCCGTCGGCATCCTCCGCCGGCTCAATGTCGCGCTGACCCACTTCGGCCGACCGGCGCCGACCCGCGAAGAGCTGGTGCACTGGATCGGTCCCCCCATGTTCCAGTCCTTCCAGGATCAGGCCGGCATGACGCCGGAGCAGTCCGCCGAGGCGGTCGCCTTCTACCGCACCCTCGGCAAGGCCGACGGCTATACCACCGACGTCGCGACCTACCCGGGAGTGGTCGACCTCATCCACGAGCTGCACGCCGCCGGAGTGCCCCAGGCGACGGCCAGCTCGAAGCCCGAGAACCAGGTCGACGCACTGGTCGACCACTTCGGTCTGCGCCCTGCATTCCTGACGACCGTCGGGGCGACCCCGGATGAGTCGACCCTCGCCTCGAAGACCGACATCGTGGCAGAGGCTCTTCGTCGGCTGCGCGAGCTCGGCGCCGACACCTCGCGTCCCGTCCTGGTCGGAGACCGGCACCACGACGTCGAGGGTGGCAACGCCAACGGCGTTCCCGTGATCTTCGTCGAGTGGGGGTTCAGTGATTCGCACGAGGGCGACGAGGCCGCGTTCCGTGTCTCCTCGGTCGACGAGCTGCGTGCGCTGCTGATCTCCTGATCGCCCTCAACATCGCTCAGAAAGCACAGAACTCCCCTCCGGATGACGCATCGGGGACGCGATCCGGTGGGGAGTTCGGTGTCTCGCCCGTCTCAGACGGGGCGAATGTTCTCTGCCTGCAGGCCCTTCGGACCCTGCGCCACATCGAACTCGACTCGCTGGTTCTCTTCGAGAGACCGGTAGCCGGATGACTGGATGGCGGAGTAGTGCGCGAAGACGTCAGCGCCTCCGTCGTCGGGGGAGATGAAGCCGAAGCCCTTCTCCGAGTTGAACCACTTAACCGTGCCCTGGGTGCTCATGTACTGCCTGTTCTGCTGGTGAAGAAGCCGACGCAGGGATGCCCCGACATCGCTAACGCTAGTGGAGGAGGCCCTGAGCGGAATAGCCGCCGCAAGAAGGTAATCCAAATGTTGCACGAGCGGCATCCGGCCGTCATCGGCGCGAGCGCGGGAGCGGACGCACGAGAACGCCCAGAAAATGGTGTGGCCCTCACCGCGGGGGGAGCGATGAGGGCCGAAGACGACCGGAGGGTGCGTCAGAGACAGCTTAGCCCCTTTTCGATGCTCTTGTCCCCCTTTTGGGGGACAAATCTGAACTTCTCTGCGAGACGAACGACAGCGGCCCCCTCGAGTAGCCCATTGGGGACTGAACTACTCGAGAGGGCCCAATCGCATGCACGGATCGTCTGCCCCTGGGGTGGGCCACCGTCTCCTGGGGAGAGACGTAGACGATCGATCCCCATGTGCACGCACCTTCACCATAGGGGAGGATCCACGTTCTCGCCACGGACCTTCATCGGCGCGCGAGTAGCCTGATCCGGTGACTCTGCTCAACAAAGACATGACGCTCTGCATCTCGCTGTCCGCGCGCCCGAGCAACAACGGAACACGCTTCCACAATCATCTCTACGAGGCGCTCGGCCTGAACTGGATCTACAAGGCGTTCGCGCCGACCGACCTCGCGCAGGCCATCGCAGGTGTCCGGGGTCTCGGCATCCGTGGGTGCGCGATCTCCATGCCGTACAAGGAAGAGGTCATCGCGCTCGTCGACCGGATGGATCCCTCGGCGAGCGCCATCGACTCCGTCAACACGATCGTCAACGACGACGGCGTGCTCACGGCCTACAACACCGACTACTCCGCGATCGCGCAGCTCATCGCACGCGGAGGTCTCGATCGCACGGCCTCGGTGCTGCTGCGCGGATCGGGAGGCATGGCGAAGGCCACGGCCGCCGCGTTCCGCGACGCCGGCTTCACGCGGGTGACGATCGTCGCCAGGAATGAGGCGAACGGGCGCCCCCTTGCCGACTTGTACGACTTCGCCTGGACCGCTGGGCTCGACGATGCCAGGGCGGACATCCTGGTCAATGTCACGCCGATCGGCATGGCCGGGGGCGCGGAAGAGCACACGCTGTCGTTTTCGGAAGAGGCGATCGGGGCCGCATCCGTCGTCTTCGACGTGGTGGCCCTCCCCGCGGAGACACCTCTCATCGCTGCGGCGCGCAGGGCTGGCAAGACGGTGATCACGGGGGCGGAGGTGGCGACCCTGCAGGCACTGGAGCAGTTCGTGCTCTACACGGGCATCCGTCCGTCGGCGGAGCAGGTGCGCGCGGCGGAGGAGTTCATGCGAGCCGGAAACGCCTGACGACTGCCCTCCCGCACGCAACCGGAAGCGACGAGCTGTCGGGCGCACGCTCCATCTTCGTTCCGGCGCCGATAAGCGATGTGCGGGAGCTTGTCTCATCGGCAGGCCGCATTCCCGAGTGGGAGCCGAGCCGTGGGCACGATCGATGCCACGCTCGAACGCTCGGCAGATCGCGTTCGGCCGGTGGGCGGGCATCTCACGCAGCGCGGATGTGCCCGCCCATGGGTCGAACCGGCTCAGCCCTTCGCGCCCTTGCGGGGCTTGATGAACTCGGCCGGTGCGTTCTTCTCCCGCTTGGCAGCTCGCTTCTCCTTGAGCGAGAGCTGCGGCGCCTTCTTGCTGTCGCGACCCTGGATGGACTTTCCGGACATGGTTACTCGCTTCCCCTTCGGTGGCTGGCGTAACCTCCGACCATAGCCCGGAACCAGGGGAAGTCAAATTTCGCGCTGAACGGGAAAAATCTTCGTCGCCAGGCTCATGCCGTTTTCGGAATATTCAGGGAAATATCTCATGCGCGACACATTGCGACGGTGCCCGCGACAAGCCCTGGCGACCCCCGGGAATCCGCCGACGAGGAACCCGAGCAGGCGGCGAGGCGAACGGGTTTGCTACCCTGGGAGCGGAACAACGACGGAGGACGACCTCCGACGGAGAGACAGACCGGGGACGACCCCGACAGGAGTCTCCCGTGAATCACTCGTCCACCTGGCCCCTCTGGGTCGTATCCCGCGAACCTCGGGCCGCACGCGCCACGCTCGTGCTGTGCTTCGTCTCGTTCTCCATGGTCACCGCGGCAGCACTGTCCGTCGGCGTGCGCGGGATCTGGCTGGAACTCCTCCTCTCGGCGGGATTCCTCGTCTGGGCTACTGCGCAGTGGGTCTGCGTCGAGCGTCGTCGACATCGAGAATCGGCGTTCCGCCGCGACGTCGAGCGGTACATCCACGCGCTCTCCCGCTCCTCCGCTCCGGAGTGACGCCACCGCCGTCGATCGCCGGCCATCCGCCGCGAACGCCGCGTACCATCAGATGCAGTGCGCTGAGACAGCGCTGCGGCCGGGACGACCCGGTCGTGGTCACCACTCGGGGACGGCCCCAGCTCGAAGGAGTCCGGCGATGTCACGCACGGAACGGAAACAGTTGATCAGCGTCACGGACATCGTCCGCGTCGTCCTGGGATGGGGAGCGTTCGGGGCCCTCCTCCTTCTCCGACCGGTGCTGGCACCTCCAGTGCCCGGGCCGGTCCTCATCATCGCGCTCGGAGCGATCATCGCGGTGATCCTCATCTGCGCCTTCGGGGTCGTGAAGCAGGCCGAGGCCCTCGCGCACCGACTCGGCGATCCCTACGGCTCGCTCGTGCTGACGCTGTCGATCGTCCTGATCGAAGTCATCCTGATCTCCGCGGTCATGCTCGGTCCGGGAGAGCACGCCACCATCGCGCGCGACTCGGTCATGGCCGTCGCGATGATCATCCTGAACCTCGTCATCGGACTCGCGCTCCTGCTCGGTGGTCTCCGCCACCGCGGAATGGCCCACAATCGCACCGGCACCTCGGCGTATCTGTCGATGCTGGTCGTGCTCGTCGCACTCGCATTCGGCCTCCCCGCCCTCATCGGCACGGACGGCTCGTACACGACCGCGCAGGAGATCCCGATCATCGTGCTCACCCTCGTGCTCTACGCCTTCTTCCTCTACCGGCAGATGGGTGCCCAGGCGAGTGACTTCACCGAAGTCGACCCGCGCATGCTGGAGACCACTCCGCACCGGGCGAAGGCGGAGGCGGGTGGCGGGATCCGCGAGGTTCTCGCGGAGCATCGCACCGAGGTGCTCGTGCGTCTCGCGCTCCTGGTGGTGACCGTGATCCCCATCGTGCTCCTGTCGCACGACATGGCGGCGCTGCTCGACGACGGGTTGGGCCGCCTCGGAGCGCCGGTCGCCCTCGCCGGCGTGCTCATCGCGGGGATCGTGTTCCTGCCGGAGTCGATCACCGCAGTGCGTGCTGCTCTCGGCGGCGAGGCCCAGCGCGTGAACAACCTGTGCCACGGCGCCCTCGTGTCGACCGTGGGGCTGACCATTCCTGCGGTGCTGATCATCGGCATGTTCACCGGTCAGACCGTCGTTCTGGCGGAGTCGCCGGCGAACCTGCTGATGCTAGGCGTGACACTGCTGCTGTCGGTGACGACGTTCGCCGCGAAGCGGGTGACCGCCATGCACGGCGCCGCGCACCTGGTGACGTTCGCGGCCTACCTGGTGGTGCTCTTCAGCTGATCCTGGGTCGGTGGGGCGATGAACCCCCCACCGACCCCACCCCTCTTCTCGCGTGATATTTTTGGCATAGGCCAAAAGTCAATCACCGCCGGAATCCGGCACAGGAGGGAGCATCATGTCCACGAAGATCGCCATCAACGGCTTCGGGCGCATCGGGCGCAACTACTTCCGAGCCCTGCTCGCGAAGCACTCGGATCTCGAGGTGGTCGCGGTCAACGACCTCACCGACACGCGCACGCTCGCCCATCTGCTCAAGTACGACGCGGCGAACGGCACCCTGCCGGGGCCCGTGAAGCACGACGACGCGCACCTGTTCGTCAACGGTCAGGCGATCCGCGTGTTCTCGGAGCGCGATCCGCTCCGCCTTCCCTGGACAGACCTCGGCGTCGACATCGTGATCGAGTCGACCGGGCTGTTCACCAACGCGGAGCTCGCCGCGAAGCACGTCGAGGCCGGGGCGCGGAAGGTGATCATCTCGGCGCCCGCGACCGGAGACGACGGAACGTTCGTGCTCGGCGTGAACGAGCACACCTACGACCCCGAGCGACACCACATCATCTCGAACGCCTCCTGCACGACGAACTGCCTCGCCCCGGTGGCCAAGGTGTTCCACGAAGCCTTCGGGATCGAGGCCGGCCTGATGACGACGGTGCACGCGTACACGGCCGACCAGAACCTGCAGGACGGCCCGCACTCCGATCTCCGGCGCGCACGGGCGGCTGGGGTCAACATCGTCCCCACGAGCACGGGTGCGGCCAAGGCTATCGGACGCGTCATCCCCGAACTCGACGGGAAGCTCGACGGGTTCGCGCTGCGCGTGCCGGTGCTCACCGGATCCATCACCGACCTCACCGTCACCGCATCGCGCCCCGTGACCGTGGAAGAGGTGAAGGCCGCCTACCGCGCCGCGGCGGAAGGGCCGCTCAAGGGGATCCTCCGCTACACCGAGGACGAGATCGTCTCCGCCGACATCGTCGCCGATCCGCACTCCTCGATCCTCGACGCGGGATTGATCCGTGTGATCGGCGACCAGGTGAAGGTCTCGGCCTGGTACGACAACGAGTGGGGCTACTCGAACCGCCTGGCAGACCTCACCGAGTACGTCGCCGCGCGGCTGCCCGAGCGTGAGGAGGAAGCCCGTGCCTGAGCCGCTGCTCGGGGCCGACGCCTTCGCGCTCGACGTCTCGGAGTGGGTGAACAGTGCCCCGATCAGCCCGGAATCGCTCCGCGGACGCGTCGTGGTCGTCGAAGCGTTCCAGATGCTGTGCCCCGGATGCGTGAGCCACGGCCTCCCCCTTGCCCAGCGTCTCCACGGCATGTTCGACTCCCGCGAGCTCGTCGTGCTCGGGTTGCACACGGTGTTCGAGCATCACGCCGTGATGGGCCGCGAGGCGCTTGAGGCCTTCCTGTCGGAATACCGGATCGAGTTCCCGGTGGCGATCGATCGGCCGCTCGACGGTCAGGCGATTCCGGCGACCATGCACAGATACGGACTCCGGGGAACGCCGTCGACGATCATCGTCGACCGGGAGGGGCGCGTACGTCAGATTGCATTCGGCGCGGTCGATGAACTGGCCCTCGGCACCTACCTCGGGCGTCTTCTCGCCGAACCGACCACACCGTCGATGACGTCGGTCTCCGCCTCGATGTCGGAGGCCGGCGAGGCGTGCAGCATCGACGGCGTGTGCACCTGAGTCTCGACGGACGACCGGCACGCAGGACTCTGTGAAGGCCCGGCCCCTGGAGGCCGGGCCTTTCGTCAGGTCTCGACGCGAACGGACCTCTTTTCGACATTTTGAATACCCCTACCCCCTATAGGTATATGGTGATTTCTGACCGGACCCACCGGCACGCACCCTCAGGAGGAACCCATGTCCCGCCCGCCCATCTCCCGAGCCCAGCGCTGGCTCGGGCTCGTCCTCATCGCCACGGCGCAGTTCGTCGTCATCATGGACACCTCGATCATCGGAGTGGCTCTGCCCGATATCCAGCGCGACCTGGGCTTCACTCCGGAATCACTGTCGTGGGTGTTCAACGCCTACGTCGTGGCGTTCGGCGGTCTGCTGCTTCTCGGCGGACGCCTGGCCGACGCGTTCGGCGCGAGGAAGATCTTCGTGAGCGGGTGGATCGTCCTCATCATCGGCTCGCTCCTCGCCGGCGCCGCCACCGACGTCGGGCTTGAGATCGCCGGTCGTGCCATTCAGGGTGCCGGGTCCGCTCTGATCGCTCCCGCCGCGCTCACCCTGCTCATGATGCTGTTCGGCGGCACCTCCGACCTTCCCAAGGCGTTCGCGGTGTACGGCGCCGCCGCCCCCATCGGCGGCACGGCTGGTGTCTTCCTCGGCGGAGTGCTGACCGAGTACGCGAGCTGGCCGTGGGTGTTCTACGTGACGGTGCCGATCGCGCTGTTCGTGCTCGCCTTCACGGCATCCACCCTCCCTCGCACCGTCCGCACGGCCGCCGGATCGATCGACGTGGCCGGTGCTCTCACCGTCACCCTCGGTCTCGCTGCCGTCGTCTACGGCGTCGTCAATGCCCCCGAGGTCGGATGGCTCACCTGGTCGACCCTGACCTTCGTGGGCGCCGGAATCGTCCTGCTCGCGATCTTCTTCGTGATCCAGGCACGCAGCCGGAACCCCCTGCTGCGCCTCGGGCTGCTGCGTGCACCGCTGTTGGCCGCGGCCAACAGCGCCCAGCTGCTCCTCGGAGCGGCTTGGGTGTCGATGTGGTTCTTCCTGAACCTCTACCTGCAGCAGGTCCTCGGGGCGAGCGCATTCGCCGCGGGTGCCGCACTGCTGCCGATGACGGGCCTGGTCGTCCTGGTGATGGTCGCCCTCGCCCCTCGCCTCCTTGCGCGGTTCGGAGCCAGGTCGATGATCGTCAGCGGCCTGCTGATCCTCGCCGGCGGCCTGCTCTGGCTGTCGTTCGTCCGCCCTGACGGCGACTACGCCGCGGACGTGCTGCCGGCGTCGCTCCTCGCCGCGCTCGGGATGTCGCTCGCCTTCGTCCCGTCGCTGGGCACCGCGATCAACGCCGCACCTCCGATGGAGACGGGCGTCGCCTCCGGACTCGTGAGCACGAGCTACCAGATCGGATCGGCCCTCGGGCTCGCCGTCCTCACCGCGATCGTCTACGGCATCTCGGGCACCGCTCCGACGGCGGTCGACCTGACGCGCGGGTACTCCGCCGCCTTCCTGGGCGCGGCGATCCTCGCCCTTGTCGGCGCGATCGTCACCGCGATCTGGATGACGAAGCCGCGGGCACGGAGCGAGGCGTCCGAGGCATCCGTCTCCGTGTGACATCGGCCCCGACACCGACAGCGCCCCGCGGGCGCAGGGGGAGGATGATCCGCCCCCTGCCTCCGCGGGGCGGCGTGCATCCACTCAGGTGGTTCGGAACGCCGACCGATACTGGCTCGGAGTCGCACCGAATGCACGACCGAAGTGCTGGCGGAAGAGCGCAGCCCCACCGAACCCGGTCGTCGACGCGACCGTGTCGACCGGGAGCGACGTGGCCTCGAGCAGCTCCCGAGCTGCCGCGAGCCGCTGCGCGAGCACCCACTTCGCCACCGTCGACCCCGTCTGCGCCCGAAAGGCCCGGGTGAACGAACTCCGGCTGAGATGGGCTCGAGCGGCGAGGACGTCGATGGACAGATCGGCATCGAGGTTCGCGGCGCTCCATCGCATCGCCTCGGCGATCGGGTCTCCCCCCGCGTCCGGAACCGGCCGCTCGATGAACTGCGCCTGTCCACCGGAGCGATGGGGCGGCGCGACGATCCTCCGGGCGACCCGGTTCGCGACGAGCTGACCCTCTCTCCGGGCGAGGAGGTGCAAGCAGGCGTCGATCCCGGCCGTGGCGCCTGCTCCCGTGACGATCTGCCCCTGGTCGATGTACAGCTCGTCCGGTTCGAGCGCGACCCGGGGGAACCTGTGCCGGAACACGTCGGCCCACTTCCAGTGCGTGGTCGCGGTGCGACCCTCCAACACGCCGCTGTCGGCGAGGGGAAAAGCGCCGAGGCAGAGTCCGACCAGTTCGGCTCCCTCGGCATGCGCGTCCCGCAGCGCGCTCGACAGCTCATCCGGCGCCGCCCGGTCGGGCTCGCCCCACCACGGCACCACGACGACGTCGGCACCGCGAACCGCTTCGAGCCCGTGCCGCACGTCGATGTCGAAGTCGGCGGAGGTGCGTAGCGTGCCCGCGCGCAGCGCCGCGACGCGGATGGGCCATGGATCGATCTCGCCGACGGGCGTCTCGCCTCCCCACACGAGTGACGGGACGGACAGGTGGAAGGGGCTGATGCCGTCCATGGCGATCACGGTCACACGCGGTGCGCTCATTGCGCGTCCCTCCATCCCTGGGGCGAGCCGATCACGGCGACGGCTGACCCGAATCCGGCTGTTCAGAGTCGTTCGGGTCAACAAGACTACAGACGACCCGAGAGAGGACACCTCATGACCACGTCATCCACACTCCGCGCCCTGAGCGGCATCGTCGACGCCCCTGCCGCCCTCGCGGCCTCGACCGTCATCCTCGTCGACTTCCAGAACACCTACACCCGCGGAGAGATGGAACTCGATGGGTGGGACGCCGCCCTCGACGCCGCGGCCGACCTCCTCATGCGGGCCCGCAGCGCCGGTGCGACGGTGATCCACGTGCAGCACGACGGCGGGGTCGGCTCGGCGTACGACATCCGCGAGGACATCGGCGCGATCCACGAGCGTGTCGCTCCGACCGACGGGGAGGCGGTCGTCGTGAAGACCGCTCCGAACTCCTTCGTCGGCACCGAGCTCGGAGACCTCATCGACGCCGCAGGCCACGACGATGTCGTGATCGCCGGGTTCATGACGCACATGTGCGTCACCTACACGACCGAGGGCGCCTTCCTCCGCGGAAACCGTCCGACGGTGGTCGCTGCCGCCACCGCGACGCGAAGCCTCCCCTCGGTCGTCGGCGACGTGTCGGCCGCGCAGCTGCACCGCGCAGCCCTCGCCGGCATCGCCGATCTGTACGCCACGGTCGTCGCGACAGCGGCCGACCTCTCTTGACGGACAGCCCTCCCTTTACAGTTGCCTCACGCAACTGAGCTGATATGATGAGCTTGTGGCGATCGAAGGCAGGATCGAAGACATCCGTGAGGCGCTGGTCGGCGTCGTCGCGGAGTGGACGCAGAGCGAGCTGCAGGTAGAGGTCGCCGAAAGCGTCGACAGATCCCTCGATGCCGCAGAGGTGCGCAGCCTGTACCTGGTCGGCATGAGCGGCGGCTCCCTGGGGTTCAGTCAGCTGGCCGATCGAGCCGCGTTGTCGCGCCCGACGACGTCGAAGCTGGTCTCGCGGATGTCGGCGCAGGGCTTCTTCGACCGGGTCCGCTCCGGCCGCACGGTCGATGTGCGCCTGACGGACGCGGGCCGCGAAGCCTACGGACGACTCGTCGCCGCCGGGCAGCAGATGGTCGGCGGCGCCCTCGCCGGCTGGTCGACACAGGAGATCGCCCAGTTCCAGGCTCACCTCAGCCGTTTCGTCGCCGCCCTGCCAGGGGCGACGCAGGCGACCGTATCGCGGTCGCCGTCCGATGCCGTCTCATCACCCCAGGAGGAATCATGACCCGCACCTATGTCGTCACCGGCGCCGCATCCGGCATCGGCGCCGCGACCGCCGAGCTGCTTCGCGCGCACGGACACACCGTGATCGGTGTCGACCTCGCCGGCGTGGAGGTCACAGGCGACCTCTCGACTCCCGAAGGCCGCGCGGCCGCCGCTGACGCCGTGCTCGCCACCGCCGACGGAGGCATCGACGCGATCATCGCGTGCGCGGGGATCGCGGCGCCGATCGCCAAGACCATGGCGATCAACTACTTCGGTGTGACCGATTTCCTCACCGCGCTGCTGCCGAACCTGAGCCTGGCGGAGCAGCCGCGCGCCGCCGTGGTGTCGTCGATGGCATCGCTGCAGCCCGTCTCGGCCGAGCTCGTCGACGCCGCACTGAGCGGCGACGAGCCCCTCGCCCTCGAGATCGGCGACCAGCTCGCCGCCACGGCTGAGGGAGGGTTCCTCAACTACTCCTCGAGCAAGCGTGCCCTCTCGCGCTGGGTGCGACGCGCGTCGGTCTCCGACGCCTGGGCCGGAGCGGGGATCCCCCTCAACGCCGTCGCGCCCGGCACGGTCACCACGGCCATGACCGCCGGATTGCTGGCGAGCCCTGAGGGCCTGGCGCAGGTCGACGCCGCCGTGCCGATGCCCCTCAACTACCACCAGCCCGCATCGTCGATCGCCGA
Organism: Microbacterium sp. K27; assembly: GCF_004794435.1. Lineage (NCBI taxonomy): Bacteria > Bacillati > Actinomycetota > Actinomycetes > Micrococcales > Microbacteriaceae > Microbacterium > Microbacterium sp. K27. The sequence goes on from NZ_SSDK01000035.1 coordinate 77,537, forward strand.
GCTGCTGGTGTGGCTGACCAGCCCGGCCAACACCCATATGGCAGGTCAGACCATCTATTGCGACGGCGGCGCCGACGCCGTGCTGCGCGGCGACGACATCTGGTCCTGGAACGACGCTCCGCGCGCCTGACACCCACCCCGCGAGAAGGCCCGGTCCCGTGGATCGGGCCTTCTCGGCGCTTCCGGCCCATTCGGACCACCTCCTTATTTTGAATGACTAAAAATAAGTGTTACTGTCGTAGGGAACCGGACGGCCAGATCGTCCTTCCCTCCGTCGGCATCCGACAGCTCTGCGGGAAGGCTCCTGGCCGCAGGACAGCGCGCCGTCCGTCGGGGGTCTCTGGCCCCAGGGGGTGTTCGGCGCGCCCACGCGCAAGAACGGATGCACCCGCGTTCGACGGCGCCAGGAGACACAGGAGAGGAATCACTGATGGAGGAGAACCGAACCGGTTGGAAACCGAACCCGGTGTTCAGTTCGATGCCGCATTCGATGGGCCGCGGCTCCCGCGAGGACATCGTCTGGGAGGCGCTCGACCGCGTGAACGGCAAGCCGGCACCCACGATGGGGACGATGCAGGCCGCCATGGGGAACGAGGCGCAGATCCGCATCGTCCACGACACCATCCGCGCCTACCTCGACACGCACGGTCTCCGCGACACCAGCGAGCTGGGCGTCCGAGCCGGTGACCTCGCATGAGACGGCGAGCCGCGCAGGCCGCGCAGACCATGCACATCCGCTCCACCGAGCTGTGCCGTACGCCGCCCGCCTCCCTCGACGACGATCAGTTCGTCGCCCAGCTCGGATCCGTCGGCCTCGGTAGCACGTCATACGTGGTCGGACGGCGCGATCCGCACGCTCCCGAATGGATCGTGCTCGACTACGCCACCGGTGGACACGAGCGAGTGTGGCGGCGGACACGACCGCAGACGGACGGCCTGCTCGCGTACGTCCTCGTCGAGGACGACTCCTCGAACGGATACGTGTCGGCCGCCTGACGGGAGCGTCGGTCGCCCGGCGGGAGCGGGGCGACCGACATGCGCAGAACGAGGGTCAATCCCCGAACACGACCACCGATCGCCTCCGCGAGCGCGCGGCCTGGATGGCCACGGCTCCCATCGCTCCGGTGGCGAGGATTCGTGTCAGCGTCAGCACGTGGGAGACGAGGATCATCGTATTCTGATCGGTCACGCTGCCGGACATCACGGCGACCTCGATCAACGACCCCAGGATCACCGTGGCGAGCGCGCCCGCGGGGACCACGTTCCAGGGCTTCGCGAGTGGACTGCGGAGGACACCTGCCACGATCGTTCCGCTGAGCCCCAACTCCACGAGGGCGTTCACGTAGATCGGTGCAGCCGCCGTGATGTCGAACGACGCCACCAGCGACGGGGGACCAACCGGCAGCCAGACCGCCAGGAGAAAGAGGGAGATGACCGCGGACCTCGGCAGCCGCAGGGTGCCGTCACGACGTGCAGCTCCGACCCCGGCGGCGGCGAGCGCGAGGCTGAAGGCGACGGTCGCCGCCGTCGAGATGCCGACGAGAGCATTCCCCTCGAGCGACCCGGGGAGACTGCGGAACGCGGTCAGCAGCGCCGAGACGATGAAGAGCACTCCGGAGGCCAGCCACCATGGTGACCACCGCGTCGATGCGCCCTCGACCGCGACCATCGGGGATTCAGGTCCACTCATCGCTCACCGCTCGTCATCGTTCAGGGCAGGTCCTGTCTCCACCCTCTCAGAGGCTCCGCGACAGCGCGAAAAGGGATGAACGGCTCCCTGGCATGGCACCCTGGTCATGCACCCGCCCGTCGTCGAACCCCCGAAAGCGTCGTGACCGCGATGAGCATCCGCGTCGAACCCGTCGATCCGCAGAACGTCACCCTCTTGCTGCGGTGGAACGGCATCCTCCGCGACGGGTGCGCCTTCGGCCGTCAGAAGGCGTGGTCCCGCAGCGACGAGGCCACGCGCCTGCAGTTCCAGAACCCCCATCCCATCCGCCGCTCGGTGCTGCTGCTCGCGGAGATCGACGGAGTGCCGGTCGGCGCGGCCGAGGCGCACGCGCACCCTGGCGAGCCGGCAGACGTCGAGATCGCCGTTCTCGATGCGTTCCGTCGACGCGGAGTCGCCCGTGCGCTGCTCCACGCCGTGCGGAACACCCTGCGCGGCACCGCCACGGTGATGCGCACCGAGACGTACTCCGATGCCGGCGTCTCGTTCGCACGTTCCGAGGGCATGCGGATCGGCGTCCGCGAAAGCCGGCAGGTAGTCGATCTCCCGCTGCCGCAGGGCATTCTCGACAGCTTCCCCGGCCCGCCGTCGAACGTCGAGGTCATCTCGTGGGTGGACGCCTGTCCGGAGGAGCTTCTCGACGACTGGGCTCGGCTGCGCGCGCACATGTCGGACGACGTGCCGATGGGCGACCTGACACGCACTGCCGCGCCCGTCGATGTCGCGGCGGTCCGCCGGAACGAGGAGCGCATGTCCGAACAGGGGTATGCCCTGGTGCGGAGCGTCGGTCGCATCGACGGGCACTCCGTCGGCTACACCGAGATCCTGCTCTCTCGGCCCGATCCGACGATCGCCCTTCAGGACGACACCTTCGTCGAGGAGCGGGTTCGAGATCGCGGCATCGGGCGTGCGCTGAAGGTCGCCAACCTCCGCCGACTCCTGAGCGTTCCGGAGAGTGCCGGCTCGCGTTTCCTGCAGACGTACACGGCGCTGACGAACGAGCCGATGCTCGCCCTCAACAGGTCGGTCGGGTTCGAGGAGGTTGACGTGCTCACCGTTCTCGAGGGGCCGCTGGGCTGACGGCCGTCCCGGTCGCCGGCCGCGCTCTCCTCACGATCCGGCAGCGGTCGGCTCACACTCTTCATCACCGGATGGACGTCCGCCGGCCGCCGTGGGGAACGGCGGCCAACGAACGAGGCGCAGCACCCCTCGATGGTGATCTTGGGGACGATCACCGTGACGGCGGGGAAGCCAGGGATGCTGGGCGGTCGCCCTCAGAAGGCGACTACTGAACGGTATCCACTCTCCGACCGGCCCAGTGAAGTATCGGTGCGCGGTCAGTTCAGGATGAGGTCATCGAGCACGTAGACGTAGAGGTCGCCGACGATCTCCGCCCCTTCGTGCGCGGCCCCGTCGTCGACCGCTTCGAGAAGATCCGCGACCGCGCCCGTCACCATCGCGGCGTTGCGCTCGCGCCCGAGGTGCGTGAACCCGAGCACGAGGGCGGGACGCTTGGCGGCGTGCATCGCTTCGAGGTACTGATTTCGCGAGTAGGACGCCAGCATCTGGAAGAGGTTCCAGGTCAAGCCGGACGCGACCCGGTGATCGACGGATTGCGCCCGCCATGCCGTGATCGCCTGCTCGGCGGCCACCCGGAACGCCCGGCGCTCGCTCGGGGTCGCCCGCGCGATGCCCAGGGTCGCGGCCAGAGTCGACAGCCCGGAGCATTCCGCGACGACGGCCGCGAGCCACGCGCGTGTGGGGGTCGCCACCACCGACGACTTGTGCGCACGAGCCTCGACCAGATGCTGCACCGTCAGGATCGATATCGCCTCGCGCACGGTGTTCGTGGCGACGTCGAGCTCCTTCGCGAGCGTCGAGACCGTCAACGCGGCTCCCGGGGGCAGCTCGCCGGTCTCCATCTTGCGGGTCAGTGCCTCGACGACCGACTCCAGCCGTGTGGCCACAGGTCTCGGCGCGGCCAGATCCTTCCGATCGACGAGGTCGAGGATCTCGACCGACAGGAACGAGGGAGCACCCGCGCGCCTTTCCGACTCCGGGCTACTCATCGGGATGCCGCCATTCGCCGGTCAGCGCCGCCCGCAGTGGCTCGACCGTGGTGACGCGGAAGAGCTCGAAGACGGCATCCCGTGCGGCCGCGCCGTCTCGCGCTCGAAACGCCACCCGCAGCGGCTCCACGAGTACGCGCTGCTGCTGTCCGAGCCATTCGGGGAGAGGGCGATCCTGTACCGAGCGGCTCAGGTGCAGCACGAGGTTGCGATCGAGGATCTCGGTCACGATCGCGTTGTCGGCGAGTTCGATCACCTCGACCCACAGGGCGAACCAGAGCCGCAGCCCGTCCGGCATCCCTCCGCGAGTGAGGTCGGAGTCCAGGATCGCCTGCACGCGGGCATCGAGGGAGTCGAGCTGGGCGTCGGTGAGGGCGGGCACCACCTTCGCGGCTGCGTAGGCGATCAGCGCGCCAGCGGCCTCGGCGCGATCCGCCTGTGCCCGCAGATCGATGGGGGCCACCCGCGTGAAGCGGTTCGAGCTCATCTCGACCAGGCCCACGTCGGCGAGCCGGATGAGGGCCTCCCTGATCGGTGTGCGGGAGACGCCGTATTCGGCCTGCAGGTCCTGATCGCGGATCTCCTCGAGCGGAGCCAGGCGTCCGGTCACGATCTCCTGAGCCAACCGCGCGTACACCTGATCGCGGATCAGAGTACGAGGACGGGCCTTCGTCGAGGGCTTCGGCTCGTCCGTCATACCGGCCAGACTAACCAGCAGCCTTCGATTTGTCTCCGCCGTGGTGGGCTGGCACATCTTCCCCCGTGGCGGGGTCGAGGGCGGTGGAGGGGGACGCGGGGGAGGCAGCCGAAGCGCACGCGGCGAGCGCGAGCGCCGAGGTGCTGAGCCCGACGGCGGCCAAAGCGAGAGCGAAACGGGGGTCGGGGGTGCGTGAGGTCACAGAACGTCTTCTCTGAGGAGGGTGGACTTCCATCGTCGCCGGGACGGCACGGGGAAGCATCGGCCGAAGGTAGCGGCGGCGTCGTACTACGGACGGATGTTTCCCGAGTGTTCGATGACGAGGACCCCCGCCCGGGGCGGGCGAGGGGCCCTCTGCGACGCGGACTAGCGCGACAGCTCGGCGGTCACGGGCTTGGGGATGAACATCGAGAAGACGAGGGCGCCGACGAGCACCACCGCCCCGGTGATCAGTGCCGCGACGTATCCCGCCGTCGCATCGCCTGCTCCGGAGGCGAACGAGGTCTGCGCCGCGTAGATGACGACGAAGCTCAGTCCCGCCCCGAGGTTGATGGCGCCCGTGTTCAGGCCGGGAAGCGATCCAGGGCGGTCCTTCGGCGACAGCACGACGCCCAGGCCGTTGAGCATGATGTTGCCGATCCCCGCATAGGTGACGCCGACCGCGATGGAGAGGAGGAGCAGGACGAACCGGGATGAGGTCTCGACATTGGCGACCATGAGCGCGAGCACCGCGACGGTGCCGCCCAGCCCGATGCGCAGCATCGTGCGGTACCCGACGGTGGCGGCGAGCCTGCCGCTGAGCGGTCCCATCAGGAGGCCGGCGAGCGCGTAGGGCATCAGGATCCACAATGAGACCTCCTCGGCACTCATCGCGAGGTTCATCGCCGTGTCCTGCGCGAGGGCGGGGACCACTCCGTTCATGATCGCGAAGATCCCCGACAGGGTGAGCAGCGAGGTGGCGCTGAGCGCCCAGGTGGCTCGTTGCCTGAGCTGGGCCGTCGAGACGAGCGGATCGTCGATCCTGCCCTCGAGCTTCCAGAAAGAGGTGAACGCCACGACGGCGACGACCGCGAGAACGATCACGAGCACCAGGTTCGCCTCGGCGAGCGCGCCCAGTTCGTTGAGAGCGACGAGCATCGACCCCACCGAGATGACCAGCAGCAGTGATCCCCACCAGTCCATACGCGGGCGGTCGTCGGCCATCGTCTCCGGGGCGAGGAATCGCACGGTGAGCGCAGCGATGATCGCCACACCCGCCATCGTCCAGAAGATGGAGGCGAAGCCGTGGTTCGTCGCCAGATATCCGCCGAGCAGAGCATCTCCACCGGCGATCCCTCCGTTGACCGCCGTGACGACACCGAGGAGGGTCCCGTACGCCTTCGGATCCTTGACGGCCGCCCGCAGCATGATGAGGCAGAGCGGCACGACCGGCCCCGAGACGCCTTGGATGAGGCGACCGATGAAGAGCATCGGGACGTTGGTGGCCAGCGCCGCGACGACGCAGCCGATCGCCATCACCACGAGCATTCCGACCAGGACGCGTCGGCGCCCGATCAGGTCACCCAGGCGGGGGAGGAACAGGGTGAACAGCGCGGCGACCGTGAAGAAGACGGTCTGCGTCGCGGCGATCTCGGTCGACGTCGCATCGAGCTCGCGCTCCATCGTCACCAGCGCGGGGCTCAGCATGCTGGCGTTGAGCTGGAAGGCCAGGCACGCGGCGAGGAGGGCGATCATCAGCGACACCACGCCGGTCCGGGTGCGAACCGCATCTACTTGATTGGTCATTGCTCACTTCTTCGTGTCGAATCGTTGGCTGTTCGCGTGCGTAATCCTTTACGCACGCCCTATCTTGGACTGATGGTGTCGACGGCGGCACCGGTCAGGGTGGGAAGTCGTGGTGAAGAAGGCGTCCGTCACGCTGCACGAGGTGGCAGCCGCCGCCGGTGTGTCCATCGCGACCGTCTCGCGAGCCCTCAACGGTAAGGACCGGGTGTCCGGTCGCACCGCGGAGCATGTGGCCGAGGTGGCCGAGCGACTCGGCTATCGGGTGAACCTCATCGGCCGCGGCCTGCGCGCCGGCACCGGCGCCACCATCGGGGTCGTGGTCCCGGTCATCAGCAACCCCTTCTACGGTGAACTCATCCACCGCCTCGAGGACCATCTGCAGCGCCGCGGCTTCGACCTCGTGATCGCGGACTCCCATGGCGAGGTCGACCGAGAACGCGACCGCCTCCGCATGTTGGTCGAGCGTCGCGTCGAGGGCATCTTCGTGGTCCCCTCCGACGCCGAGCTCTCGTTCGACGCCGTCGCTGACACCGCGCGAAGGGTTCCGCTCGTGCAGCTCGACCGTCGCGTGCTCGATCTTCCTGCCGACTTCGTAGGTGTCGACAACGACGCCGGCATCGATCTCGCCGTCGAGCACGTCACCGCCCGGGGCGCACACCGTGTGGTGCTCGTCTCGGGCAACGACGTCACCTCCGTGGGCCGTGAACGACGAGCGGCGTTCGAGGCCACGGTGCGCAGCCGATCGATGCCCCGCGAACAGAACATCTTCGGCGAGTACCTGCTCGCCTTCGGCGAGAGGGCTGCGGAGGAGCTGCTGGCGCGCGGCCCGCTTCCCGATGCGATCATCGCCGGCGACGACCTCGTCGCAGCCGGGGCCATCGCGGCGCTGAAACGCGCCGGAAAGAGCGTGCCCTCCGATGTGCAGGTCACCGGCTTCGACGGCACGATGCTCGCCGACGTATGCGAACCGCGGTTGACGACCGTGGTGCAGCCGTTCGACGAGCTCGCCCGGGAGGCGACCGAGGCGCTGGTGCGTCGAATGGACGATCCCGAGGCCCCGTACGTGCTCAGCCGCCTCGCGCCGAGTCTGCGTGTGGCCGAGTCGACGACGCTCGTCGCGCCGCGCTGAACGTCAGGCCAGTGCCGCGACAGCATCCGTCACCAGGTTCCAGAACTTCGGCACGTCGAGGGTGATCGCGACGTCGGTGTTCGGCTCCTTGCCCAGCATGTCGTGCAGATCGACGCAGGTCGCGCCCGCCGTGAACTCACCCGAGGTCTCGATGTCGACGTGGCAGCGCTGGATCGATGCGACGGCGCGGTCGATCGCGATCGCCACGGTGATGGGATCGTGCAGAGGGCCTTCGGGCATTCCCTCCGCCTTCTCGTAGGTGCTGCAGAAGAAGCGCAGCAGCTCCACGCCGAAGGCCGCTGTCTCGTTGCCGACCGCACCGATCCGCCGGATCACCTCTTCGGTGATCAGCGCCTGATGGGAGATGTTGAGCCCGACCATCGTCAGCGGCAGCCCGGAGGCGAACACGACCGCTGCGGCTTCCGGGTCGGCCCAGGCGTTGAACTCCGGGTACGCGCCGACGTTGCCGCGGCCGGTCGAGCCGCCCATCCAGATGATCTCCTTGATCTGGGGCGCGACCTCCGGGTGCTGCTGCAGCAGGAGCGCGATGTTGGTGAGGGGGCCGGTCGGGATCAGCGTGATCGGCTCCGGTGAGGCGGCGAGAGTGTCGGCGAGGAACTCGACCGCGTGACGGGGGTCCAGCGGCACCGTGGGCTCCGGGAGGGCGGGCCCACCCAGGGCGTTCTCCCCATGGATCCATGCCCCGGGCGTCAACTCACGGGTGAGCGGCTTGTCGGCACCTGCGGCGACCGGCACGTTCTCGACACCGGCAACGGTGAGGGCGATCCGCGCGTTCCGGGTCGTGTGCTCGAGGTAGCCGTTGCCGCCGACAGTGGTCACCCCACGCAGGTCGATGGCGTCGTTTCCGGCTGCGAGCCAGATCGCGAAGACGTCGTCGTGACCCGGATCGCAGTCGAGAAGGACGGGAATGGTCATGGTGCTCCTTTGCAGATGTGCGTGCGTAAACGTTTACACTTTCTCACGGGAACGTCAAGTCGACCACGATGCCGACGTTCCCCGATACCGCCTCCTCGATCCGAAAGCTGCCGCCATGGTCACTCCCGCTCTTCCGTCTCTCGTCGTCGTCGGCAGTGCGAACGTCGACGTCACCGCGTTCGTCGATCGCCTCCCCACCGCAGGTGAGACCGTGGCGGGAGGACGACTCTCCCGCGATCTGGGCGGGAAGGGCGCGAATCAGGCCGTCGCCGCCGCGAAGCTCGGGGGACGGGTGCGCATGATCGGCGCCGTCGGCGATGACGCCGACGGGACCTGGACGCGAGAGGAGATGATCCGGGCCGGAGTGGACGTCGCCGATCTGCGGACCGTGGACGCACCCACCGGAACGGCCCTGATCGTGGTGGATTCCGACGCCGAGAACCAGATCGCGGTCTGCCCGGGAGCGAACGACCACGTGGCCCTCGACGGGGTGACCTTCCGAGAAGACGAGGCGGTGCTCATGCAGTTGGAGATCGCACTCGCCGTCGTCGAAGCGGTGGCCGCCACCGCCACCGGTTTCGTCGCGGTCAACGCCGCCCCCGCCCAGCCGTTGCCCGAAGCCCTGCTGCGTCGCGTTGACCTGTTCATCGTGAACGAGACCGAACGCGAGCTCATGCCCGAGCTCGCCGAAGCCGAGCTCGTCGCCGTCACCTACGGGGCGGCCGGGGCGGCGTTGTACCGCCGGGGCGAGGAGATCGCACGGGCCGACGGCGTCCGTGCGGAGGCCGTGAACACCGTCGGCGCGGGCGATGCGTTCTGTGCGGCTCTCGTGCTCGCGCTTCGCGCCGGACATTCGCCGGCCGACGCGCTTGGGGCCGCCTGTGCGGTCGGATCCGCGGCCGTGTCGCACCTCTCGTCGCAGCCGCCGCTCGCGCACCTGAACCGGTATCTGCCCGTGCGGTGAGGGGGCTGACCGCACCTCCGGCGCCGGCCCCGTGGGCGCCGGCGTCCACGGGGCTGATCCAAAAGAAGAAGGCCCGGCTTCCTCAACGGAACCGGGCCATTCTCACACTCGGATCGGATCAACTTCCGATACGCACCTACTGTGCGCGAGGGGGGACTTGAACCCCCACGTCCTTACGGACACTGGCACCTGAAGCCAGCGCGTCTACCATTCCGCCACTCGCGCGAGTGTCTCGTTCCGAAGAACTCAACTTCCCAAAGATATCATGCGTTTTCGGCCTCGTTGCACATGCCTGGAGGGTCATCGGCGGCGTTCCCCCAGGACACCTGGCTACGATGTGTCTACCAGTCGGCATGCCAGAGGAGCCCAGTGGGACTACTTGACAGCTTTGAGAAGGGTCTCGAACGCGCAGTTAACAGCGCGTTCGCCAAGACCTTCCGCAGCGGCATCCAGCCAGTGGAGATCGCTTCGGCGCTGCGGCGCGAAGCCGACACGAAGGCTGCGGTCGTCAGCCGCGACCGCATCATCGCCCCCAACAGCTTCGTCGTGCGCCTCAGCGCCGACGACGCCGAACGGATGCGCGGGCTCGGTGGCGCCCTCACGGACGAGCTGCACGCTCTTCTCACCGCGCACGCCAAGTCCCAGGGATACAGCTTCTCCGGACCGCTCTCCATCACTCTCGAGGCCGATGAGAAGGTCGCCACCGGCACGGTGCGTGTGAGCTCGGGAACGGTCGAAGGTCGTGTGTCCTGGCAGGCCGTGGTCGACGTCGACGGTCGTCGTCACTCGATCTCCCGCGCCCGCACGGTGATCGGCCGCGGCTCGGATGCCGACATCACGATCGCCGACGCCGGTTCGAGTCGGAAGCACGCCGAGATCCTGTGGGATGGCGAGCGCGCCATGATGCGCGACCTCGGCTCCACCAACGGCACGAAGGTCAACGGCCAGAAGCTGCGCGAAGCCGCGCTCCCGAGCGACACCACCATCACGATCGGACGCACCGATCTGGTGTTCCGCATCGTGCCGGTCGCGTCACCCTCGCGTCCTGCACCCCGCGGCGACGACGCCACCCGAGCGTTCGGAGCCCTCGGGTGAGTGAACTGATCCTCCTTCTGCTCCGCATCGGGTTCCTCATCCTGATGTGGTTCTTCGTGTTCGGGGTCGTGTATTCGTTGCGTGCCGACCTGTTCGGCGTGCGAGTGCGCAAGCTCCCCGCAGAGGCGGCGGCAGGGTCGGCCGCCGCGCCGGTCGCAGCCCCCGCAGCACCGGTGGCGAAACCGGCATCCGCTCGCCCTTCCACCGGTCCGGCCACGGTCGCGACAGCCAAGCGGCTCGTGATCACCTCCGGCCCCAAAGCGGGCCTCGAGCTGCCGCTCAGCGCCGACTCCCTCACGATCGGCCGCTCCAGCGAGTCCGCTCTCGTGATCCGCGACGACTACACGTCCAGTCACCACGCGCGCCTGATGCTGCGCAGCGACAGCTGGGCGATCCAGGATCTCGACTCCACCAACGGCACCTTCGTCGCGGGCCAGCGCGTCTCCGGCTCGCCCGTCGCCCTCTCGCTCGGCACCCCGATCAAGGTGGGCGCCACGACCTTCGAGCTGCGAGCCTGACGCCGGCATGGTCTTCGAGGGCTCGAGCGTCGCGATCTCCCACACCGGGAAGGTCCGCTCCAACAACCAGGATTCCGGATACTCCGGTGCGAATCTCTTCGTCGTCGCCGACGGCATGGGCGGGCACGCCGGCGGAGACGTCGCCTCCAGCATCGCGATCCAGCGTCTGGAGCCCCTCGACCAGCCCTATGCGTCGACCGAAGACGCGCAGGCCTCGCTGCAGGCCGCCGCGACCACCGCAGCGGGCGACCTGATCCGCGCCGCGAAGGACCGCCCGGAACTCGCCGGCCTCGGCACCACGGTCAGCGCGATCATCATGGTCGACGAATACGCGGTGATCGGCCACATCGGCGACTCGCGCATCTACCTGTACCGCGACGGCGCACTGACGCAGATCACCGCCGACCACACCTTCGTGCAGCGTCTGGTCGATTCGGGCCGCATCACGCCGGAGGAGGCGCGCTACCACCCCCGCCGTTCCGTGCTCATGCGCGTGCTCAGCGACATGGACTCCGATCCCGAGCTCGACATGTTCGTGATGCACACGCAACCAGGCGACCGGTGGCTGCTCTGCTCCGACGGCCTCTCGGGCGTGGTCGACGAACCGCACATCCTCAAGGCCATGCAGCTCGGCCTCGCGCCCGGCCGCACTGCCGACAACCTCCTCAAGCAGGCTCTCGACGGCGGCGCGCCCGACAACGTCACGATCGTCCTCGTCGACGTGGGCGGGCAGCATCCGATCCACTCGGGCACGCCCACGATCGTCGGCTCGGCATCGAACCCCGACGGCGTCTACGTGCCTCCGGTCCGACCTCCGCGCGGCAACTGGCTGCACCCGGTGCGCCAGGCCGCGAACGAGCCGAGCCACTTCGAGCCGGCTCCCGAGTACCTCGAGGAGCTGATCGAGGAGGATCGCCGTCGCGCCAAGCGCCGTCGTCTCGGCTGGATCGCCGGTGCCCTCGTGGTGATCGTGATGCTCGGCGTCGCCGCCTTCGCCGCCTACAGCTGGACCCAGACGCGCTACTTCATCGGCGCCGACGAGGACAGCGTCGTGATCTTCCAAGGCGTGCAGCAGAACATCGGTCCGATCACGTTGTCGACTCCGGTCGAAGACACCGACATCCTCCTCGCGAATCTGCCGCCGTATCAGCGCGCCTCGGTCGAGCGCACGATCACCGCACGATCTCTGTCCGACGCGATGGCGATCGTCGACCGGCTCCGCGCCGGGGCCGACGCGAACACGATCGAGACCCCGCTGCCCACCCCCATGCCGACTCCTGTCGACACGCCGGCCGGGGGTGAGGGATGAGCACCGACGTCGCCGCCGACACCAGCGTCATCAAGGCGCTCAAGCGCATCCGGATGCCGCAGAACCAGCGCAATCGCGAGTTCTGGCTGCTGCTGTTCGCCTGCGCGATCAGCGGAGCCGCCCTCACGCTCGTGCAGCTGGGCGCACTGGGCGTGATCGACCCGATGATCCTGGCGATCGGCGGCGGTCTCGCCGCACTCGCATTCGCCCTGCATATCGTGCTCCGCTTCGTCGCCTCCGACGCCGACCCGTTCGTCGTGCCCATCGCGACCCTCCTCACCGGCCTCGGCATCGCGATGATCTATCGGATCGACATCGCCTTCGAGAACACCGGCTGGAACGCCTACTCGACCAAGCAGCTCGCGTGGACCGCGATCTCGCTCGCAGGTGCGATCGCGGTCGTCATCCTGTTGCGCAACTACCGCGTGCTGTTCCGCTACACCTACATCTTCGGCCTCGCCGGAATCCTGCTCCTGCTGCTGCCGTTCGTCCCCGGGCTGCGCATCCCCGATGCGAATGCGGCGGTCTGGGTGTCGCTCGGCGGTGCCTTCGCCTTCCAGCCGGGCGAGCTCGCCAAGATCTGCCTGGCGATCTTCTTCGCCGGCTATCTGGTGCGCACCCGCGAGAGTCTGACGTCGGTCGGCAAGCGGGTGCTGGGCATCACCTGGCCCCGTATGCGCGAGCTCGGACCTGTGCTCGTCGTCTGGCTCATCTCGCTGGGGATCATCGTGTTCCAGCGCGACCTCGGAACCGGAACCCTGATCTTCGGGATGTTCGTCGCGATGCTCTACGTCGCGACGGGGAAGACCAGCTGGGTGCTCATCGGCCTGGCCCTCGTGGTCGCCGGCGTGGCACTCGCGACGCAGATCCTCAGCTACGTGCAGGGACGCTTCATCAACTGGCTCTTCCTCTTCGACGCCGACCAGGTCGATCCCGACGGCGCCGGCTACCAGCCCATGCAGGGACTCTTCGGCCTCGCACGCGGCGGACTCATGGGCACCGGGTGGGGTCAGGGCCGTCCCGAGGTCACCCCGCTGGCCCACAGCGACTACATCATCACCAGCCTCGGCGAAGAGCTCGGCCTGATCGGGCTGTTCGCGATCCTCTGCCTCTACATGGTGTTCGTCAGCCGCGGCATGCGCATCGGCCTCGCGGGTCAGGACGATTTCGGAAAGCTGCTCGCCACCGGACTCTCGTTCACGATCGCTCTGCAGGTGTTCATCATGGTCGGCGGCGTGACCCGCCTCATCCCGCTGACGGGTCTGACCACTCCTTTCCTCGCCGCGGGTGGCTCCTCCCTCGTGGCCAACTGGCTCATCGTGGCGCTGTTGCTGCGCATCTCCGACGGTGTGCGCCGTCAGCCCCGGGTGGTGATCGGCTGACATGACCAAGGAACTCCGTCGCCTCAGCATCATCATGCTGTTCATGTTCATCGCCCTGTTCGCCGCGACCAGCTGGATCCAGGTCGTCGAGGCGGATGCGCTGGCCCAGAACAGCAACAACAAGCGCACGCGCCTCGACAGCTACGAGATCCAACGCGGATCGATCATCGTCGACGGGGTCGCGATCGCCAACTCGGTGCCGAGCGACGACCGGTACCAGTTCCAGCGCGTCTACACGGATGCGGCGCTGTGGGAACCGGTCACCGGTTACTTCAACCCCGCCTTGGGCTCGAGCACCGGCATCGAGAAGGCCATGAACGCCGAGCTCTCCGGCACGGGGTCGAACGCGTTCCTCGGCGAGGTCGAGCGCATCCTCTCCGGCCAGCCGCAGCGCGGATACAGCGTCGAGCTCTCTCTGAACACCGCGGCGCAGCGGGCTGCCTACGAAGCCCTCGGCGACCTCAAGGGCGCGGTCGTGGCCATGGACCCGAAAACCGGACGCATCCTCGCGATGGTCTCGACTCCCGGGTTCGACACCAACCTGATGGCGACGCATGATGCGAACGCTGCGAACGCGACCTACGATCAGCTGGTCGCCGACGCGAACAAGCCGTTGTCCAACCGGGCGATCGCCGGTGACCTGAACCCTCCCGGCTCGACGTTCAAGGTCGTGGTCGCGGCTGCGGCCTATGCAACTGGCAAATGGACTCCGGATTCCACGCTGCCCAACCCGATCGCGTATACCCTTCCCGGTTCGAGCAACCGCGTCTCCAACGCCTGGGGGGGCACGTGCGGTCCGGGGGAGACCGTCACGATCGCCGAGGCGATCCGTCTGAGCTGCAACATCCCGATGGCCGAGCTGGCCGTAGAGCTCGGTGACGACACCATCCGCGAGATGGCGGACAAGCTGGGCTTCAACCAGTCGTTCGACACGCCGCTCACGTCGACGCCGTCGAGCTACCCGCGCGGCCTCGACGACGCCCAGACCGCGCTGACCGGATTCGGTCAGGGAAAGGTCACGGCGACCCCGCTGCAGATGGCCATGGTCTCGTCCGGATTGGCGAACGACGGCATCGTGATGAACCCGCGGATGGTCGACGCCGTCATCGGCAACGACCTCTCGGTCATCAAGGCTTTCCAGGACAGTGAGTTCGGACGTGCGATGGATGCCGACGTGGCGAACAACGTGACCGCGGCGATGGTCGCGAGCGTCGCAACGGGCGCGGCCCAGGGTGCAAGAATAGACGGGATCGACGTGGCCGGTAAGACGGGCACCGCAGAGAACGGAAACAGGCCGCACACGTTGTGGTTCACCGGCTTCGCGCCGGCGAACGACCCCGCGGTCGCAGTAGCGGTCGTCGTCGAAGACGGCGGCGGACAGGGACAATCAGGCAGCGGCGACACCATCGCGGCTCCGATTGCGAAGAAGGTCATAGAGGCGGTGCTGGGCAGATGAGGCCGACGCAGGGTGTGTCGTTCGGTGGTCGTTACGAGCTGCAGTCGCGTATCGCGATCGGTGGCATGGGCGAGGTATGGGAGGCGACGGATCACGTCATCGGACGTACCGTCGCCATCAAGATCCTCAAGGACGAGTACATGGGGGACCCCGGGTTCCTCGAGCGTTTCCGTGCCGAGGCGCGGCACGCTGCTCTCGTCAACCATGAGGGCATCGCCAGCGTGTTCGACTACGGCGAGGAGAACGGCAGCGCCTACCTCGTCATGGAACTGGTGCCGGGCGAGGCACTCTCGACCGTGCTCGAGCGCGATGGTGCGCTGAGCGCCGACAAGACTCTCGACATCGTCGCCCAGACGGCTTCCGCGCTGCAGGCAGCCCACGCGGCCGGTCTCGTGCACCGCGACATCAAGCCGGGAAACCTGCTGATCACGCCCGACGGCCGGGTCAAGATCACCGACTTCGGCATCGCCCGCATCGCCGACCAGGTGCCTCTCACCGCGACCGGCCAGGTCATGGGCACGGTGCAGTACCTCTCGCCCGAGCAGGCGTCAGGTCACCCGGCATCGCCAGCGACCGACACCTACTCGCTCGGCATCGTCGCGTACGAGTGCCTGGCGGGCAAGCGTCCTTTCACGGGCGAGTCGCAGGTGGCCATCGCGATGGCGCAGATCAACGAGCAGCCGCCGCCCCTGCCTCCGACCGTCCCGATCCCGGTGCAGAACCTGGTCATGGCGATGATCGCCAAGAAGCCCAGCGATCGTCCCTCGTCGTCCGCGACGGTGGCACGAGCGGCCCAGGCCCTTCGCCGGGGCGATCTGAACTCCGCGGCCATCGCTGTGCCGGCGATCGCGACCGGTGGTATCGCCGGCGGCGAGGACGCGACCCGACTCCTGAATGCCTCCGGCGACGACGGCACCACGCGCATCCTTCCCACCACCGCTCAGCTTCCCACGGAGGAAGCCGTGGAAGAGGAGAAGAAGAAGAAGCGCAGCCCCTGGACCTGGCCGCTGATCGCTCTGATCGCGCTGCTGGTGATCGTGCTCGGCGGCACGGTGTGGGCGATGCTCGCGAACCAGGGCGGCGACGCCGACCCCACGGGGTCGCCGAGCAGCAAGCCGACCCAGACGCAGACGACTCCACCGCCGAACACCCCGACGCCGGAGGTGACGCGAGTGGATGTGACCGCCCTGAACCTGAACGGCATGGACTGCGGCGCGGCCACCTCCACGCTCAAGGGCGCCGGCTTCAACAGCGAGATCACCTGTGTCGACGGAGACCCGGCACCCAGCGATGAAGAGGTCGGAAAGGTCTACCGCGTGGCTCCCACCGGCAACGTGGAGACCACCCAGGCGATGACCCTCACGGTCTACACCGCTCGTGCCGGTCTGCCGACCCCGACCGACGCCCCGACCATCACGGGCAACCCTGTCGCCGGCTCGACGGTGACCATCTCCTGGGGCACCGGATTCACCTGCCCCAGCGGAACCACTCTCTCCGGCTACGTCGTGTCGGTCCAGAACGGCACCTTCGTCTCGGGCGGCCCGAACTTCCAGCCGACGCAGCGCAACACGCAGGTGAAGATCGCCGACGCCGCAGGACAGCAGCTCATCGTCAGCTACCAGGGCATGTGCTCCGGCGGCGACCAGCGCACCTCCGCCGCGTCTCCGCCGCTCTCGGTGACGATCACGGCGGCCACCGACCCCGGCGATGGGAACAGCGGCACCGACGGGTAATCTGTAGTTCCAGTTCAGCAAGCGTAGTTTCCAGGGGGGTCTTCCGTGTCCACAGAGCCACAAGTCATCGCGGGTCGGTACCGCGTCGACGAGCTCATCGGGCATGGCGGAATGGCGAAGGTGTACCGCGGGTACGACCTGACGCTCGGACGCGAGGTCGCGATCAAGATCCTCGATGCCGACCTTGCGCGCGACACCACCTTCCGTAACCGGTTCCGCCTCGAGGCCCAGGCGGCGTCGCGCATGTCGCATCCGTCGATCGTCCGCGTGTTCGACGCCGGCGACCCTTCGACGAGCGAGATCGGCTCCACGGAGCCGCCGTACATCGTGATGGAGCTCGTCAAGGGCACCCTCCTCAAGGACATCATCGCCGCCGGCCCGGTGCCGGCCACCGATGCGGTCCGCTACGTCGACGGAATCCTCGAGGCGCTCGACTACTCGCACCGCGCCGGTGTCGTGCATCGCGACATCAAGCCCGGCAACGTGATGGTCACCGACAAGGGTCAGGTCAAGGTGATGGACTTCGGCATCGCCCGAGCCGTCTCCGACTCGTCGTCGACCGTCGCCGAGACCACCCAGATCATCGGGACCGCCGCCTACTTCTCACCGGAGCAGGCGAAGGGCGAACCCGTCGATGCTCGTGCCGACCTCTACTCGACCGGTGTCGTGCTGTACGAGCTGCTCACGGGGCGGCAGCCGTTCCGTGGCGAGTCGCCGGTAGCGGTCGCCTATCAGCACGTCAGCGAGACTCCCGTTCCTCCCACCGAGGTCAATGAGGACGCCCCGCGGAATCTCGACCCGATCGTGCTCCGCGCGCTCGCCAAGGACCCGTACCAGCGCTATCCGGATGCCGCGCACTTCCGCGCGGCGCTCGATTCCGCGATGACGGGAAACGCTCCGACCCGCAAGGAGCTCGGTGCGCTGACCAGCGAGCTGTACGGGGCGAGCCCGCGGCAGGCGCAGGAGACCGCGCGATCGCTTCGCCAGTTGAGCACGGACACGACCATGACCAGAACCCAGTCCGGTCCTCCGGTCGCCTGGATCTGGGCGGGCGTGGCGCTGCTCGCCGTGTTGTTGGCCTCCGTGCTGTTCTGGGTGGTCACGATCAGCATGCGGCCCACTGAGGTGTCGAGCACGTCGCGCACCATCCCCAACCTCGTCAACGTGTCTTCGGAACGAGCACAGGACGACCTCGCCGCACTCGACCTCTCATCGAAGATCGTGATCGAGACGAGCTCCGAGGTGACGGAGGGGAACGTGATCCGCACCGACCCCGAAGCGGGAGTGTCGGTGGAAGAGGGTTCCACGATCACCCTGTACGTCTCCAAGGGCGAGGAGACCGTGGTGATGCCGAAGATCGAGGGGATGGCACTCGACGATGCCACGAAGGCCCTCACGGCGGCCGGCCTCGAACTCGGGACCGTCATCCAGCGCAACGACAAGGCCCTGGCGACGAACACGGTCATCTCCGCCAGCGAGAAGGCCGATGCGGAGTTGGATCCGGGAACCGTCGTCAATCTCGTCGTGGCCAGCGGCAAGGTCACGCTGACCGACCTCGTCGGCTGGACCGTCGATGCCGCCACGACAAACCTCACGGACCTCGGTCTGGTCGCTGTGCCGACGGAGACCGCGGAGTGCCCCGCGACGGAGCCGACCACGGTCCACTCGATGTCGGTGGCACCGGGTGACGTTCCGGTGGGCTCCTCGGTCCAGATCTTCTTCTGCACCGGATAGCACCGTCGGGCGTATGCCCCCGCCCGACGCTGTTCAGCGAGCGAGCGGGTGAAGTTCCTCAGCGCGCCCGACGGCGTTCTCGTCGCCGCACAGCTCCAGCCAGTTCGCCAGGAGCCGGTAGCCTCCCTCGGTGAGCACGCTCTCCGGATGGAACTGCACGCCCCAGAGGGGCTGATCGCGGTGAGCCAGAGCCATCACGGTTCCGTTCTCGGTCCAGGCGGTCACGACGACTTCGGAGGGCAGATCGGAGGCCGCCAGCGCGAGGGAGTGGTAGCGCCCGGCGTCGAACGGCGAAGGGATCCCGGTGAACAACGCGGAGCCGTCGTGCGTCACCGCCGAGACCATGCCGTGCATGAGCTCGGGCGCTGCGGCGACCGGAGCCCCGAACGCCTCGCCGATCGTCTGATGCCCGAGGCACACCCCGAGCGTCGGCACCCGCAGGCGGGCGGCGATGCGCACCGCGTCGAGCGACGCCCCCGCGTCGACGGGTGCACCGGGGCCCGGAGAGAGCATCAACGCGTCGTACTCGGGAAGGATCCGCTCCAGCTGAGCCGCATCCGTGGCATCGGATTCGATCATCACCGTGTGCGCGCCGAGCTCGCTCAGGTATCCGACCAGTGTGTGCACGAAGCTGTCGTGGTTGTCGACCACGAGAACTCGCGTCATTCGACGTCGACCTCACCGGGGGCGATGATCGGGCTCACCCAGGGGAACACGTACCAGAACAGGCCATAGAGCACGGCGGCGATGACGACCACGAGGATGAGCACACGCAGCCACCACGGTCCGGGCAGCAGGCGCCAGAGTGCGGCGTACATCAGTCTTCTCCCTTATGACGGTCCACGATCACACGGATGGTGCGGCCGGCGGGGGCGGCGGGTCGGTCAGCGCGGTCGGCGGTCCCTCGGCCCGCGGCTGGAAGCTCTCGAACACCCCGTAGGCGACGATGCGCTCCGCCAGCGAGTACAGAGGCGAGCAGGCGGTGAGGGTGATGTACTGCTCGCCGGTCTGCTGCTCCGGCATCTGCGGCACATCGGCGAGCACATCGGTCTGCGAGGGCTTCACGTACTCGAGCGTGCGGAAGCGGTAGGTGTACCAGCCGTCGGGCGTCTCGACGACGATCGCGTCGTTCAGCTGCAGCTTGTCGAGTTGGTTGAACGGCTTGCCCCACGTCGTGCGGTGCCCGGCCAGGGAGAAGTTTCCGACCTCGCCGGGCATCTTGGAGTTCGTATAGATTCCGATGCCCTGTTGATCGAGGGTGCGCGCACGGCTCGTGCCCCCGAAGATCCCGAAGTTGTACTCGGCTCCGAAACGGGGGATGTGCATCTGGCCGAACCACTGCGCGTCGGCCGGGGCTGCGGGCACGGGTGGGATGTAGGTGGAGGTGCCGTCTTCGTCCTCGACGACCGGGGGGAGCGCGGGTGCCTCCGCCTGCGCGAGGGCTTGGGAGACGGCGGCACCCTCGTCGTTCTTCTGTGCACTGATGATGATGTCGCCGATCCACATCTGCCAGGCCACGAAGAGGAGAACGACCACGCCTGCCGTCAGAAGGAGCTCGCCGAGTACGCTCGCGAACGTCGCACGGGAGCGTGGTCGCTGCCGGCGCGGACGTCGCCCCCCAGGCGCGACGGATGCAGTCATGCGGTGATCATATCCGGGAACGCTGGGCGGATGCCGTGGCGTCACCGTCTCGCCCTCTGTCCCAGGGCCTGCTCGACCTCGTCCGAGACAGGTCTCATGGGTACAATGACGGAATGGCACGTGACCGCAAGACTGAAGAACCCGCCGTCGAGCGCGCTGAAGGCGACGCCGCTCCCAACGCCGTGTGGTTCAAGCCGGTGATGATCGGGTTCATGCTCCTGGGTCTCGCCTGGATCCTGGTGTTCTACATCTCCGGCATGCAGTACCCGATCCCGGGTCTCTCCAATTGGAACCTGGCGATCGGACTCGGTATCGCGCTGATCGGATTCCTGATGACCACCCGCTGGCGCTGACGCCTCACTCCTTCTTCCAGAAAGGCCCTCTCGCCATGCGAGAGGGCCTTTCTCATGTCAGTAGCGAAGTACGACTCACGTAAGGGAACGGCCCCGTTCCCGCCCCACAAGCCACCCAGAGCGAAAGTTATCCACAGCCCTCTCCACAGCCTGGGGAGAATTACACCGTTGTTATTCACAGGGGTTAACAACCCTGTTAACAACTCTGGATCAGGACAAAAGGATGAGCGGCGGCACGAACGCCACCACGACGATCAACAGGACGACCAGAGCGGAGAGCAGCACGATCTGCAGGGTGCGCTGGTCTCGTCGCTTCGTCTTGACGTAGATGAACGCCACCAGGGCTCCGATGAGCAGGCCGCCGAGATGTGCCTGCCAGGAGATCCGTCCGCCGCCGAATACCAGGCCGTAGACGAAGTTGATGCCGAGGATCACGAGAAGACCCGTGACGTTGGCACCGAGGTGTCGACCGACGATGAGTAGAGCGGCCATCATGCCGAAGATCGCGCCGGAGGCACCGACGGTCGAGGTCAGCGGCGCGAGCACCGCCACCATGACCGAGCCGCCGAGACCACTGATGAGGTAGAGAGCGAGGAAGCGAACGCGACCGAGCATGGGCTCGAGGCTCTGTCCGAGCATCCACAGGGCCAGCATGTTGAGCGCGAGGTGGATGAAGCCGCCATGGGCGAAGATCGCGGTCAGCAATCGCCAGGGCTCGAAGGGCAGCGGCGACAGGTTCGGATACAGATACGGCGCCGCGAAGAGCAGTTGGCCGGTGATCTGCTCGCCGATACCAGGGATCAGCTGCAGCAGTCCGATGAACGACGTGACCGCGAGCAGCGCGTAGGTCACCACCGGCTTGCCGCTGCGAGCCATCGCCATGCTCGCTCCACCGCTGCCGCCCCAACGACGGGCCGCCTTCTTCTGGGCTGGGGTGCGGTTCTTGCGGTCGGCGTTCATGCACTCCGGGCAGATGACGCCGACGGGCGCCTGCGTCTGGCACTCGGGGCAGATGGTGCGCATGCACCGTTGGCAGAGCACGAAGCTCTGCCGATCCGGATGCCGGTAGCAGAAGTTGTCGCGATTGCTCGTGAACTCAGGCGTGGTCATCCGGATCGGCCGCAGCTGTCGTCAGGCCGCGACGATGTCGATCGACTGCAGCACGACCGGCTCGACGGGACGGTCGCCCGCACCGGTCTGCACGGCGCCGATCGCGTCGACGACGGCCTTGGAAGCGTCATCGGCGACCTCGCCGAAGATCGTGTGCTTGCCCTGCAGCCACGGCGTCGGGTCGGTGGTGATGAAGAACTGCGAACCGTTGGTGCCCTCGGGCTTGCCGGTGATGGCGTTGCGGCGGAGACCGGCGTTGGCCATGGCGAGGATGTAGGGCTCGTTGAAGTTGAGCTCCATGTTGATCTCGTCGTCGAAGTTGTAGCCGGGGCCCCCGACACCCTGTCCGAGCGGGTCGCCGCCCTGGATCATGAAGTTCGGGATGATGCGGTGGAAGATGACGTCCTTGTAGAGGGGTCCCTCGCCGGGCTTGCCGGTGGCGGGATCGGTCCACTCCTGGGTGCCGTCGGCGAGGCCGACGAAGTTCTTGACCGTCTTCGGGGCGTGGTCACCGAAGAGGTTGATGACGATGTCACCGTGGTTGGTGTGCAGGGTTGCGACATGAGAAGCGTGAGCCATGTCCTCATTCTCGCAGAGCTTCCGGTGAGTTGGCCGTGGTATCTACCCCTCATGAGGCGAAGAAGCAAGGGCCGGGCGATTCCCGCCCGGCTTCCAGCCTCTCGTGGCAAGATGGGGAACCCGTACTCCAATGGACAGGAGAGCATCGTGAGCCTCAGCCGCAAGCGGAAGAAGGAACTGCGTCGTCTTCAGAACGACGCGAACCAGCTCTGGGAGAACCAGCAGGTGCTCGTCGGTCACGCCGCCGATGTCGCCCGTGAGGCCGGCCGTCAGCTCGGCAACCTCAATCGTGAGCAGGTCGTGCCGGTCATCCAGGACACGTACAACCGCCGTGTCGCCCCGGTCGTCGATCGTGGCGTGAAGATCGGCAAGCACGTCGTCGACGACAAGTTCGTCCCGATCGTGGGCGGAGTTGTCGGTTCGGCACTCAGCGCGTGGGACGTCGCCAACGCCAAGCGCCACGGCGTCGCCGTGCAGGTGCGCAAGGCGACCAAGCCGCAGAAGTCGGGACCGGGCCTCGGCTCCGTCATCGCGATCATCCTCGGCGCTGCTGCGGCCGTCGGTGTGCTCTACGCCGCGTGGCAGACTCTGCGCGCCGACGATGAGCTCTGGGTCGCGGACGACCCGCTCGCCGCACCCGACGCGTGACCCCGTCTGATCCCGCCTCCGTCGCCTCCGGTGACGGAGGCGATCAGCATGCACGGGTGCGGGACGCGGCGGCCGCTCGAGGGCTCGACATCGAGATCCGTGAACGTCCCGCCGCCGGCAGCCTGTTCGAGGCGGCCGAGCTCCTCGGCATCCCTCCGTCGGGCATCGTGAAGACCCTCGTGGTGAAGCGGTCCGATGACACCTTCCTGTTCGCCCTGGTACCCGGCGGCCGCTCGATCTCCTGGCCGAAGCTGCGCGCGCTGGTCGGGGTGAACAAGTTGCGATTGCCGGAGCCCGCATTGGCGCTCGCGGCCACCGGTTACGAACGCGGAACCATCGTGCCGATCGGCAGCACCACGGACTGGCCGATCTACGCCGACGAGTCGATCGTCGGTCAGCGCATCGCCATGGGCGCAGGAGCCCACGGATACAGCCTGTTCGTCGACGCCGACGACCTGCTCGCGGCCTACGGCGCCACCGTCGCCGACATCTCCGTCCCCGAAGAGCGCTGATCCCGGGCGGCGGCGCAGCTCCTGTCAGAGGATGCCGGCCATCCGCAAGGCGATGTCGACCAGCTTGACGCGCTGCAGCTCGGCAACCGCCTTCAGGGGGAACCACTCCGCCATGTCGGTCGAGCCGCCGGTCTCGAAGCGCAGTTTGCCGCCCGTGACCTCGGCCCGATACAGGATCCGCAGGGTATGCAGCGGATCTGCAGCCTTCTGCACGCGTCGACCGGCGGGGATCACCCGCGAGTGGATGCCGAGGAGTTCACCGACCTTGACCGTGTAACCGGTCTCCTCGCGCAGCTCACGACGCACGGCATCCTCCGGAGACTCTCCCGCTTCGAGTCCGCCGCCCGGCATCGTCCATGCCACCCGGCGACCCTCGGTCCAGCGCGCCAGCAGCAACCGCCCGTCGTCATCGGTGACGACCGCGTACGCCGCCACACGCAGGTCCATGGATCACACACTATCCGTCGGCGACGACAGTCGATGACCGTGCGTCCTGCCGAGATCGATCATGAATCGAGAAGCGCATCGCCACCCGGCGTCCGTAGTGTGATCTGCACACCGGACGCACGTCGAGAGGACCGATCATGGCCGAGAAAGAGAAGAACTTCAGCGCTGAGGAACGCGAGGCCATGCAGGCCGCCGCGAAGGAGGCCCGCACCCGGCGCTCCCGCGCGAAGAAGTCCCCGGAAGAGCTTCGAGCGGCGGGAGAGGCCGACATCAAGGAGGCGATCGAGAAGCTCACTCCCGAAGACCAGGCGCTGTCGAAGAAGCTGCACGCCCTGGTCTCGGAGGTCGCCCCGGAGCTCGTACCGCGCACCTACTACGGAATGCCGGCATGGGGCCGCGACGGCAAGGTGCTCTGCTTCTTCCAGCCGGCCAGTAAATTCAAGGTGCGCTACGGCACGTTCGGGTTCGAGCCCATCTCGAACCTCGACGACGGCACCGTCTGGCCTACTGCCTACGCGGTGACCGACCTCACGAAGGCCGATCTGGAGTTCCTCGCCGAGCGCATCCGCGTCGCCATCAGCTGACCACCGCGGAGGGGGAGCGGCTGAACGACCGCGCCCCCTCCGTTCAGCCGTCGATGATCTGCGGCATTGCGACCGGGGCGAGTCGCTCAGCCCCGACCGTGCGCGCGGAGCGGATCGAACCGCGAATCGGATGCCCTGCGAGCACGCGCGCAGTAGCGTGGAGCCCGTGAGCACATTGCCCTTCCCCGCTTCCGTGTACGCCGCCCGCCTCAGCCGTGCCGCATCCCTCGCTGCCGAGGCCGGGCTCGACGCCATCATCGTGGGTCCGGGTCCCGATCTGCAGTATCTGGTGGGCGTCGAAGGCGACACCATCGAACGACTCACTGCGCTGGTCATCGGCCCCGACGTCGCGCCGACGATCGTGGTCCCGCGGATGGAACTCGCGAAGGTGCGCACCACGGCGGTCGGAGAGCTCGCACTCGCCGTCGCCGACTGGGTCGACGGCGAAGACCCGTACGCACTGATCACCGCATCCGTCGGCACCGTGTCGCGCGTCGGCGTCTCCGATGCCCTCCCCGCCCTGCACGTGATCCCGATCGGTGAGCGACTGGGTGTGCGTCTCGAACTCGCGACGCCCGTGCTCCGCGAGGGCCGCATGGTCAAGGACGCCGAGGAGATCACCGAGCTTCGCCGCGCCGGAGAGGCGATCGATGCGGTGCACCGCCGCGTGCACGAGTGGCTTCGGGCCGGACGCACCGAGCGCGCGGTCGCCGCCGACATCGCCGATGCCATCGTCGCCGAAGGACACCGCACGGTGGAGTTCGTCATCGTAGGATCCGGCCCGAACGGCGCCGATCCGCACCACGAGGTCTCGGACCGCGTGATCGAGGACGGCGACATCGTGGTGGTCGACATCGGAGGGGCAGTGCCGAGCGGTTACAACTCCGACAGCACCAGGACCTACGTCGCCGGCACTCCCGACCCCGCTGCCGCCGAGCGCATCGCGGTGCTCGTACGCGCTCAGCAGGCAGCAGTGGACGCCGTGCGTCCTGGCGCCACCGCGGCGGAGGTGGATGCTGCGGCGCGAAACGTTCTCGCCGACGCCGGGCTGGGTGAGGCGTTCCTGCACCGCACCGGCCATGGCATCGGCGTCTCGGTGCACGAGGAGCCGTACATCGCTCCGGGCAACGACCTGGTGCTTCGCGAGGGCATGGCATTCAGCATCGAGCCAGGTATCTATTTCGCCGGCTCCTGGGGTGCCCGCATCGAGGACATCGTGGTCGTGACCGCGGTCGGCGGCGAGCGGTTGAATCTCGCGCCACATGAGTTGACCTCGGTAGGCCAGGGCTGAGGCGCGTCGAGCGCTCACCGCGATAGCATCGGCCCATGCGCCGCCGCCGCAAGGTCTCTTCCGCCACCGCGTCGCCGGCGACCCGTGCCCGCTATGCCAAGCGCCGACAGAACCGGCTCGCCCGCGTCGACAACGACCTCACCGACGAGCAGTGGTACGACTTGATGGATGCCTGGGGCGGGTGCGCGTACTGCGGTGGGGACGGTGCCGCCCTGCAACGCGACTGCATCCAACCCGTGTCGCGCGGCGGCCGCTACACGCTCGAGAACGTCGTCCCGGCGTGCGCCTCGTGCAACGCGAGCAAGCACAACGACGAGGTCACCGGCTGGCTGCGGCGCAAGAAGCTCGACGAACGCACGTTCCTGGTTCGTCACGCCGCGATCCTGCGGAGCCTTCGACCCGTCGAGTGAACCTCCGCACCACTTCGTTACTCTCGAGTCATGACGACGATCGCACCGATCACGACCGAGGACCGTGCCGAGTGGGACGACCTGTGGAGCGGCTATCTGTCCTTCTATGAGGAAGCCCTCGACCCCGCGACCACGGATGCCACCTTCGAACGCCTCATCGACGCCGATTCCGGCGTCCATGGCGCGCTCGCCCGCGACGAGAGCGGCACCGCAGTGGGGATCGTCCACTGGTTGACGCACCCCTCGACGTGGGCGACGACGGACTACTGCTACCTCGAAGACCTGTTCGTCGCACCCGGCGTGCGCGGTGGCGGGGTCGGCCGGGCTCTGATCGCGCACGTCCGCGCATGGGCTGAGCAGCAGGGCGCGGCGAAGGTCTACTGGCTCACGGCCGAGACGAACACCACCGCGCGCGGACTCTACGACCGCCTCGCCGCCCGCTCGGGGATGATCCACTACGAGATCGACCTCGAGACGGGCACCGAGGCCTGACGAGCTTCAGCCTTCGCGCACACTCAGCTTCTGCGTGATCATGGCACGGGCGTACTGGGACGCCGCGATGTAGTGACCGACGATCCCGATCAGGAACAGCAGGAACGACATCCCGACGATCCAGCTCAGCGATTCCAGACCCGACTCACTCAGCGCACTGCCGAGGAGGACGCCGAGGAGTCCGACGAAGATCAGAGCCGTCCGGACCTTCCCGACCATCGTGACCGGGACTGCCGGGTTTCCTCGGAAGAAGAGCAGGGCGGCCGATCCGAGCAGGACGTCGGGGATGAGCAGCAGCACGAGCGTCTCCCACGGGATGAGATGCCCGAGCGTGAAGGCGACGGCCGTGACGACCACCGTGATCCGGTCGGCGACCGGATCGAGCCAGGTGCCGAGGGCGGAGACGCTGTTCGTCCGCCGCGCGAGCCAACCGTCGAGCCAATCCGTCAGGAAGACCAGGCCGATGACGACCAGCGCGGCCCACAGCATCCTGGCGGTGATCAGCCAGAGGAACACCGGCAGCAGGAGCAGGCGGATCCCGGTGATGAGGTTGGGCCACGTGCGCCATTCGTCTTCACGGAAGAGACGGTCGACGACGGTGGGCTGGATGGGCGCAGCATCATCGGTCGCATCGACGGCGCGTGCGAGCGACCGGGTGCGGATGAATCGCACCACGAAGAAGACGATGACGCCGGCGACCACGACGAGGAGCAGCACGTTGCTGATCGGTCCCAGCGCCTTGGTGACGGCGTCGAGGGATGCCCTCAACAGGAACCCGACGCTGACGTAGATCGCAGCCCAGGTCGCTGCTCCGGCGAGCGAGGCGAGCAGGAACGACGGGTACCTCACCTTCGCGACGCCCGCAGCAGCCGGGGTCAACGTGCGAACGACAGGGACGAGTCGTGTGAGGAAGACGGCGATCGCACCGCGCCGGTGGAGGATCTCGACGGCCCGATCCCATCGATCGATCCCGAGTCGCTTGACCAGTTTGAGGTCACGCATGCCGACGCCGAAGTGTCGCCCGAGGAGATAGCCGACGTGGTCTCCCGCGCTTCCCGCGACGACGACCACGAGGAACATCACCACCACCGCCCAGACGTCGGAGAGCGAAGCGGAGAGGAAGACGACGATCGTCTCACCGGGCAGGAAGAAGCCGAGGCCCAAGCCGTTCTCGAGGAAGGCGAACAATCCGCCGAGGGCCCAGACCAGAGGGTCGGGAAGGGCTGATGCGGTCGTCCTCACCCATTCGAGGATGTCCATGTGTCTCCTGAGTCTTGCGAGCTGGAGCCGGCCCTGCCATGTGCGGGGGCGACATTGATCTGAAGCAGCTCAGCACGAGGCAAGCTCTACATGGGTAACACGCTACGTGAAGTATTCACTCCCTCGCGTCGTCCACCGGGACGATTCGCGTCCCCCCGTGGGCGGAGATGCACAACCAGGCAGACGCGATGGGTCGACACCCGCCTCAACAGAAGAAGCCCCCGGCCGGGGGCCGGGGGCTTCTCGATCCTGTGGAGCCTAGGAGATTCGAACTCCTGACATCCTGCTTGCAAAGCAGGCGCTCTACCAACTGAGCTAAGGCCCCGTGAGGGATTTTCTTGAGTTAAGGAGTGGGGCTACCAGGACTTGAACCTGGGACCTCTTCATTATCAGTGAAGCGCTCTAACCGCCTGAGCTATAGCCCCGTCAACCTCCAAGACTTTACCGGAGAAATACGGAAAATCCGAATCGAGGGGGAGCACCCGGGAGTGTCCTCCCCCTCGAGCGTGTTCAGCGGCCCGGTCGGATGGTCGCGGTGCCGGCCGACAGCGAGACCTCGATCGTCCTCCGCGCGCTCGAAGCCTCGTCGACCTCGGCATTCAGCGTGCCCGCGCTGATCTCCTGAGAGATCGCGTACTCCACGTCGGGAACGGTCAGATCGAGGGTGCCGGCGCTCACGTCGATCGCCGTCCGGGTCGGGGGAGTACCCGTGAGCTCGACCGTGAGATCGCCGGCGGAGACGCCGAGGTCCGCCTGGGAGACGCCGTCGAGGAGGATGTCGGCGCGGCCGGCGCTCATCTGCACATCGAGTTCCTTCGCGGCCCCTTCGACGTCGAGCGCTCCGGCGTTGACGCTGACGTCGAGCACACCGAAGTCGCCGTTCACGTCGAGGCTGCCCGCATCGAGGTTCAGGTCGGCGTCGAGTCCTGCGTCGCGAAGACTTTCCGGGAGCGTGAGCACGGCGATCTCCTCATCACCGAACCAGCCGCCGAGCCACCACCCGAAGACTCCTTGTGGACTCCGGACGACCAGCTCGTCGCCATCGCGCTCGAACGTCCACGGTGTACCGCGCCCGTTCGTGATGGCGAGTGCGGCCTCGTCGACGTCGCCGAACTCGATCCGCATGCTGCTGGCATCGGCGGCGAGGTCGATGCTGTCCAGCCCGTCGACGTCCACGCTCTGCACGGAGTCCGGACGACTCGACGACACGATGGTCCCGGCCGCCGCGGCAGCAGCCGTGCCGCCGGCCCCGAGAAGCGCGATCCCCCCGACCACCGCGGTCACCACCATGACCGCGGTCGCCCCTGGGGTGCGCCCGTTGGTCGGCGCGGAAGGAGTGGACGCGCCTGTAGAAGGCGCGGCAGGAGAGGACGGACCCGCCTGCGGGGCCGTTCCTTGGGGCGGGGAGGGCGGCGGCGGGGTGAGTGGGGCGTGCTCGCCCGGGGTGCCGTTGTTGTCGGTGGTCATCGTGCCACTCCTGTCTGGCCTGTCGGCGGCGTCGGGCCGCCGGTGTTCTCGATGTGTGCGAGGGCGGCGAGCACGCGACGGTTTCCCGCCTCGTCCTGCTCGAAGCCCAACTTCTGGAAGATGGAGGTGATGTGCTTCTCGACACTCGCCTCGGAGAGGAACAGCAGCCCCGCGATCGCCTGGTTCGACTTGCCCTCGGCGATCAGTGCGAGCACGGTGCGCTCGCGTTCCGTGAGCCGCAGCATTCGATCGTCGCGGTTGCGGCGGGTCAGCAGCTGGGCGACGACCTCGGGGTCGAGCACGGTGGCGCCCTCGGAGATCCGCTGCACCGAGGCGAGGAACTCGGAGACGTCGGCGACCCGATCCTTGAGCAGGTAGCCGAGGGGCCCACCCTGCGCCGCGATCAGATCCGACGCATACCGCTCTTCGACGTACTGCGAGAGCACCAGGATCGCGAGAGACGGATGCGTCGAGCGCAGACCGAGAGCGGCCCGGATGCCTTCATCGGTGAACGTCGGGGGGAGACGCACGTCCAGGATGCACAGGTCGGGGGTCGTAGTGGCGACGGCCTGGTCGAGACCCTCGATGTCGGGGAGGGCGGCGACCACCTCATGGCCGGCGTCTTCGAGCAGACGGACCAGGCCCTCGCGCAGGAGGACCGAGTCCTCGCAGATCAGGATGCGCACGGTACGTTCACCTCCAGGCTGGTCGGTCCGCCCTGCGGACTGTCGAGGCGGAAGGTTCCCCCTGCGGCCAGGATGCGATTCGCGATGCCGTCGAGCCCGCCGCCGGGCTGCACCTGAGCGCCGCCGATGCCGTTGTCCTCGACGCGTGCCCAGAGCGTGTTGCCCTCTCGAATCCGCACGATCACGCGGGCTTCGCTGGCTCTCGAGTGCTTCGCCGCGTTGGTCAGCGACTCGGCGATCGAGAAGTACACGGCAGCCTCGGCCTCGCGACTGCATCGCCCGTCCATGCGCACATCCAGGTGCACGGGAATGTGCGAGCGTCCGGCGAGTGCCGACAGTGCAGCGTCGAGGCCTCTGTCATCGAGCACCGAGGCGTGGATGCCCCGAGCCAGCTGACGCAGCTCGGTGATGGCCGCCTTGGTCGAGGTGTGCGCCTCGTTGATGAGCTCCTTCGCGGCCTCGGGATCGTTGTCGATCTTCTGCTGCGCGAGGCCGAGCGTCATGCCGACCGACACGAGTCGGGGCTGGACACCGTCGTGCAGGTCGCGCTCGATGCGGGTGCGCTCCACGTCGGCGGCGCGCACGGCGCCCTCCCGCTGCGCGGTCGAGGTGCGCACGCGCTCGGTGAGCTCGGTCTCCTTGCTGCGGATCACGATCGCGAGCGAGAGCGTGCGGTGCAGCAGCGCCAAGCCGATCGTCCCGACGACGCAGGCCGCGATTCCCAAGATGCCGATCAGCGGCGCCCATGCGACGGGGATGCCTCCCCCACCGAACGGTCCCATGACCGAATCCGCCGCGGTGAGGGGAGCGAACGAGATGATGATCGACCACACCAGACCCCAGAACAGGCGAAGCACCACCCAGCCGAGAAGCGCCGAGATGGCGAAGTTCGCGACCGCGCGCCACATGCGCCCGTCGATGGCCTGGCGGCCGAGAGCTCGCAACCAACCGACGAAGCCGGGACGGTCGCGCGGCTGCAGACGCAGCGGTGCGATCGGCGTGCGGTACAGCGCACCGACACGAGCGACTTCGAACCAGCCCACACCGTAGAGCGCGTAGACCAGTCCCACCAGCATGATGAGCCCGATACCGGCGGCGAAGAGAAGTCCGAGGCCCGTGCCGAGGAGCCCGCCGAGCATGCCGAAGATGGCACCACCGAGGATGCCGACACCTGCCAGATGCAGGATCGTGAGGAAGATGCGCAACGGCGGCTTCACCGCCGTTGCGGGAGTCGGAGTCGCAGTCTGAGTGGTCATGGTTCCAAGGTACGGCGGGCCGGATGGGCTCGATACCGAGTCAACCGGACACTCGACTTCGGGTTTTCCGTAATGCCCGTCGCGGACTTCCTCCTTCTCCGGCCACCGTCTGCTTCACTGGGGGCATGACAGCGCATGAAGGTGAACCGCACGGTGCCGGTCTCGGTCAGCGACTGAACTGGCTGCGTGCGGGAGTTCTCGGAGCGAACGACGGCATCGTCTCGGTCGCCTCCCTCGTGGTCGGGGTCGCCGGTGCCACGACCGACAACGCGGCGCTCCTCACGGCGGGTATCGCCGGCCTGGTCGGCGGAGCCATCTCCATGGCCCTCGGGGAGTACGTCTCGGTGAGCAGTCAGCGAGACAGCGAACGCGCCCTCATCGCGAAAGAGAGCGAGGAGCTGCGCACGATGCCCGCTGTGGAGCTCGATGAACTCACGCAGCTCTATCGCGAGAGGGGGCTCTCGGACGAGACGGCGCGACAGGTGGCCGAAGAGCTCACCGCGCACGATGCCCTCGCCGCGCACCTGGAGGTCGAACTCGGCATCGACCAGGACGACCTCGTCAATCCCTGGCATGCGGCCATGTCGTCGGCGATCGCTTTCACCCTCGGCGCGCTATTGCCCTTGCTCGCCATCCTCCTTCCGCCGCCGGAGTGGCGGGTTCCGGTGACCTTCGTCGCCGTCCTCCTCGCCCTGGCCGTCACGGGAACACTGTCCGCGAAGATCGGAGGTTCGGCGCCCGTGCGAGCATCGGTCCGACTGGTGATCGGTGGTGGGCTCGCCCTGGCGGCGACCTGGCTCATCGGCACGCTTCTCGGCACGACGGGCGTCGTCTAGAGAAAGCGCGAAGAGAAACAGCGAAGGGCGGATGCCGAAGCACCCGCCCTTCGTGAAACGTTCCGATGATCAGTTCGACATGAAGCCGACGAGCAGTCCGCCCGTGACCTTCACTGCGAGGTTGTAGATTCCCGCGACGACGGCGCCGAGCACCGTGAAGACGATGAGGTTCAGGATCGCGACAACCGCCGCGAACGCCATCACCTGCGGAAGTCCGACGACCTCGGAGAGCACGAACGTGTTGTCGGTGATGCCGAGCAGGAAGCTCTCCGCCGTGGTCATGATCCCCGTCGCCTGGAACACCAGGAAGATGAGGAAGAACGAGACCATCGTGACGACCGCGAGGGCCACCGCTCCGAGGAACGAGAGCTTCACGGCCGACCAGAAGTCCACGTAGACCAGTCGGAGGCGTACCTGCTTGCCGCTGGTCTTGCGGGTCGACTTCTTCGCCAGCTTGTCGGCCACTGTGCTCATGCGTCTGTATCCTCGGGGGTCGGTGTCGTCTCGGGGGCCTGGGTCTCGGCATCCTCCGCATCCGCCTCGTCTTCGGCGAGGCCACGCTCACCGTTACGGGCGATGGCGAGGATGCGATCGGCCTCCGTCGTCCGGGCGAACACCACTCCCATGGTGTCTCGACCCTTGGCGGGGACCTCGGCCACGGCAGAGCGTACCACCTTGCCGCTGGAGAGAACCACCAAGACCTCGTCGTCCTCGGAGACGATCAGACCACCCGCGAGAGTGCCCCGATCGTCGTTGAGCTTGGCGACCTTGATGCCTGTTCCGCCGCGTCCCTGCACCCGATACTCCTCCACCGCGGTGCGCTTCGCGTAGCCTCCGTCGGTCACGACGAAGACGAACTTGCCCGGAGCTGCGACGGATGCCGAGAGCAGGCAGTCCTCGTCGATCTTGAACTTCATGCCGCGGACACCGGCCGTCGCCCGACCCATCGGCCGCAGGGCCTCATCGGTCGCCTCGAAGCGCACCGACATGCCGCGGCGGCTGATGAGGAGGATGTCGTCCTCGGCGTTCACGAGCAATGCGCTGACGAGCTCGTCCTCGTCGTTCAGACGGATCGCGATGACGCCGCCCTGGCGGTTGGTGTCGTACGCCTCGAGTCGCGTCTTCTTGACGAGGCCCTCACGGGTCGCCAGCACCAGGTAGTCGGCCACCTGGTAGTCGCGGATGTCGAGCACCTGGGCGATGTTCTCGTCCGGCTGCAGGGCGAGCAGGTTCGCGACGTGCATGCCCTTCGCGTCGCGTCCGGCCTCGGGCACCTCGTAGGTCTTCGCGCGGTAGACGCGCCCCTTGTCGGTGAAGAACAGCAGCCAGTGGTGCGTGGTCGTCACGAAGAAGTGCTCGACGATGTCGTTCGCGCGCAGCTGCGCACCCTTGACGCCCTTGCCGCCACGGTGCTGAGAACGGTAGTTGTCGCTGCGCGTGCGCTTGATGTACCCCTCGCGCGTGACGGTGACGACCATCTCCTCTTCGGCGATGAGGTCTTCCATCGAGACATCGCCGTCGAAGCCGTGCAGGATGTGCGTGCGACGCTCGTCGCCGAAGCGGTCGACGATGCCCGTCAGTTCTTCGCGGATGATGGTGCGCTGACGACCCTCGTCGGCCAGGATCGCCTTGTAATCGGTGATCTGCGCTTCGAGCTCGTTCGCCTGATCGATGATCTTCTGACGCTCGAGAGCCGCAAGACGGCGCAGCTGCATCTGCAGGATCGCGTCGGCCTGGATCTCGTCGATGTCGAGGAGCTTCTGGAGTCCCTCGTTCGCATCCGCCGTGGTCTGCGAGCGGCGGATGAGCGCGATGACCTCGTCGAGGGCGTCGAGCGCCTTCAGATATCCGCGCAGGATGTGCATGCGCTTCTCGGCCTCGCGCAGACGGAACTCGGTGCGGCGGACGATCACGTCGATCTGGTGGGAGATCCAGTGCGTGATGAAACCGTCGATCGCGAGGGTGCGCGGCACACCGTCGACGATCGCGAGCATGTTCGCGCCGAAGTTCTCCTGCAGCTGCGTGTGCTTGTAGAGGTTGTTCAGCACGACCTTCGCGACCGCGTCGCGCTTGAGCACGACGACCAGACGCTGACCCGTGCGGTCCGACGACTCATCGCGGATGTCGGCGATGCCGGTGATCTTGCCGTCACGGGCGAGGTCGCCGATCTTCACCGCCACGTTGTCGGGGTTCACCTGGTACGGCAGCTCGGTGATGACGAGGCAGGTGCGGCCCTGGATCTCCTCGACGTTGACGACCGCGCGCATCGTGATCGAGCCGCGACCCGTGCGGTACGCCTCGTGGATGCCCTTGGTGCCGA
The DNA here is from genome assembly GCF_004794435.1 of Microbacterium sp. K27. NCBI lineage: Bacteria > Bacillati > Actinomycetota > Actinomycetes > Micrococcales > Microbacteriaceae > Microbacterium > Microbacterium sp. K27. The sequence goes on from NZ_SSDK01000035.1 coordinate 111,965, forward strand.
GGATCTGCGCACCGGTCGGGAAGTCGGGACCGGGGACGCGCTGGATGAGACCTTCGAGCAGCTCCTCACGGGAGATGCCGGGGTTGTCGAGTGCCCAGAGCGCCGCATCGGACACCTCGCGCAGGTTGTGCGGGGGGATGTTCGTGGCCATGCCGACCGCGATACCGACCGAGCCGTTGACGAGCAGGTTCGGGAAGCGGGCCGGGAGGACCGTCGGCTCCTGCGTCTGGCCGTCGTAGTTGTCGGTGAAGTCGACGGTGTCTTCTTCGATGTCGCGCACCATCTCGAGCGCGAGCGGGGCCATCTTGGTCTCGGTGTATCGCGGGGCTGCCGCGCCCATGTTGCCCGGGGACCCGAAGTTGCCCTGGCCGAGAGCCAGCGGATACCGCAGCGACCACGGCTGCACCAGTCGCACGAGGGCGTCGTAGATCGCCGAGTCGCCGTGCGGGTGGTACTGGCCCATGACCTCGCCCACCACACGGGCGCACTTCGAGAACGACTTGTCGGGGCGGAAGCCGCCGTCGTACATGCCGTAGATCACACGGCGGTGCACGGGCTTGAGCCCGTCGCGCACGTCGGGGAGCGCGCGCCCCACGATGACGGCCATCGCGTAGTCGAGGTAGCTGCGCTGCATCTCCGACTGCAGGTCGACCTGATCGATCTTGCCGTGATCGTGTTCCGGCTCGGTGCGTTCTTCGTCAGTCATGAATCAATCTCTCTGTCACACATCTGGTCTGAGCCCGCGGGCATCAGATGTCGAGGAAGCGGACGTCCTTGGCGTTGCGCTGGATGAAGCTGCGTCGGGACTCGACGTCCTCGCCCATCAGCACGCTGAAGATCTCGTCGGCCGCGGCGGCATCCTCGATGGTGATCTGCTGCAGGGTGCGCGTGGTGTGATCCATCGTCGTCTCCCACAGCTCCTTCGGGTTCATCTCACCGAGACCCTTGTACCGCTGGATGCCGGCGTCCTTCGGGATCCGCTTGCCGTTGTCGATGCCGTGCTTGAGCAGGGCATCGCGCTCGGCGTCGCTGAACACGTACTCGTGCGCGGAGTTGGACCACTTCAGGCGGTACAGCGGCGGCATCGCGAGGTACACGAAGCCGGCCTCGATCAGACCGCGCATGTAGCGGAAGAGCAGCGTCAGCAGCAGCGTGGTGATGTGCTGGCCATCGACGTCGGCATCGGCCATCAGCACGATCTTGTGATAGCGCGCCTTCTCGATGTCGAACTCTTCGCCGATGCCCGTGCCGAAGGCCTGGATCATCGCCTGGACTTCCTTGTTGCCCAGGGCCTTGTCGAGACGCGCACGCTCGACGTTGAGGATCTTCCCTCGCAGCGCCAGGATCGCCTGCGTGTGCGGGTCGCGACCCTGCACCGCGGAGCCACCGGCCGAGTCACCCTCCACCAGGAAGATCTCGCTGATGGACGGGTCCTTGCTCGTGCAGTCCTTGAGCTTGTCCGGCATGGCGGCCGACTCGAAGACGCTCTTGCGGCGGGCGGTCTCGCGCGCCTTGCGGGCGGCGAGGCGAGCGGTCGCGGCGTCGATCGCCTTGCGGATGACGTTCTTCGCCTGGTTCGGGTTGCGCTCGAACCAGTCCCCGAGCTGATCGCCGACGACCTTCTGCACGAAAGCCTTCGCCTCGGTGTTGCCGAGCTTGGTCTTCGTCTGGCCCTCGAACTGCGGTTCGCCGAGCTTGATCGAGATGACCGCCGTCAGGCCCTCGCGCACGTCGTCGCCGGAGAGGTTGTCGTCCTTCTCCTTGAGCAGGTTGTTCGCGCGGGCGTACTTGTTGACCAGGGTGGTCAGCGCCGCGCGGAAGCCCTCCTCGTGCGTTCCACCCTCGTGGGTGTTGATCGTGTTCGCATAGGTGAACACGTTCTCGGTGTAGGACGTGGTCCACTGCATCGCGACTTCGAGCGAGATCTTGCGCTCGGTGTCCTCCGATTCGAACGCGATGATCTCGTCGTTGACGACTTCGGCGTGACGCACCTTGTTGAGGTACTCGACGTAGTCGACGAGACCCCGTTCGTAGAAGAACACGTCGCCGGGCTGCTTGGTGACGGTGGCCCCGTCTTCCTCCACCTCGTAGGCGGAGGACTCCCGCTCGTCGCGCAGCTCGATGCGAAGGCCTTTGTTGAGGAACGCCATCTGCTGGAACCGCGTACGGAGGGTGTCGTACTCGAACTCGATCGTCTCGGTGAAGATCGAGGCGTCCGGCCAGAACGTGATGCTCGTTCCGGTCTCTTCGGTCGCTTCGCCCTTCTCGAGCTTCTGCTGGGGGATACCGCCGTCGGCGAAGCTGTGCCGCCAGACGAAGCCCTTCTGCTTGACCTCGACGTCGAAGCGCGTCGACAGCGCGTTCACGACGGAGGAGCCGACACCGTGCAGACCACCGGAGACGGCGTAGGCGCCACCGCCGAACTTTCCACCGGCGTGCAGGATGGTGAGCACGACCTCGACCGTCGACTTGTTGGGGTCCGACGAGTGCGGGTCGACCGGGATGCCGCGACCGTTGTCGACGACTCGCACACCGCCATCCGCGAGCATCGTCACGAAGATCGTGTCGGCGTAACCGGCCAGTGCCTCATCGACGGAGTTGTCGACGATCTCGTAGACCAGGTGGTGGAGTCCTCGAGGCCCGGTGGACCCGATGTACATGCCGGGGCGCTTGCGCACGGCTTCGAGGCCTTCGAGGATCTGGATCGAATCCGCACCGTACTCACCCGGCTGCTTCGCCTTGGGTGCGATGGTGCCCTCGGTTGCGGGGGTTCCCCCGGTGTTCGATTCCGTCTCGTCAGCAGGGGATTCAGGCGTCATCAGAGGGCATTCTCCACATCGATATCACGAACTCCCATTCTAGCGGAGTTTCATCGGGAAATGCCGCTCAACGGCCGTGTGTGGGCCTCTGAGCCTTTCGACCCCCTCGCGTGGTGCCCTACCCGTAGGTATCGCGCGGGCCCCGTCCTGGAACGGCTCTGGGACCCCATTTCCACGAGGGAACGTCCGGTCCGATGAAGCGGAGGTTCTCGACGCCCGCATCGGGATACCGTCGGCCGATCTCGGTGAGAATCGTCGCCCGCATGAACTGCAGGTTCTTCGCCCACGCGGTCGAGTCGCACTTCACGGTGAGCAGGCCGCGCTCCAGGGAGACGGGTTCGGAGTGCTTCGCGGTGTCTGCGCCTGCGAGATCAGCCCATTGGCGTACGAGATCTTCTCGCGCGAGGGTGATCTGCCAGCCCGAGTCACGACTCAGCTTGTCGAGCACCGCACCGAGCGCGCCGGGGTCTCGCCCGGGCGTGAAAGGTGCGTTGTCGTCGTCGGTCGCGATGCGTCGCTTGCGTTTCCAGCTCTTGGAACTCGGCTGCAGCCCGCGCAGCCGCAGATAGGTGCCGATCGTCTCGGGAACATCGGCCACCGGAGGGGGAGTGTCCGGAGTCGCTGCCGAGGGGCTCGAAGCGGACGGATGGCGTGCCGCGTCAGTCATCCGTCGCCTCCCGCTCGTCGCTGATGGTTCCGGCGCTGATCCGTACCACGTGGGCATGCAGCACCTCGGGGATATCCTCCTCCACCGCTGCCGTGACCACCACTTGCTCATAACCGGCGGTCAAGGCCGCCAGCCGCTGACGCCGATCGGCGTCGAGTTCTGCGAAGACGTCGTCGAGGATGAGCACCGGATCGCCGGCGGGAGATTCGCTGCGGAGCAGCTCGGCCGATGCGAGCCGCAGGGCGAGAGCCACCGACCACGACTCCCCGTGGGAGGCGTATCCCTTGACCGGGAGGTCGCGGACCCGCAGCACCAGGTCGTCTCGGTGCGGCCCGGTGAGGGTCAGTCCGCGATCGAGTTCTTTCGATCGCTTCGCCGCGAGGGATGCGCGGAACACCTCGGCGATACGAATCGGATCGGTGAGTCTGTCTGCGGACGGCCCCGTCTCGGCACCTTCCGCTCCCTCTTCCCCCTCTTCGGGGTCTCCGCCGCCCACCGAGAGCGCCCATTCCAGCTGGGGACGATGATCTGCACCGGCGATCGCCTCGTAGGCATCGGCCACGGGCTGCTGCAGATCCGCCGCCAGGCGCTGACGGGCGGTGATGATCTCCGATCCGAGGGAGACCAGCTTGTCGTCCCAGACGTCCAGAGTGCTCAGACCTTCGCCGCGAACGCCGCGAGCACGCGCCGACTTCAGCAGCGCATTGCGCTGCTTCAGGACGCGGTCGTAGTCGGCGAGCACAGCGGCGAGCCTCGGCGTGCGCTGGATGAGGAGCTGATCGGTGAAGCGGCGCCGAGCTGAGGGGTCTCCCCTCACGATCTGCAGGTCTTCCGGAGCGAACAGCACGACGTGCGCGTAGCGGGGGAGTTCGTTCGGCTTCGACGGCGATCCGTTGATGCGAGCCTTGTTCGATCCCTGCCTGTTCACCTGGATCTCGGCGAGCACGCGACGCTCTCCGTGCGACAGTCGGGCACGGATCACCGCGAACTCCTGGCCATCGCGGACCATCGGCGCATCAGATGACACCCGGTGCGACCCGAGCGTGGCGAGGAATACCACGGCTTCTGCCAGATTCGTCTTTCCCTGACCGTTGCGCCCGACGAGCACGTTGGGTCCGCGATGGAGGGTGAGTTCAGCGGTCGCGTAATTGCGGAAATCGACCAGACTCAGGTGCTCCACAATCACGGAGTCAGCCTACCTTCGGGGTCTGACAGTCCGGATTCCCCGAGGAACGTTCCGGGTATGGATGAAGCGGAGAAGATCAGCGCAGGAGGAGGTTCGGCTGGAGCAGGTACTTGAACGAGTCGAGACCCGCCTGGTCGACCGAGGTCTGGCTCGTGATGAGCACGGGGCTCAGCTTGTTGGCGTTGTCGCTCGACGTGAACGTGACGCGCACGAACTCGCTCTTGACGGCGCCGAGAGCCTCGATCAGGTACTGCGGGTTCAGGCCCAGCGTGACCTCATCGCCACCGGAGAGGATCGCGTCGACCGACTCGGATGCCCGTGCGTGGTCTCCGCCGGAGGCGTCCATCGTCACACTGTCGTTCGAGAACGTGAAACGCAGGGGAGCAGCACGATCGAGCACGAGTGAGACTCGGCGAACGGCCTCGACGAGGTCTGCGGTGTTCACGACCGCGTAGTGGTCGGTCTGCTCGGGGAACAGTCGGCGTACAGGCGGGAAGTTGCCCTTGATCAGGAGAGAAGTGACGGTCTTGTTGCCCGCGGTGAAGGCGATGATCTCTCGGTCGCCCGCTCCGGAGAACGCCACCTGGATCGTGCCGGCGTGTCCGAAGGTCTTGCCGACCTCGAGCAGAGTGCGGGCAGGGACCAGTGCGGTGGCTTCGACGGCCTCGCCGTCCCACGGCACATCCCGCAGCGAGACGCGGTAGCGGTCTGTCGCGACGAGGCTCAGGGTGTGTCCCGAGACCTCGAGCTGCACACCCGTGAGCACAGGAGTCACGTCGTCACGCGACGCGGCGAATCCGACCTGGGCGATCGCCGTGCCGAAGTCGTCGGCCGGGACCACACCGGAGGAACCGGTCACCTCGGGGATCGAGGGGTATTCCTCGACGGGCATGGCTGCGAGGGTGAATCGTGCGGAGCCGCAGGTGACCGCGATGCCCCCGTCTTCCTCGACGGCGATCTCGATCGGAGCGTTCGGAAGTCGGCTGGCGATGTCCGAGAGAAGCCGGCCGTGCACCAGGATCGTTCCCGGGGTCTCGACCGTCGCCTCGATGGTGGTGCGGGCGGAAGCCTCGTAGTCGAATGCCGAGAGCGTCAGACCGGAACCATCGGCTTCGATCAGGACGCCGGCGAGGATCGGCTGAGGATTGCGCTGCGGCAGAAGCTTGACGACGAACGAGACAGCCTCGCTGAAGACATCGCGGTTGACCTGAAACCTCACGGGTGCTCCCTTGTCGTCGAACTGTGACGCGTTGTCGTCGCCCCTGCCGGTGCAGGGCTTCCCATGCTAGCCCCACAGTCCGGCGTATCCCTACGCCGAGGTTCCTGTCATTCGGTCGACCAGTTGTCCCCACCGTCTGGTGATCGGATCGCGCCTTGAATGACTTAACTCCTTAACGGTGTTAACAGCTGTGGATACTGTGGATAACTCGGTGGATAGCAGTGGCGAGTAGGGAACTACACAGTTGTCAGTTGTGGAAACCCTGAGGAATCCGCGGGTTCCGGGCTTTCCGGTCGGTGATGGCCCTCCCCGAGTTATCCACAGGTTTGGGTGATCAGCCCACATTCGTCCCGATGGAATCCACGGTCATCCACAAGTTATCCACATGTGCATAGAGGCATCTATCCGACGATCAGAATCCCTGTCGGGCTCACAAAAAAGGGGAGGACGGCACCGGTTCAGGTGCTGTCCTCCCCTTTTCTCGGAGACGCGGCGTGTCAGCGTCGTCCGAGCTGCGTGGTGATCTCGGTGACCTGGTTGTAGATGGAGCGGCGCTCCTTCATGAGCTCGCTGATCTTCTTGTAGGCGTACATGACCGTGGTGTGGTCGCGGTTGCCGAAGAGCTGTCCGATCTTCGGCAGGGAGAGACTGGTCCGCTCGCGACACAGGTACATCGCGATCTGGCGGGCGGTCGCGATCTGCTGCGACCGGCTGGAGCCGTAGAGGTCGTCGACCGTGAGCTTGAAGTACTGTGCAGTCGCCGTGATGATGTCGGTCGGCGAGATGATGTTGTCCTCGGCCGTGTCGATGATGTCGCGGAGCACGGTCTGCGCCAGGGAGATGTCGAGAGCGGAGCGGTTCAGGCTCGCGAAGGCCGACACCCGGATGAGTGCGCCCTCCAGTTCGCGGATGTTCGATGACACCACGGTCGCGATGTACTCGAGTACCTCGTCGGGAATATGGAGGGCCTCGCTCTGCGCCTTCTTCCGGAGGATCGCGATACGCGTCTCGAGGTCGGGCGCCTGCACGTCGGTGATCAGACCCCACTCGAAGCGGCTGCGCATACGGTCCTCGAACCCGGTCAGGTGCTTCGGGGCCACGTCGCTGGTGATCACGACCTGCTTGTTGTGATCGTGCAGCGTGTTGAAGGTGTGGAAGAAGGCTTCCTGCGTCTCGGCGCGTCCCTGCAGGAACTGGATGTCGTCGATCAGGAGGATGTCGACGTCGCGGTAGCGCGCCTGGAACGCGGCGCCGCGGTTGTTCGCGATCGAGTTGATGAAGTCGTTCGTGAACTCCTCGCTCGAGACGTAGCGGACCTTGACCCCTGCGTAGAGGGATTGCGCGTAGTCGCCGATGGCGTGAAGGAGGTGGGTCTTCCCGAGACCGGAGTCTCCATAGATGAAGAGGGGGTTGTAGGCCTTGGCCGGCGCTTCGGCGACCGCGACGGCGGCGGCGTGCGCGAAGCGGTTGGACTGTCCGATCACGAAGTTGTCGAAGGTGTACTTCGGATTCAGCCGCGATTCGTGGCGCAGCTGGGTCGGCTGTTCCATGGGGGATTCGACACGCACCTGCTCGTGGCGCCCGAAGTCGCCGACCGCGATCGGCGCCGTCTGCTGCTCTGCCAGCTCGTGGTTGACGACGACGCGGTAGGACGTGACCTCTTCGCCGATGTGCGAGAGGGCCTCCATGATCGGCAGGCGCAGGCGCTTGTTGATCTGCGCCGCGGTGAGATCGTTCGGCACTTCCAGATACAGCGTCGCTGACATCACCCCTGCCGGGACGGCGAGACTGAGGAAGCCCTGCAGCTGAGGTGTGACCCGATCGTCGTCGACCAGAAGCTCCTGCACCGTGGTCCAGATGGGGACGTCGGGCTGGGCAGGTGATGACATGACGCTCCGGACGAGTGATCGAGGCGGGGTCGACGTGCCGTGTCCCCTGTGGATAACTTAGGATGCCACGGTAGTCATCCCGGCTGTGAACGGCAACCTGCCCTTGAAAACACGCGTGCGTGTTGCAGCTGCCGGCCGACCCGGGGTTGTGGATAATGGCTGTGCGGTTCGTACCGGAAGACCACCAGAGGAGCGCGCAGATTTGCTCTGCGCGCCGGTAAGACGTACCCTTACTTGGTTGACTTATGCCATTTTTGGCAGTACCCCATGTCTCCGGTCGAAGTGAACCCGGTGGCAGCATTCCCGGAGTGATTCCATGAGCAAGCGCACCTTCCAGCCCAACAACCGTCGTCGCGCCAAGAAGCACGGCTTCCGTGCCCGCATGCGTACGCGTGCAGGCCGCGGCATCCTCGCTGCACGCCGTGCGAAGGGCCGCACCGAGCTCTCTGCGTAGTCCGCTGTGCTCGCCCGCCCGTATCGGCTGACCCGCGGGAGCGACTATCGTCTGGTCGTTCGTCGCGGTTCCCGTTGTGGCGGGGCGCGCGTCATCACCTCGATGCTGACGACGGGCGAGAGCAGAGCCGCAAGGTTCGGATTCATCATCAGCAAGCAGGTAGGCACCGCTGTGGTGCGCAACACCGTGCGTCGTCGGCTCAAAGCCGTGTGCGCGGAGGCGCTCCCGGGTGTTCCCGAGGGCACGGATGTCGTCATCCGTGCCCTTCCTGCGTCTGCCACGGCCTCCTTCGCGGAGCTTCGAGCCGATGTCGAACGCTGCTTGGGCAGACTGACGCCGGCTCCTGCCGCGGTGTCGGCATGACCGCGCTTCCAGCCTCGTCTGTCGGGACCGCGCAGTTGCACGCGCAGGACCTGATCCGCAGCATCCCGGTGATCCCGCGCAATCTCGTGCTGGGATTCCTCACCGCGTATCGCAAGGTCATCTCCCCGATGTACGGAGATGTCTGTGCGTACTATCCCAGCTGTTCCGCCTACGCTGTAGGTGCGGTGCAGCAGCACGGTGCAGTGAAGGGAGCAGCGCTCTCGGCATGGCGCATCCTCCGCTGCAACCCCTGGACTACCGGCGGCGTCGATGATGTCCGTCCGCACGACCACTTCCGTTACGACCTGACTGCACACGGTTTCGTCGTCCCTTCCCGAAAGGACTGATCGGTGGGTCTTGACCTTCTGCTCGCCAGTGCGACTCCCAGCCCCGAACCCGCGGCAGGTGGGTTCGATCTGATCGGCACCATCCTGTGGCCGCTCAAGTGGGTCGTCGAGCTCATCCTCGTCGCCTGGCACTGGCTGTTCACCGCCGTCGGGCTTCCTGCGGCATCCGGCATCACCTGGGTGCTGTCGATCGTCGGACTCGTCGTCGTGGTCCGTGCCGCTCTGATCCCGCTTTTCGTGAAGCAGATCAAGAGTCAGCGAAAGATGATGGAAATTGCTCCTGAACTGCGAAAAGTTCAGGAGAAGTACCGCGGCAAGAAGGATCAGCTCTCTCGCGAGGCCATGAGCCGCGAAACCATGGCGCTGTACAAGAAGCACGGCACGACACCGATGTCGAGCTGTCTGCCTCTGCTGGTGCAGATGCCGATCTTCTTCTCGCTGTACAGCGTGCTGAGCGATGTGAGCAAGCATGCGAAGGCAGGTGGTGGTGGCGTCGGGCTCCTGAGCCCGGAGCTGACGAAGGAGTTCTACGACGCCAAGCTGTTCGGCGTCGCCTCGCTGCACGAGAACCTCGGCAATGCGATCGATGCGAAGAACACTACGGCGATCGTCATCCTGGTCACGCTCGTCGTCCTCATGATCGCTTCGCAGTTCTTCACACAGCTGCAGATCATCTCGAAGAACCTGTCGCCCGAGGCCAAGACCGGCCAGGCGTACCAGATGCAGAAGATCATGCTCTACGTGCTGCCGCTGGGCTTCATCTTCTCCGGTGTCTTCTTCCCGCTGGGCGTCGTCGTGTACTGGTTCATCTCGAATCTCTGGACCATGGGCCAGCAGTTCCTCGTCATCCGCGAGATGCCGACACCCGGTTCAGAAGCCGCCAAGGCTCGCGAGGAGCGTCTCGCCCGCAAGGGCAAGGCCATCGATTCCTCGGGCAAGGTCGTCCCGATGGCCGCTTATGAGGCGGAGCAGCAGCGTCTGCTCGAAGAGGCCGAGAAGGCCAAGGCGGAAGCACCGAAGCGTCAGCAGCCGGTCGGCAAGAAGCGCGCGAAGAAGAAGGGGAGCGGTTCATGAGCGAGACCATGACCGACAGCACCGAGCCCACCGTGGCTCAGCTCGAGAACGAAGGCGACGTCGCCGCGGACTATCTCGAGGAACTTCTCGACATCGCGGACATCGATGGCGACTTGAACCTCGACGTTCGTCAGGGCCGCGCTTATGTCTCGGTCGAGGCCGAGGGAGATGCATTGGCGTTGCTCTCCGCCCCGGATACGGTGCAGGCGCTGCAGGAACTGACGCGTCTCGCGGTGCAGAGCAAGACCGGGTCGTTCTCTCGACTGATCCTCGACATCGCCGGCTCCCGCGACACCCGTCGCCGTCAGTTGGAGACGTTGGTCGATGCCGCCGCCGCGAAGCTCGACGAGGGCTCGTCCCAGGCGTCCCTGCCTTCGATGTCGAGTTACGAGCGTAAGCTGGTGCACGACATTGCTGCCGAACGGGGTCTGGTCTCCGAGTCCTACGGTGAGGGCGCCGACCGCCACACGGTTCTTCGCCGTCGTTGATGTTTCACGTGAAACATCGTTTCGGGGGCAGGCATGAGTGAGCTGGAGCAGGAACCCTCGGTCGCTTCCGATCTCTTCGGAGACCGCATCGATGTGGCACGTTCGTTCACCTCAGCTCTCGCTCGCGAGGGGGAAGAGCGGGGCCTCATCGGTCCACTCGAGCTCCCACGGCTATGGACGCGTCACATCCTCAACAGCGTGATCGCTGCTCCCCTCTTCCACGGTTCCGTCGCTGATATCGGCTCGGGTGCCGGACTTCCTGGCCTGGTGCTCGCGATCGCCCGCCCGGACGTGCAGTGGACTCTTGTTGAACCGATGGAGCGACGCGTCACCTGGCTCAACGAGCAGGTCGATGGACTGGAGCTCTCGAACGTGACCGTTCTTCGATCGCGTGCGGAGGATGTACGTCCTGCGGAAGGCTTTGATGTCGTGACTGCTCGCGCCGTCAGCGCACTGCGCACCCTGGTTCCGTTGACTGCTCCGCTGGTTCGAGATGGCGGCGAACTCGCTCTCCTCAAGGGAATGAACGCACCGAATGAGATCGAGGCGGCCCAGAAGCAGATCAAGAAGTTCCGTCTGACGGATGTGAGGGTCGAGGTCTTGGGGGAGGGTATCCTCCCCGAGACCACCCGGGTGGTTCGCGCGCGCGTTCGCTAGGACCGTCCAGTTCCACAGGAAGGCGGGGTGTTTCACGTGAAACACCCCGCTTTTCTGTGTCGTGCTGTCGGGGCCAGTTTGTCTCGCGCCGGAGTGATGTCGGCTTTGGACGTGATGAATTGTCGGGCGCCTGTTTTCCGTAGAGGCCAGACGACCCGGGGATGCGGTTGGGCTCCCAACGGAGGATCCTGGTGGGAGCGGGCCAAGCATACCGGTGCTCCGTCCTTGCTATGTCTATCTGGGGGAAATCGGGGCTTGGGCGCCGCTCGACGCGGAGATCGCTGAAGTGCCACCCATTGCGCGGCGCACTTCTTCGTCGAGCAGACTAGAGGAGATGTTTCACGTGAAACACTGTGGATAGACGCACCTCATGGCGCAGCCTCTCGTAGTGGTCCTGTGTCTCTAGGTGCTCGAATGGGCGCAATGACTACGTTGTGGGAATAGCCATCTCGGATTGTCGTCGGTGGAGTTGTCGCGGGCTGCCAGCGTGATGGCTTGTGGGTGTGGGTGTGGGTGCGGCAGATGCGCACCAAGAAATGTTGTGCGCAGGGTTGCTGCCGGCGGGGACCCGGTCATGCCGAACACGCTTGCTGCCTGGTTTCACGTGAAACGCTGACGTCGCGTCCAGGCGCGAGATCGACGGCTCAAGCTCCACCGAGTCCCCCTTGACGGAGCGAGCACTATGTCGACCCCACCTTCGTGGATGCCCATATGCCACGGTCACGGTTCTCGATGGCTTTGGAAGGGTGCTTCACGTCAAACGTTGCCGCCTGTTCGTCGGCTATCGCGCGTGAAAACGGTTCTGCCGCGGAGAACCGCGCATGCATCGGCACGGAGAGGCGTGGTAGTGGGGTGGGGGAGGGGGCCGCTCTCTCGTGTTTGTGAGACATCTCCCTCCAGGGGGCGACGTCTTCCATGTGCACCCCATCTATGTGCGTTCCTTCCATGTGCACTTGACTCTCGGCCACCGATCACCGGTTGAGGTCCCGTTGCCGGTGTTGCGGACTGCTGCCTCTCCTGTGAGGGGAAGTCGCTGTAGAACTGCGACTCCCTGCAGAACTGTGACTACCTGTGGAGAGTGGTCTTCGCGGCGGAGCGCGATCTGATCGCCGCTTCGCACTCCGGGGCGCGGGGATTCGCGTGGTTGTCCTCCCAGCGCATGGTCAGGTGTGGATGCACTTCCTCCAGGAATCACTGCGCTGGTATTGGTGTCCGATCTCGTCCGTGCAGCCCTTCTTCACTCATGTTTCACGTGAAACGGCTCGAGGTACCGTGGTTGCGCCGCGGGCGGTCATCTCGAGGTAGGTCCTTACGAGGCTGATCGGCAGCAGCGGGGCTCGCGCGGTGCGCCGAGTCCCGCGCTCCAGCGCAAGCGGCTTTCTCCGTGAGTGCAGTACGGACGAGTTGATGTGAGGAAGAACGCCGCTCTGCGCACGGCCTTGTAAACCTTCGGTTCAGGCGCGTAGCTCGGTCAGCGCGGCTAGGAGAGTGCGGCTCAGGTATTGCGGCTAGGGGGTGCGGTCAAGGGAATGTAGTTCAGGGAGTGCGCTTCGGTTGGGGTGCACGGGCTAGGGAGCACATTTCAGGAGACGCGGCTCGGCACGAAAGCCCATGGCGCCCCAAAACTGACATACCCAGGCTGTGCCCCGCTGTCGTTCTGCCGGGCAGGAAGCGCCTCCAAGGGTGCACGCGCCTCGCGAACGACCCCCGTTTCACGTGAAACAACGGCCTCGACCGCCAAAAGGGGTCCTCAGACCTCCTGAGATCTCGGATCCCTTTCCGCCCGCTACGTACCCTCGAAGGGCCCACGGCGTACGCTCCGTCATCGAAGGGCAGTCCCAGCGATTAGAGTGGAACGCGGCCCCGAAAGGAGTGGATGTTTCACGTGAAACAGTCCGAGAAGACGTCATCGAACGGATCGTTCGGGATGGATACGCCGCTCGCGCGGGAACTCGCTGACCTCTCCGCGCGTCGGCGCGCACTCGAGGCCACCACCGTGGAGTTCACCGGGGAAACCCGTGTGCTGACGGTGTCGAATCAGAAGGGCGGTGTGGGTAAGACCACTACTGCCGTGAACATCGCCTCCGCCCTGGCGGGAATGGGGGCGAAGGTTCTGGTCATCGACCTCGACCCCCAAGGCAATGCGTCCACGGCCTTGGGTGTGCCGCACAGCGCTGAGATTCCCAGCGTCTACGACGTACTGATCGATGAGCTCCCACTGGCGGACATCGTGCAGGAGAGCCCCGAGGATTCGAACCTCTTCTGTGCGCCGAGCACCATCCATCTCGCGGGTGCAGAGATCGAACTCGTTGCACAGGTCGCCCGAGAGCATCGCCTGCGTCGCGCGCTCGAGGCGTACCTGGCCGACCACCCCATGGATTTCGTCATCATCGACTGCCCCCCTTCGCTGGGGCTGCTCACGATCAACGCCTTCACGGCCGCCACCGAGGTCTTCATCCCGATCCAGTGCGAGTACTACGCCCTCGAGGGATTGAGTCAACTGCTCGGGAGCATTCAGATGATCCAGAAGCACCTGAATCCGGTCCTTCACCTCTCCACGATCCTGCTCACGATGTTCGATGGTCGTACGCGCCTGGCGCAGCAGGTCGCCGAAGAGGTGCGTACGCACTTCCCGGAGCAGGTACTCGAGACGGTCATCCCGCGTTCCGTCCGGGTATCGGAGGCCCCCAGCTTCGGTCAGACCGTGATCGCATACGACGGTCAGTCCGCCGGCGCGATCGCGTACCGTGAGGCCGCTGTTGAAATCGCGTCGCGCACAGCGACGCAGAGCAAGGAGAAATGATGGCGAAGCGCACTGGGCTGGGTCGGGGTATCGGCGCCCTCATCCCCACAGCTGATCAGTCGGAACGTCCCGTCGACGTGTTCTTCCCTGGTGCGAGCCTGCGACAGGCGAACGCGGAGACCGCGCCGGAGGTGGAAGCCGACGCACCCGATCTCGAGATCGTCCCCGGCATCCACCTGATCCAGGTCGACCCGAACACGATCGTCGCCAACCCCCGCCAGCCTCGAACACACTTCAACCCCGAAGATCTGGCAGAACTGGTGCACAGCGTGCGTGAGTTCGGTGTGCTGCAGCCCGTCGTGGTTCGCAAGAACACCGAGGGACAGTACGAGCTCATCATGGGCGAGCGGCGCACTCGTGCCGCTCGCGAGGCAGGTCTCGACGTCATCCCCGCGATCGTCCGCGACACCGCCGACGAAGATCTCCTGCGGGACGCGCTGCTCGAGAACCTTCACCGCTCCGAGCTGAACCCGCTGGAAGAGGCCTCGGCCTATCAGCAGCTGCTCGAAGACTTCGGGATCACCCAGGAAGAGCTGGCCACTCGTATCGGACGCTCTCGTCCGCAGATCAGCAACACGATCCGTCTGCTGAAACTGCCGGTGCCGGTGCAGCAGCGGGTGGCGGCGGGAGTCCTGACCGCGGGCCACGCACGCGCGATCCTCAGCCTCGACAATCCCGAGTCCATGCAGCGCCTCGCGGACAAGGTCGTGAACGAAGACCTCTCGGTGCGCGCCACGGAGGAAGCGGCCAAGTCGCAGCCCAGCGCCGGCAAGTCCGTGAAGCCGACTCCCGGTGCACGACGTGCGTACCTCGATGAGGTCGCCGGCAAGCTCGGTGACCGGTTGAACACCCGGGTGAAGATCGCTCTAGGTGCACGAAAAGGCCAGGTCACGATCGACTTCGCTTCGATCCAGGATCTCAACCGCATTCTCGAAGAACTGGGAGAGGGCGGCTACGGCTCGTCGAAGTGATCTCCCGACAGGAGCAGCGCTAGCCTAGACTCGCGTCATCGTGACGACGAGGGGGATGTCATGTCGAGAACAGCCGGTCCAGCAGCCATCAAGCGCCGCGTGATCGCCGTCAGTATCGCGGCCGCGTTGGGTGGTTTCCTCTTCGGATTCGACACCGCCGTGATCAACGGTGCCGTCGACGCGCTGGCGGGCGACGTCTCGGGGTTCGATCTCGGGACTGCCCTGAAGGGCTTCGCCGTGTCCTCGGCCCTCATCGGCTGCGCCGTCGGTGCCTGGTTCGCGGGTCCGGTCTCCAACAAATACGGCCGCATCCCGGTCATGGTCGTCGCCGCCGCGATGTTCTTCATCTCCGCCATCGGTTCCGGTCTCGCCTTCAGCGTCGTCGATCTCATCATCTGGCGAGTCATCGGGGGCCTCGGCGTCGGTGCGGCCTCGGTGATCGCACCGGCCTACATCGCCGAGGTATCGCCGGCTGCCATCCGCGGGCGCCTCGGCTCCCTGCAGCAGCTCGCCATCGTCACCGGTATCTTCGCGGCACTGCTCTCCGACGCACTGCTCGCCGGTATCGCCGGTGCCGCGGACCAGCCGCTGTGGGGTCTCACCGCGTGGCGCTGGATGTTCATGGTGGCCGCGATCCCTGCCCTGGTCTACGGGCTCATGTCGCTTCGGCTGCCGGAATCTCCGCGATATCTGGTGCGCAAGGGTGAGCTGAAGAGAGCTGCCGACGTTCTCGAGACCGTCACCGGGACCGTCGACGTGCAGGGGAAGATCGACGAGATCACCGGAACCATCGACACGGAGCGCTCGGAGTCGCTGCGTGACCTGCGCGGCAACCGTCTCGGCCTGAAGCCGATCGTCTGGATCGGCATCCTACTGTCGGTGTTCCAGCAGTTCGTCGGCATCAACGTGATCTTCTACTACTCGACGACCCTCTGGCAGTCGGTGGGCTTCGACGAATCCAGCGCTCTGCTCACCTCCGTCATCACCTCGGTCACGAACATCGTCGTCACGATCGTGGCGATTCTGCTGGTGGATAAGATCGGTCGCCGGATCATGCTGCTGGTGGGTTCCGTCGGGATGACCGTGACGCTGGGCCTCATGGCGGTGGCATTCTCGTTCGGCACGCTGGACGCGCAGGGGACGGCGACGCTTCCCGACCCGTGGGCCACCATCGCCCTGATCTGCGCGAACGGTTTCGTCGTGTTCTTCGGCGCGAGCTGGGGTCCGTTGGTGTGGGTGCTGCTGGGCGAGATCTTCCCGAACTCGATCAGAGCCGGTGCTCTCGCCGTCGCGGCTGCAGCGCAGTGGGTCGCGAACTTCTTCATCTCCACGACGTTCCCGGCGTTCGCTGAGATCGGCCTCACGTTCGCCTACGGGTTCTACGCGTTCTTCGCGCTCCTGTCGTTCTTCTTCGTGTTCTTCAAGGTGCCGGAGACCAAGGGCAGGGAGCTCGAAGAAATGACCGAGAACATGAAGGTGGAGCGCCGGAGGGGCCCGCAGCCGACGTAGGCTGGAAGTATGACCGAGTCCGTACAGCGTCGCGCCAGCCTGGAAGTGCTGCGTGCCGAAGCGGCGGACGAACTCGCGGTTCTCATCCAGGAGCGCCTTCTCGGGGGAGAGGATCCCTGGGAGTTCATGGAAGAGCTCCCCAGCGTCGATGAGCTCGTCGTCTACCTGTTGCGCGCGGACAACATCAATGCGAACGACGGTGTGCGTCCCAATGCGGCCCGACACTATCGCGTGCTCCGGCAGATCGCCCTGGAGTACCCGGAGCTGACATCGGCCGTCTGGGGCCTGCTGGACGAGAAGCAGCGGCACCGCCGCTGGGATCCGACCGTCGCCGACGCCTCCTGAGGTGGGCGTGGTTCTCGTTCCCCACGATCCGAGCTGGGCAGCGGTCTTCGAGGATGTCGCGATGCACGACAAGCACTGAGACGAACGGCGTCGCGGCCGCGATGCGACGCGGAGACGAAGAAGGGGCCGTACCTCTCCGGGAGGTACGGCCCCTTCTTGTCAGAGGATCAGCCGATGAATGCGGCAAGGTCCTTCTCGAGCGCGAACTTGGGCTTGGCGCCGATGATGGTCGTCTTGACCTCACCACCGTGGAAGACCTTCATCGCCGGGATCGACGTGATCTGATACTTCATCGCCAGCTCGGGGTTCTCGTCGACGTTGAGCTTGAGGATGGTGATCTTGTCGGGGTTGTCGGCCTGGATCTCGTCCAGAACCGGCGCGACCATACGACACGGACCGCACCACTCAGCCCAGAAGTCCACCAGCACCGGACCGTCGGCCTGCAGAACGTCCTGCTCCCAGGTCGCCTGGCTCGTAGCCTTTGCACTCATCAGAGTTCTCCTTGATTCGAGGTTCGTCTGCTACAACAGCCGACGAGGGGAAAGTGTTCCCGGGCTATGCCGAGGCGGTGAGGATCTCAGCGGCCTCGGCCGCCGGGACCTCGACGGAGGCGTCTTCGAAGTCTGCGAGGAAGTGCTCCGCGTCGAGAGCGGCGACCGTCCCCGTGCCGGCAGCCGTGATGGCCTGACGATAGGTGGGGTCGATGACGTCGCCGGCAGCGAAGACTCCGGGAACCGAGGTCTTCGACGAACGGCCGTCGACCCAGATGGTGCCCTCCGACGTCAGCTCGAGCTTGTCATGCACGAGGTGCGTGCGCGGGTCGTTGCCGATCGCGATGAAGAGTCCGTCGAGCGGGAGGTCGCTGAGGGTGCCGTCGACGGTCGAGCGCAGCTGCACGCCGGTCACGGAGTCGCCACCGAGCACTTCGGCGACCTCACTGTTCCACACGAACTCGATCTTCTCGTTCGCGAAGGCGCGCTCCTGCATGATCTTCGACGCTCGCAGGGTGTCCTTGCGGTGGATGACGTAGACCTTGTCGGCGAAGCGGGTGAGGAACGTGGCCTCTTCCATCGCGGAATCGCCGCCTCCGACGACCGCGATCGTCTTCTCGCGGAAGAAGAACCCGTCGCACGTGGCACACCAGGAGACGCCGTAGCCCGAGAGGCGCTCTTCACCTTCGATGCCGAGCTTGCGGTAGGCGGAACCGGTCGCGTAGATCAGGGACTGCGTCTCGTGCTCCGCACCGCTGCCAAGGATGACCTTCTTGACGGGACCGTCGAGCTGCAGCTCGGTGACGTCGTCGTAGACGACCTCGGTGCCGAACTTCTCCGCCTGCTCCTGGAACTTGGCCATGAGTTCGGGGCCCTGGATGCCTTCGGGGAAGCCCGGGTAGTTCTCGACCTCGGTGGTGTTCATCAGCTCGCCGCCGACCTCGACGGAGCTCGCGATGAGCAGCGGCTTGAGGTTCGCCCTGGCCGCGTAGATGGCAGCCGTGAATCCGGCGGGGCCGGAGCCGATGATGATGACCTGACGCATGTGCTCTCCGTCTTAGAAACTGCAGTCGAATGACCTTCGAATGCTTCAACCCATGGTAACCGCGAGGCATTCCCCGCACAGTCTGCGCCGCTGCGCTGGGAGAAGCCTTTGGGGTGGGATCAGCGACCGGGCAGGAAGCGACGGATGAGGGCGCTGCCGGCCTTGAGCTCAGGGGCGCGCATGACGGCGAGGATGGCGATGTAGACGATCACCACGACGAGCCCGATGATCGCGGTGCCGAGGGCGCCCTGGATCTTGTCATCCATCGTCCAGCCTGCGGTTCCTCCCAGCAGGGCGAACGCTCCCCAGCCAGCGAGACCCGCGGGGACGCCGGCGATCGCGAAGCGAACGATGGCGGACATCCAGGAACGGATCTGCAGGCCGCCGATCTTGCGATGCAGCAGCCACGTGGCGACGATCGTCTGCAGGACGCTCGCGATGGACTGACCGAGCGCGACCGCCGCGGCGAGGGATGTGAGGGGGATGATTCCCGCTTCGCGCATGCCCAGCGCGATGAGCGCCGTCACCACGATGAGCACGCACTGGAAGATCGTGAACCAGAACGGGGTGCGCGTGTCGTCGTACGCGTAGAACGTGCGCTGCACGATGAACAGGACCGTGAGCGGGATGAGCCCGACGAGATAGGCGAGCAGCACCAGGGCGGCTGCCTGGGCGTCGTCGGCGGAGGCGGTGAACACCCGAGAAGCAGGGATGGCTGCGGCCGCGACGGCTGCTGTTGCCGCGACGATGAAGAAGAGCAGTGTGCGGATGCTCTGCGCGATGTCGGCACGGACTTCATCGTCGCGGCCGGCGGCGGCGTGACCGCTGATCTGGGTGAAGTAGGGAGTGCCGATCGAGAGCACGATCACCGAGTACGGGAGCATGAAGATGAGCCAGGCATTCGCCGTCACGGTGGCGGAAGCACCGAAACCGGCGACCTCGCTGACGATGTAGCCCTGGAGGACTCCGGCGGAGAGACTCGCGAACGCCATGAGGAAGGTCCAGCCCGCCAGCCGTCCGACATTCCCGAGTCCGACACCCCGCCAGCGGAAGTCCGGTTTCAATGCGAGCCCCGTGCGGCGCCAGAAGAGAAGCAGGACGACGGCCTGGAGTGCGATGCCGAGAGTGGCCGTGCCACCCAGCAGCGTGATCATCTGCGGCGTCCAGTCGGCGGCCTTCGTGGACACCGGCCCGAACAGGGCACCGAGCGCGAGGAAACCGGCGATCGACACGATGTTGTTGACGACGGGCGCCCAGGTGAACGGACCGAAGATCTTCCGCGCGTTGAGAGCCTCGCCGAGCATCGCGTAGAGGCCGTAGAGGAGGATCTGGGGAAGACACCAGTATGCGAGTGCCGTCGCGAGCGCGAGAGTGGCCTCGTTCGCCTTGCCGGCGACCAGGTGGACGAGCCAGGGCGCCGCGGCGGTCGCGATCCCCGTCACCACCACGAGCACCACGGTGCCGAGGGTGAAGAGCTTCGAGATGAACGCGTTGCCGCCGTCGGCATCCGCTGTCGCCTTCACGATCTGCGGGACGATGACGGCGGTGAGGATTCCGACCGAGATGAGGGAGAAGACGCTGTTCGGCAACTGGTTCGCATAGGTGAACGCGTCTGCTGCTTGGGATGCGACCGAGCCGAGGACGCCGACGAGCACGATGCTGCGGAGCAGGCCGGTCAGTCGAGAGACGAGGGTGCCGGCGCCGATGACGGCGCTCGCGCGGCCGAGACTACTCAATCTGTCTCCCGTCGACGGTCTTGTCTCCGGTCGTCGGTGCAGGAGCATCGGATTCGGCCTCCGCGGCCACCTCGTCTTCCGCGGCCACCTCGTCGAGTTTCTCGAGCTCGGCCTCCGCCTCGGCGTCCTCAGCAGCCTCGTGGCGCTTGCGGCGGACCGTCCGGATCACACCGAGGGTGATCAGGAGGACGGCGAGACCTCCGAAGATGACCAGACCGATGGTCTCCCACTCGGCGCGAACGGCGACTCGGATCTCCTGCTGACCCTGGATCTGCACGCCGGTGGGGCTGTAGAGGCTGAGCCGCAGGTCGACCTCACCGCTGCCGACGCGTGCCGACACCGGGACCTTGACGCGCTTCGTCGAGTTCGCCTCGACGACGGTCTCGGTCATCGGGGTGACTTCGAGGCGCGGGTCGGTCGGTGAGACGAACAGCTGCACCGTCACCGGCCACGGAAGGTCGTTGCGCACGGCGATCGGCAGGTCGGCGTTGGCCGTGAGCAGCTGGATGGTGCTGGACGGCGGGATGCTCACGGCCGCGAGCGTCTCCGTGGTGCGCTTCCGGTGCTTCTCGACACCGTCGGCGAAGGACTTCGCCGACGATCCGACGGTCAGCGTGCGGAGGATCCTGATGCGCTCGGGGCTCAGCAGCACCTGGGGGTCGGTGAGGATCGAGGAGAAGGCGGTGAGAGTGCCCTCATCGGCGAGGAGCTCGTTGACCGCGGTGGCGCGAGCGGGATCGGCCTGGGAGGTGAGGGCGGCCGGAACCGGCGGTGTCGCGCGGAGCGCGGACAGCTCGAATCCGATCGAATCGGCGGCCGAGATCGCGTCGCGCAACGCGTCGGCGTCGCGATTCTCGTCGCGGTCGAGTCCGACGAGCAGGGGGGCACCGGCGACGCGATCCTCGGCGAGCAGGAGCAGAGCAGCGGCCTCGGCGAGGAGGCGCTGGCGATCGAGCGGGTCCGCTTCGGCCGCGACCTCGGACAAGGACTCGGACAGGCCCGTGTCTGTGACCAGGAGGTCGTTTCCGCCGAGCGTGGCGTGCGCCGCACTCTGTCCGCCGAGCGCTGCCGAGGAGACGACCGTGGTCGTGCCCTCGCCGAGGTAGCGCGTGAACGAGGAGAGGTCGTCGGGTCCGAGGTCGTCGTCCGGCCACAGGATTCGAGGAAGGGCACCCTCGACGGCCGTGAGCTCCTGGTCGTCAGGAAGCTGCGGCGTGTTGGTCGGGCTGGGGGACGGGCCCGGCGTCGCGCTCGGTCCGTCCGTCGGGGAGACGCTGGCAGGTGCCTGCGGGAAGTTCGCGGGATCGAGGAACGGAGCCAGCGTCGTCGGCTGCAGGAGTGCGGGTAGCCCCGCCTGTGCCTGAGCGGTGGCATCCGCATCACCGAACTGCAGTGCGAACCGTGCGTTGGGCAGAGCTTCGAGACGGGTGAGCCAGTCCTGGGCCGACCGCGGCGCTGAGGAGCCGAGCACGCGGATGGCCGTGAGGATCGACGGGTCGATCGCGAGCACCGCGGTGGTTCCTGCGACACCGTCGAGCTGAGCGGTGAGAGCACCGTCCGGCGCGGTGAGCGCGGCGAGTTCGTCGGAACTGAGCAGCGCCCCACCCTCCGGCGTCGCGGTGACCGGGACCAGGACACCGACCTGCGTCGTCTGAGAGTCCGCCACGACCAGCACGCTCGTGGCGGTGGCCGCGACGGCTGTCGCGCGATCGTCGGTGGCGCTCGCCGTCTTCGCGCCGGTGAGCTCTGCGCGCAGCGGGTACACACCAGGGGTGAGATCGGAGAGGGTGTCGGCGGGCACGAAGACCGTCGCCGTGGCCGACGTGTCGGCCTCGAGTGGCGCCGTCGTCTCGGAACCGATCGTCGCGAAGTCGCCAGGAGCCTCACCCTCGTCGAGCCAGCTCGTGACCGAAGCCTCATCCGTCAGGGGAGTCTTGCTGAGCTCCACCTGCACCTGACCGCCGGAGAGCTTCGAATCCGTGTCGTTCTGCAGCGTAACCATCGCCGTGGTCGCGGAACCGGGGGCGACGAGCCCCCGCAGACCCGCGGAGACGTGGAACCCGATGCTCTGCTCGTCGTCTGAGGAGGATCCGCCGGCGGCGATGGCGGTGCTCGGGAGGGCGACCGTGTAGGCGCCCAAAGCGATCGCGAGTACAGCGGTCCCGCCTGCGAGCCTTCGCAGGCGCGCACGGAAGCCGTGCTCGGGGGTGATCGCGGTCATGAAGGTCTTCCTCGAACGCCCGGAAAAGGGCTGATCGTGAGTACTGACCCCCTGATTCTAGGAGGCCTGGGGAAGGAGAACCCTGAAGACGCGTAGAGTGACGGCCGTGTCCGACACCCCCGCACCCCACACCGACCCGCTTCTCGTCGCCGCACTCGCTTCTGATCTCGACGCCGCCGACCTGCGTTCCGCGCCCCTTCGCCGACTGTGGGGCGAGGAGGCCGACGATGCCCTCGCCCGCGGGATGAGAGAGCCTATCCTGCGCACGATCGCCGGTGACGGGGGCGTGCTGGCGACCCTGGGACGCCTCCTGGTGCTCGGCATGCCGCAGCCGCGGGTGGCGGTCGCCGCCGCATTGCCGCAGCTCGGCGTGGACGGGCTCGTGGCGCTCGCACTCGCGAAAGCCGATGCCGATACCGTGACCCCGACCGTCCTGCTGCGTCCACAGTCGTTCGTAGACGCCGACGGCGTCGGGGAGTGGTGGATCGCCAGCGACCTCGATGAGGTCGCGCTCGACGGCCCTCTTCCTCTCGACCACGTGCTCGGGGTCGGCGGGGCGTCGCGCACTCTCGCCGAGACGATCGTTCCCATCCAGGTCGATCGCGCGCTCGATCTGGGGACCGGGTGCGGGATCCAGGCGCTCCTCGTCGCCCGTCGGGCCGGCACCGTGATCGCGACCGACATCTCGGAGCGCGCCCTGGCCTTCGCGGAACTCAACGCCCGCCTCAACGGCGTGGCCAACATCGAGTTCCGACACGGCAGCATGTTCGAGCCCGTCGCGGGCGAGGCCTTCGACCTGATCGTCTCCAACCCGCCGTTCGTCATCACCCCCCGGATGGACGGCGTCCCGGCGTACGAATACCGCGACGGCGGACTGGTGGGAGACGCGCTCGTCGAGCAGTTCGTGCGGAGCGCACCCGCGTATCTGACGCAGCACGGCATCGCCCAGCTGCTCGGCAATTGGGAGTCGCGGGCCGGGATCACGGGCCTCGCACGTCTCGACGCGTGGGTGCCGAGCGACATCGACCTCTGGGTGATCGAACGCGAGGAGCTGTCGCCGCTCGGCTACGCGGAGTTGTGGATCCGTGACGGCGGCACCACACCCCGCGACCCTGCATTCACCCCGCTGCTGACCGCCTGGCTCGACGACTTCGCCGCGCGAGGCGTGACGTCGGTCGGATTCGGGTACGTACTGATGCGGCGAGGCTCGACGCCTCCGCTTCGCCGTACGGAGCGCATCGCCCAGCCGGTCTCCAACGTCGGCGCCGCTCTCGGTACCGGGCTGGCCGCGCACGACGCCCTCGCCGACGGGCTTCCTGCAACGCTGGTGACGGCACCCGATGTCACCGAGGCCCGGCACCTGCTTCCGGCCAACGACGACCCGAGCGTCATCGAGCTGCGACAGGGCGGCGGCTTCGCCCGGACGGTGAACGTGGATCCCGCGCTCGCCGGGTTCGTGGGCGCGTGCGACGGCGAGCTCACCGTGGTGCAGATCGTCTCGGCGCTGGCCGACCTCTTCGAGGTTCCGCTCCCGGATCTGTGGGCCGAGATCGAGCCCCGCATCCGGTCACTCGTGCTCGACGGCATCCTGGTACCGGGGGAATAGACGGCGTTTCCATGCGTTGGAATAGATCATGAAGGCTTTCGGATTCCTCTCCTTCGGGCACTATGCGGATGTGCCCGGCTCAGCGACCCGCACCGCGGGGGACATGCTGAAGCAGACCATCGCGATCGCCGAGGGCGCAGACGAGATCGGTGTGAACGGCGCATACGTTCGTGTGCACCATTGGGCGCGTCAGGCGGCTTCGCCGATGCCCCTGTTGACGGCCATGGCCGCGCGCACGAAGCGCATCGAGGTCGGCACCGGGGTGATCGACATGCGCTACGAGAACCCGTTCCAGTTCGCGGAAGAAGCGGCTGCGCTGGATCTGATCTCCGACGGACGCATCGCGCTCGGGGTGAGCCGCGGTTCACCCGAGACGGCTCTGCGCGGCTATGAGACCTTCGGCTACGTCGATGAGGAGGACACCGAGCGCGGGAGCGTCATCGCCCGGGAGAAGTTCGACCTGTTCCTGCGCGCGATCGACGGCGAGGGAATCGCCCCCGGTGATCCCCGCATGGTGGGCGCCGGACGCTACCTCGCGATCGAGCCGCAGTCGCCGACGCTTCGCGATCACGTCTGGTGGGGATCGGGTTCGCGTCCCACCGCGATCGAGACGGGTCGCAAGGGCCTGAACATGATGAGCTCGACGCTCGTCACCGAGGCCACAGGGCAGCCGTTCCACGAGTTGCAGCGTGAGCAGATCGACCTCTTCCGCTCGGCGTACAAGGAGGCCGGTCACACCGGCACCCCGCGCGTCTCGGTCAGTCGCAGCGTGTTCCCGCTGGTGTCCGACATGGACCGGGCCTACTTCGGCCTTCGCAGCGAGGAGAACGCCGACCAGATCGGCATCATCGACGGGTTCCGTTCCACGTTCGGCAAGACCTATGCGGCGGAGCCCGACGTGCTGATCGAACAGCTCCGACAGGACGAGGCGGTGATGGCCGCCGACACCCTGATGCTGACGATCCCGAACCAGCTCGGACCGGAGTACAACCTGCATGTGCTGGAGTCGTTCGCGAAACATGTGGCACCCGCACTCGGATGGAAGCCGAACACGGAAGGGCCCGTTCAGGGCGACGCCATCTGATCAAGACCCTCGTCCTTGACAAGGCGTCGCTGAACGCTGACGCTGGGTGACGGCGCGTCGATGGACGCGTCGTCACCCCGTGCAGTTCCGGAGGCAGTCATGACCCGTGTTCGCGTCGATCTCAACATCTCGCTCGACGGCTTCGCCACGACGACGGATCAGACTCCCGAGAACCCGTTCGGCGAGGACTGGGGGCGGTTGACGGCGGCATATACGGCAACCCGCACGTTCCACGAACGCGTCTTCCATGACACCAGCGGGGCGGGCACCACCGGCGTGGACGAGAAGTACGCCTCGCACTACTTCGAGAACATCGGCGCCGAGATCATGGGGGCCGGGATGTTCGGGCTCCACGCGAACCCGGACGACCCCGACTGGCGCGGATGGTGGGGAGACGAGCCGCCGTTCCAGGCTCCGGTGTTCGTGCTCACGCACACCCCGCGTCCGTCGATCGAGTTCGCCAACGGCACGAGCTTCCACTTCCTGTCTGCCGAGCCCGAGGAGGCGCTCCGGAAGGCGGTCGCCGCTGCGGATGGACGCGACGTGCGCGTCGGAGGCGGGGCGACGACCGTGCGCGAGTACCTTCGCGCCGGACTCGTCGACGACCTGCATGTGGGGATCACGCCGATCCTGATCGGCAGCGGGATCCGCCTGTGGGACGACCTGCGCGGGTTCGAGTCGGGCTACCGCGTGACCTCGGAGGTCGCCGAGTCCGGTGTCACGCACGTCACCTTCTCCCGCGAGGGCTGACCCGGGCAGGCGGGGTCGATCTGGAAAGCTGGACCGGTGCGCATCCGACCGTTCCAGCCCGAAGACACCGATGCCGTCGTGGCCCTGTGGGAGACTGCAGGTCTCACGAGACCGTGGAACGACCCGCTTCAGGACATCGCCCGCAAGGCGACAGTGCAACCGCATCTCTTCGTGGTGGCGCAGGACGAGACAGGGCGGATCCTCGGTTCGGTCATGGCCGGCTACGACGGACATCGCGGGTGGATGAACTATCTCGCCACGAATCTCGACGCACGAGGGCTCGGGGTGGGCAGGGCACTCGTCGCCCACGTCGAGGCCGGTCTGCGCGATCTGGGCTGCCCCAAGGTGAACCTGCAGGTGCGGACGGGGAACGCCCAGGTCGTCGAGTTCTACCGACGCCTCGGCTACGAGATCGACGACACGGTCGACCTGGGCAAGAGGCTCATCGCCGACGTGTAGTCGGGAGGAGGCTCTGCTCACTGAGCGCCGACCGTACGAGTAGAGCCACGATCAGTTCCCGCTCGGCGGACCGAACAGCTCCTCGCCGTGCTCGTGCAGCAGCTTGTACGCGTCGGCGAAGGTCTCCGGCTCCTGCTCACCAGGCTTCCCGTAGCGCGCGAGGAGCAGGCCGAGCAGACCGCGTGCGGGCGGCGTGAGAGGCTTCAGCTGATCCTTCTCTCCGGGCTGTGGTGCCGTGTCCTCCGGGTTGGGCGGCGTGTAGGCCGGGGTGGTCACCGGCCAGTCGGACGGATGCCGCGGCTTGTCGAGGTTGACGACGTTCAGCAGAGTGTTCGCCGACTCATCCCGGTCGTTGAGGGGCGTCAGGCCGTGCAGGCGCGAGAGGGTCGCGGTCACGGATCCGTGATGCATCTCGTCATGGATGATGCTGCCGCGCTTGGTATAGGCCGAGACGGCGATGGCCGGCACCCGGCACCCGAGCCGATCGAAGGTGAAGCCCATCTCACCCGGACCGGTCTCGGGCGTCGGCTTCGTCACGGCGGGCGGCGGCACGTGGTCGTAGCACCCGCCGTGCTCGTCGAAGGTGATGAGCAGCAGGGTGTTGACGGCGTTGGAGCCCTTCGGGGAAGCGCTCGTGCGCACCGCCTCGTAGATGTCGTGGATGAGGCGGTCTCCGGCACGCACGTCAGAGATCGCACTGTCGAACACGGCCTCACCGTCGACCTCGCTCTCGCGGGGGGAACCGAAAGGAGGGTGGAAGTCGTTGTGGTCGTAAACCATCCGCGGCTCGATGAAGGCGTATGCGGGGAGCGTGCCGTCCTTCGCCTCGGCGTAGAAGTCCTCCATCGTTCCGAAATGATCGGTGCGCCAGTACTTCTCCAGCACCGCCGCATGCAGCATGCCGGTGAACGAGACGAGCTGGAGCTTGTCGATGTAGATCTTCCAGCTCACCTTCTTGTCTTCGAGCCGGTTGAACACCGTGGGCGCTGCCGGCGCATCCAACCACTTCCGGTAGCCGCCTCCGGCCTGGTTGGTCACGAAACCGTGAGACGTGGAGGCGTGGAAGAACGAACGGTTGCAGAAGGTCTGCGAGGGCACTCCGGCGTACCAGTGGTCGAACACCGCGAATTCCGAGGCGAGCGTCGACAGCACCGGCAGCATCTCGGGAGAGAACGAGCCCATGATGTGCGCGGCTTCGTCGGGCCGGGGATCCACACCCTTGCGCAGGCGTCGGAAGTTGATGATGTAGTCCTCGAGGAAACCCGACATCGTGGCCTTCTCGCCGCGCGTCGGGGCGTTGAAGGGCGCGGTCATCTCGTCGACGAAGAGGTCGGCGTTCGTCGGAGGATCGACCGTGCCGAAGATCTGCGTGTTGACGTGCGGGTACTCCTCGCCCGGGTCCGGGTCGGGAAGACTCATGATCCGGTCGGTGTCGCCCTCGTACACGTGCGCGTCGACGACCGTGCCGTCGGAGGCGGTGTTGCTGTAGGAGCCGAATTCCAGACCCTCGAACGTCTCGCCCGCCGGGAGGTTCTCCTTCGAGTACAGGTACCCGAGCAGGTTGTCGAAGGAGCGGTTCTCGCCCATCACGACGACGAGGTGATCGAAACCGGGTTCGCTGCGCGGCGTGAGGGCAGCGAACGGATCAGGATCCGCCGCGAAACCGTCGCGACCGTTACCGGCGATGGAGGCTCCGATGGCCGCGCCGCCGACACCGCCGACCACCGCGCCGGCGAGGGCGGCGCCGCCCACCTTGAAGAAGCCTCGGCGGGAGGCATCGCGGGGGGCGTCGGGGGAGGGGGAGTCTTCGTCGGCCATGCCGCGATCCTACGACGGTGCCGCTCCTCGTCGGAGGGCGCCCTCCGACGAGGAGCGGATCTGTCCGTCAGGCCGCGGCGATCCAGAGCACGGCACCCTCTCGCCAGCCGAGACCGGCCGCACCCTCGGGGATCGGCGCCTCGTGCCGCGGACGCACGACGCGCATCCGCTTTCCCGCGAGCTCGACGATGTAGACGACGTCGGCGCCTCGGTAGACATGGGTGACGACCTCGACACGTACCGGAGCGTCGCCTCCGATCGTCGGGGAGAGCCGCAGATCCTCCTGGCGGAGCACCACCTCGCCGGCGCCATCGGGGCCCGCGCCGGTCATCGGCACCTGGATCGCGGTGCCATCCAATGTCGCCACGGCGCCGGAACGGGTCGCAGGCAGCAGGTTCGCCGCACCGATGAAGTCGGCGGCGAAGGGAGTGCGCGGTGCTCCGTAGAGCTCGGCCGGTGCACCCTCCTGCTCGATCACACCTGCGTTCATGAGGACGATGCGGTCCGAGAGGCTCATCGCCTCCTCCTGGTCGTGGGTGACGAACACGGTGGTCAGGCCGAGCGTGCGGTGCAGTTCCTTCAGCTCGACCTGCATGTCCTCCCGTAGGCGGGCGTCGAGGTTCGACAGCGGCTCGTCGAGCAGCAGTACGCGCGGCTCGAACGCGATGGCACGGGCCAGGGCGACGCGCTGCTGCTGTCCGCCCGACAGCTGTGCCGGCATCCGATCGGCCAGGTGGCCCATCTGCACGCGCTCGAGCGCACGGACGGCGAGTTCCTTCTGCTCGGCCTTGGTCTTCTCGCCCGACATGCGCAGACCGAAGCGCACGTTCTCGACGACGCTCATGTGCGGGAACAGCGCGTAGCTCTGGAACATCATGCCGAGGTGGCGCTTCTCGGGCGGGAGCCCGGTCACATCCTGGCCTGCGATCTCGATCGTGCCGCCGCTGGGCGACTCGAGGCCCGCGATGCAGCGCAGGAGCGTGGTCTTGCCGCACCCCGAGGGCCCGAGCAAGGAGACGAACTCCCCCGAACGCATCGAGATGTCGATGCCCTTGAGCACCTTCGTCCCTTTGAAGTCCTTGGTGAGAGCAGTGATGGTGAGTGTTGTCATCAGACGAACAACCTTCCCAGGCCGATGATGCGTTCGAGCACGATCATGAGGACGACGGTGAGCAGGACCATGAGAGTCGAGACGGCGGCCACGGTGGGCGACGTGCTGAACTCCAGCTGGCCGTAGATGGCGATGGGCAGGGTCTCGAGCTGCGGAGT
Organism: Microbacterium sp. K27; assembly: GCF_004794435.1. Lineage (NCBI taxonomy): Bacteria > Bacillati > Actinomycetota > Actinomycetes > Micrococcales > Microbacteriaceae > Microbacterium > Microbacterium sp. K27. The sequence continues at coordinate 141,235 of NZ_SSDK01000035.1, forward strand.
ACGCAGGAAGAGGGCGATGACCGCATCGTCGAACGAGATGTTGAAGGCGAAGAACGCGCCGGCGGCGATGCCGGGGCGGGCGATGGGGAGCACCACCAGGCGGTAGCGGTTCCAGGTGCTGGCGCCCAGGGTGCGTGCCGCCTCTTCCGTGAAGTGGTCGGCCCTGGTCATGACACCTGTGACGGTGCGCATGACATAGGGGATCGCGATCACGACGTGGATCGCGATCAGGACACCCACATTCGGCGACCCGATCGTGAGTGAGGAGATGGACAGTGCGCCGATGGCGAGGATGATCGTGGGGATCGTCAGCGGCGACATCAGCAGCCCCTGGATGGCGGCACCGCCGGGGACCTTGAAGCGGGTGAGGGCGAGAGCGGCTGCGGTGCCGATGGCTGCGGCGACGATCGCGACCGTGATGCCGACCAGCAGACTCAGCCGAAACGGCTCCAGATACGTGTCGGAGGTGAGCGCCTCGACGTACCACTCGAACGTGAAGCCCTGACCGGGAAAGGTCAGGAAGCGGTTCTCGCCGATCGAGGCTCCGGCGACGACCATGAGCGGCACGAGCATGTAGAGCGTCACCACGACGCCGAGGACGATGGCGAGGACCCTGCCGAGGATCGGAACGGAACGGACCATGGTCACACCTTCTGCTTCCCGAGTCGGGACGTCGCTGCGAGCACGAGCATGACCCCGGCGAACAGCAGCACGGCCTGCGCGGCCGCGAACGACCAGTCGAGGTTGGTGGTCGCATCGATGTAGATCGTCTGCGCGAACACCGGGATCTGCGCGCCGCCGATGAAGCGCGGGGTGATGAACGAGCTCACCGACAGGACGAAGACGAGCGAGGCTCCGGCGACGATGCCGGGGATCGCGAGGGGGAGGACGACGTGCCACAGTGTGCGCCAGAATCCGGCGCCGAGGGTGCGTGCGGCCTCCTCCAGTTGCGGCCGGATGCCCGAGATCACGCCGAGGATGCTCAGCACCGCGAACGGGAGGAGAACCTGCACCATCGCGATCACGACACCGGTCTCGGTTCCGAGGAAGCCTTGGGTGCCGCTCACGAGGAACTCGGCACCGGGGATCTTCATGAGGAGCCCTGACGGTCCCATCAGGACCACCCACCCGAACGTGCGGACGACGACGCTCGTCATGAGCGGGAGGATCACGACGATCAGCAGGAACGAGCGCACCTTGGATCCGGCGCGCGCCATCACGTAGGACAGCGGGATGGCGATGAGCAGGGTGATCACCGTCTGGATCACCCCCAGGCGGAGCGAGCGCAGCGCCGCCTGGAGGTGATACTCACTCGTGAACAACCGGGTGAAGTTGTCGAGGGTGAACCCGCCTGCCGACGATTGCACGCTCATGAGGAGCATGCCAGCCACCGGGGTGATGAAGGCGAGCGCGAGCAGCACGATCGCCGGCAGGAGCAGGAGCCAGGGCTCCCTACGGGTTCGCACACTCATTTGGTGATCAGCGCATTCCACTCATCGGTCCAGGCCGGTCGCGAAGCCGCGACATCGCCCGGAGCGTAGACGACGACCGTCTCGAGCTCGTCACCCGTCAGCACCGCGTCCGCAGCCTCGTCGGAGAGCTCGGTCTTGGTGTTGACCGGCGAGTACCGCATGTTCTCCGCGAAGACGGCCTGTGCTTCGGGGCGCAGTTCGAAATCGATGAAGAGCTTCGCGAGGTCGGGGTTGTCCCGGCCCTCGACCACGTTCGCCGTGATGAGGGAGGCGGTGACGCCTTCTTCCGGGACGATGAACTCTACCGGAAGGCCGGCGTCCTGCAGCGTCCCGGCGTAGTCCATCGCGTACGGTGCGAGCCACGTGTCGCGCTGGGCGAAGGCGGTCTGCAGATCGGGCGAGGTCGGGACGACGATCGCGTCGCCCGAGGAAGCCAGGGCCCCGAGATCGCTGATCGCCTGCGACGGGTCGTCGATGCCACCACCGAGCGCGTCGGCGACCCGGAGCATCGAGAGCACGCCGTACGTGTTCGAGAAGTCCGTGAGGGCGACGTGCCCTGCGTAGGCCTCGTCGAACAGATCCAACCACGAGGTGGGTGCCGGCGCATCCGCCTCGGTGTTGTACACGAGCCCGATCGGCGCGAGCTGGATGACCGGGCCTTCGCCCCGTTCGAGTCCGGCCGTGGCCAGGTCGATCAGGTCGCCGGTCTCGGAGAGTTCGTCGGCGGCGATCGGCGCGATGAGACCGTCTGCGGCCGCGGTGAACTCCTGCCCTCCGGAGAAATGCACGACGTCGATCTGCGGGCTCGCCTTCTGGGCGGTGACCTGCGCGAGGGCGTCGGCGCTGTACAGCGTGATCAGCTCGACCTTCGCCCCGGTCTCCTCCTCGAAGGGATCGACGACGGCCTCGATGAAGGCCTTCTCCCAGTCGCCGCCGAATGACGTGACGACGATGGTCTCGCCGGCGAACTCCTTGTCGCCGGACGATGCGCTGTCGTCACCGGCAGCACAGCCGGCGAGGACGAGGGCTCCGGTGGCGACGAGCGCTCCGGTGGTGAGGATTCTTCGGGTATTCATGCACTGCTCCTTCGGGATGGGTCCAGCACTGAGTCGACGCCTTAGACCAGGCGTCCGATGGTGAGCTGCTTGGCTCCGTCGATGCGGATCGCCGCGCTCTCCTTGGCGAACTCCGCGAGTCCTTCGGTGATGCCGCCCCAGATGTTGACGGGTGTCCATCCGAGCGGGCCGAGAGTACGGGCACCACGATCGTAGAAGACGCCGATCTCGTACCACTCGAACGGCAGCCCACCCATCTGCATGGGTCGCTGCCAGTACCACTGCAGATCACCCGGTGCGGGCACGACCTGCTGGTTCTCGAACGGCACCTTCTCGGGGTCGAAGTTCTGAGCCTCTTCGGGGAGCCCGACCATGACCTCCGGTCCGGCATACATCGCGTGCATCGCCTGCATGGTGACCGGCTTCTCCAGCGCACCCCACATGGCCTCGCACGTGCGAGGGGCGAGGTCCTCGAACAGGGTGGCGACGGCGCGGACGCCGTTCTCGTACTCGAGGAAGACCTGCTTGGTCATCGTGTTCCTTTCTCCGCAGCGGGGTGTTCCGCTGCTCGTTCGCGGGCGGCCGAGACGAACGCCGTGAACAGCGGCATCTCCTCTGCGGCCTCATCGGGGTCGATCATCTTCTCGGGGTGCCACTGCACTGCCCAGAAGGGCCAGTCGTCGTCGGACTCGACGGCTTCGACGATCCCGTCCGGCGCCCAGGCGACGGAGTGGACACCGGGGGCGGGAACGTCGATCGACTGGTGATGGATGGTGTTCACGATCCGCTCCCGCGTGCCGTAGAGGGCGGCGAGCCGGCTCCCGTCCGCGAGGACGATCGGATGCCGGGCGGCGAGCTGCTGGTCGGCGGCGCGCACCGGCTGGTGGTGTTCCGTGGTCGGGATATCGATCACGAGGGACCCGCCGAAGGCGATGTTGCTCACCTGCAGTCCGCGACAGATCGCGAGTACGGGGATACCGCGCCGGCGTGCCCCGAGGGCGAGTTCGATCTCGAAGCCGTCGCGCGAGGGATCGTAGTTCTTCCCCTCCTGCGGTTCGGCGCCGTAGCGCGAGGGGTGCACGTCTTCGCCGCCGGAGAGCACCAGCCCGTCGAGGCGGTCGAGCACCTCGTCCACGCTCGCCGTCGGAGGGAGGAGAACGACGGCACCGCCGGCCGCTTCGATGGGGGCGGCGTACTCCGTGCCCAGGGTGTGCGCCGCGCGGCCGGCCCCGAGATCGGTGTCGATGAACCGGCGCCAGGTGGTGATGCCGATGAACGGGCGCGTCATAAGAGCTCGATCCAGGTCGTCTTCAGATCGGTGAACTTCTCGAGCGCGTGCAGGCTCTTGTCGCGGCCGAAGCCGGAACCCTTCACCCCGCCGAAGGGGATCGTCATGTCGCCCTCCTCGAAGCAGTTGACCCAGACGATGCCCGCGCGCAGGCGCCGAGACAGGGTGTGCACGGCGTTGAGGTCGGTGCTCCAGAGCGCGGCGGCGAGTCCGAACTCGGTGCCGTTCGCGATCTCGAGGGCGTCTTCGACGTCGTCGTAGGCGATGACCGAGAGCACGGGGCCGAACACCTCGCGCTGCGCGACCTCGTGCTGGGAAGTGACGCCGAGCACGACCGGGGCGAAGTAGCTGCCACCATCGACGGCGTGGAACCGCTCGGGGCTGCCGGCCGCGAGTTCGCCGCCTTCCGTCTGGGCGCGCTCGACGAAGCCGGCGATGCCCGCGAGCTGCCTCTCGCTGACGATCGCGCCCATCGAGGTCGTGACCTCGAAGGGGTCGGCGGGAAGGGTCGTGCGTGCGACGTCGGCGGCGATCTCGAGGGCACGGTCCCGCTGGGCGCGGGGAACCAGCAGACGCGACGAGGCCGTGCACATCTGGCCCTGGTTGTAGAAGCAGCCGTCGGCGGTGGCCCGCACCGCGCGCTCGAGGTCGGCATCCGGCAGCACCAGGCTGGCGGTCTTGCCACCGAGCTCCGGCCAGACGCGCTTGCCGTTCGACGCCGCCGAATAGCCGAGGAACTTGCGGCCGACCTCGGGCGAGCCCGTGAAGGTGACGACGTCGACGTCATGGTGCTCGCCGAGAGCACGGCCGGCGACCTGGCCGGTGCCGGGTGTGACGTTGAGGACGCCGGAGGGGATCCCGGCCTCGTGTGCGAGCTCGGCCAGACGGAGCGCCGAGAAGGTGGTGTGCTCGGCGGGCTTGAGCACCACGCTGTTGCCGACCGCGAGAGCGGGGGCGAGCTTCCAGGCGGTCATGGTCAGGGGGAAGTTCCAGGGCACGACGGCCGCGACCACTCCCGCCGGTTCGCGGGTGACGAGCGCGAGGCTGCCCGGGGCGGTGACCGGCATCTCGTCGAGGACCTTGTCCGCAGCCTCGCCGTACCAGCGGAAGCAGTTCACGACGGCGCGGAGCTCGGTCTGCAGCGCCTCGCGCAGGGGCTTGCCCATCTCGAGCGAGATGGTGAGGGCGAGCTCTTCGGCGTTGTCGTGGATCCTCTGGGCGAACGCGATCAGCAGCTGTCCACGCTCGCGGGGAGCGATCCGCGACCAGATCCCGGAGTCGAATGCCGCGCGCGCCGAGCGCACAGCACGGTCCACATCGCCCACCGAGGCTGCGCTGATCGGCGGGAGCGTCCGTCCGTCGCGCGGGCTCACCGGCGTCAGTGGCTCGGCCGAGCCCTCCTCCCACGCACCGTCGATGAACAAGCGCGTGCGCAGGGGCAGCGTCGCCGCGCGATCCGCCCAGTTGTCTCCCGTTGCCGTGAACACGGTCGTCCTCTCCAGGGGTGATGGCCCTGGAGAGGATACTTGCCCTATTTCGCCACTAGGTCAAGCTTTGAAGAACGATCTCGCCATTTCGTTACATGTCAGTAACAGAATCAGACTATAGGCGGATGGCGCCGGTGGGCATGTCGTTCGCCAGTGCTTCGGGTGCCTCATCCACGATCAGCGACCCACGCAGCACCGGCGTGATGACGACCAGCGACTCCACGACCTCGAGGCCTTCGTGGCCCGCCACGGCCGGCCCGGTGAGGAACTCGTAGAACTCGTCGGCGTCTTTCACGAGCACGTTGGCGAGCAGTTGCGAGGTGCCGGTGGTCGCGGCGATGAACTTCACCTCGGGCGCTGCCGCCAGGGCGGTTCCCACTCTCTCGAGGCGCGCCATCGGCACCCGGAGCCAGACGAGCGCCTCCAGTCCCAACCCGAACAGACTCGGCACGACCTCGGTCCGCGGATGCATCAGACCGCGACGGCTCAGGGACTCCATCCGGCGCCGGGTGGTCGTGACGTTCAGTCCCAGCGATCGGGCAAGCTGAGCGACCGGCATCCGTCCGTCCTTCAGCAGCAGCCGGATGAGCGCCTCTTCGTCCGTGCTCAGAGAATCGGCGGGGTCGACCTCGGATCCGGACGACTCGTCGAGCATGCGCGCCTGCTCGTCGGTGAGCACTCCCGCGCGCCAGTCGTGCCCCGAGCGGAAGAACTTCAGCACTGTCGTGACATTGATCGAGTCAATGCCGTCGAGCTCGGGGAAGTCGGTGAAGAGCAGCTCGCGGATGGAGGCGTCATCGTGGGGGAGCAGCATTCCGGCGATGTCGCTGCTGCCCTCGAGCACCGAGACCGAGGACGCGTCCGCCCGCCGCGCGAGCGTGCGTGCCACGTGCCACAGCGCATGGGGCTCGGTCGTGATGCGGAACAGCACCGCGCGGGCGTGTAGGACGCGGGCCGGGTCGACGTAGGTGGAGACGCGGACCAGTCCTCGATCCAGCAGCCGTTGGCCTCGACGGGCGACCGTGCGCTCGGGCAGATCGACCACGCGAGCGATCTCGCCCCACGACGCGCGGCCGTTCACCTGCAGGGCCGCGGCGACGATCCGATCGGTCTCGTCGGCGATCACATCATTCGCGGACACTTGCTCTCCTTCACCGGGGACGGACTCGGGTGAAGGCTATCTCAGTCGGCGGTTCCGTCAGGCGATGGGGAGTCTTGTCGACAGCGTCCGGATTCGCGTCAGATGTCGCTGAAGTCGTTGCCTCCGCTGCTGAGGCGGGTCACGACATCGCCGGTGATCTTGAGGTCGATGTACTCCACGCCGACTTCTCCGGGATTCACGAGGGATGACGTGCCGGGAACCTCTCGCACGCCGATGCTCAGGTAGTCGGCGACGCCGTCGCCGTCTTCATCCCAGCCGTCCACCGCTCCTGCGGCCATCGCCTCGGCGCGCGTGGAACCGATGCCGATGCCCTCCGGGGTGCGGAATATCACACCGGGGGCATCCGCCGACACGACCAGGTCGATACGGGTCTCGCGGACCGTCGCCTTCGTGCCCTGCCAGTCGTATCCGGAGTACACGGCGCCGTAGGGGCCCTCGACGGTTCCTTCCGTCGGAGCCGATCCGAAGGCGTCGGTGAGGGCGGCGACAGCGCCGTCAGGGTCGTCGTACGCGATCACGGCGCCGTCGTCGACCGAGAGGCCGTCGACCGAGATCTCGACGACCCGGTCCGCAGGCGTGGGGGACGGAGAGGCGACCGGCGACGATGACGATGACGGCGTCACCGAGCCGACTGTGCTCGCCGGGGCGCAGGCGGTGAGCGAGAGGCCCAGGAGTGCGGCTGTGGCCGAAGCGAGGATGAGGCGAGAGTGAGGGCGCATGTCCAGAGCGTAGGGGTGTGTGGAGGAGGGGATGGCTCCCCGTGAGCAGCGGAATCCGCATCGTTATCGATGGGATATCTGTGCAGGGAAAGAGGGTGCCGGCCTGTCCGAAGACGGCACGGCACCCTCTCGTGCGGACTACTCCGCCTCGGTCGTCTCCACCGCGGCGTGACGGCGACGACGGCGCATCGCGAACAGGCCGAGGCCGGCGGCGAGGAGCACGACGGCTGCGACGATGTACGGCGCGCTGTCGGCACCTGTGGTGGCGAGGTCGCCGCCTGTCGAGCCGCCGTTGCCCGGTGCCACCGCTCCGCCACCGGCTGCCGCTGCGACGGTGAGGGCCGCGGTGACTTCGGTGCCGTCGGGCAGGATCACCGCGAGCGTGTGCCCGCCGGCCGGGGTGTTCGCCGGGATCGTGACCGTGCGCTGGAAGGATCCGTCCGCACCGGCGGTGGCGGTGCCCAGCTGCACCGGGTCGGACCGCAGCTCGAGTCGCAGCTGCGCGCCCTCCGCGAAGCCGCTGCCCGATACCGTGACCGTGCCGCCGGCCTTCACGGATGCCGCGCCGAGCTCGACCTTGGCCGGAACTTCGGGCTCCGGCGTGACCGGAGGCGTGACGCCGGCCTCGGTGACCCACTTCTCCCCGGCATTCGACTTCGTCACGGTGAACGTGTCGTAGACGGCGCCGACGGGGAGGTCGGTGGTCGCGCCCGGCTGCTTCTCGGCGAGGTACGAACGGTAGACCAGCTGATTCTTCGACACGTCGATGACCTGGTACGTGGTGACACCCTGGCCACGCAGTACCTGGGTGGCGCCGTTGTTGGTCCAGACGTTCTTCTCGGGGGTCTCGAGGTCGTAGTGCTTCGCGCCCGAGTTCGACACGACGTAGACCGGGCCGGTGGTGAGGCCGGTGGTCTCGGTGGCATCGGTGTTCACGTAGCCGCGAGCGTAGGTGTGGTCGTGGCCCATGAGCACCAGGTCGATGTCGTTGCGCTGGAAGACCGGGAGCCACTCGGCGCGCAACACCGGCTCGTCGCGACCCTCGGATGCCGAGAACACCGGCTGGTGGAACGTGACGACGTTCCACTTCGACGGGCTGTTCTGCAGCAGCAGGTCGAGCCAGGCGCCCTGGAAGCGGGTCCACAGCGTGCCGATCTGGGACGACGGGCACTCCGTGCCCGTGCAGGACGGGAGTCCGGCCGGGGTGAGGAAGGTCGTGTCGCGGGTGGCGTTCAGCGTGATGAAACGCACGCCCTGGTAGTCGGTGTAGTACGCGGTCTCGGCGGCGAACGAGCTCCAGTGGTCGAAGAACGCGCGGTACTGCTGCGCCACGGCGGAGTCGCCCTTGGCGAGGTCGGCCAGCTCGCCGATCGAGCTCGTCGACGGGTTGTTGCGCGGGTATTCGAACGCGGCCTTCCACGCCGTGAGCAGCTTGTCGCCCGAGTATTCGTGGTTGCCAGGGGCGGCCATCACGTTGGTGCGGACGGCCGAGTCCTTCATGCCCTTGAACCAGTTGACCCACTCGTTCTCGTTGCTCGACGTGTTGATGAGGTCACCCGCGTGCACCGAGCCGATCGACCGGGGCGCGGCGGCTTCCGCCTGCTTCACGACGCTCGGCCACGTGGTGTCGAGGCCGATCTGCGCGTCGCCGTAGTAGATGAACTGGAAGTCGGTCGCGGACGGATCCGCGGTGCGGAAGGTGAACCAGTCGCTCCAGCTGCCCGGGAGGCCGACGCGATAGCGGTACTCGGTGGCGGCGGTGAGGCCGGTCACGGTGGCCGAGAAGTGCTTGTTCGGGTTGCCGTTCACGACACCCGCGTCATATGCGTCGACGATGCGGGTCTCGCCGCCCGCCGAGGGCGCGATCTCGACCTGTCCGACCGTGTGCGAGGCGTCGCCGGCGAGCCAGGAGAACGACTGCGAGACGGCAGGCTGCTCGGTCGGGGTGAGGATGACGCGGGTCGGCGGTGCGACGACCGGGGTGCCGGGGGCGGATGCCTTGACCAGGGTCAGCGACGACATGTCGAAGAAGATGTCGGAGCTGGTCTCCCGGTCCTGGAACAGCGAGACGGCGATCGTGTTGGTGCCGTCGTGCAGCAGGTCGCCTTCGGCGCTGAACGTGCTGGTGAGCGGGTCGCCGTTGCCGTCTCCCGCGTACTCGACGTTGGTGGTGTCGGTGATGCGGCCGTCGACGTAGCGGGCGACCTCTTCGCCGTTGATCCAGACGATGATCGCGTCGTCGTACGTGATAGTGCTCTGGAGGGCCGCGACCTGTTCGGCGACGCCCGCTTCGAGCTCGAAGGTCGTGCGGAAGAAGTAGGTCGGGACGGTCGGGGCCGCCGTGCCGTCGAGGTAGTGGTTCAGAAGGGTCTTCGGCGTCTGCGGACCGACCGGTGCGAGCTTCCCGCCCTTCGCGCCGAACGAGCCGGCAGCGGTCTTCCATGCACTGTCGTCATAGGCGGGCAGCGTCCAGTCGCGGAGCGCCGCCGGTGCGGGAGACGGGTCGGAGCCGTCGTCGAGGTAGTGCCAGGAGGTGTCGCCGGTGATCAGCGATCCCGTCGGCACCTCGGGGTCGGGGGCGGCGAGAGCCGCGGGGGCGACGACGGCGCCGCCGAGCAGGGCGAGGAGCGCGACGGACGTCAGTCCGCGACGCCGCCACCGCACCGCAGGGGTGGGGGAGGTCATGTCAGTCCTTCGAGGTGGGGTTTCCGTGCTCAGCCGCACGAGGCCCCTCCACCCCATCGAAGACGGATGACCGGCGTCTGACCCCGAAGGGAAGGGCGGGTGAACTCCGCGACCGACGCTCCTTCGGCCGAAACGGAGACCGACGTCGCGGGGACCGGCGTGTCGAGGGGTGGCGCGCCGGCGCGCGGGCGGACGGTCTGGGTTTTCGCAGAAGGGCTCGGAGAAGAGGCAGGGGCAGCAGACTGCCCCGGCACGAACGGCTCACCCCGGTACGCTGGAACCCATGCTCAATATGGCTGACGGCCTCGCCCGTCTCGGTGCGCTCGCCGAGAATCCGGTCGTCCGCACCCTTGCGACGGCGTTCGAGGAGGCCGGCTTCGATCTGGCCGTCGTCGGTGGTCCGGTGCGCGATGCGCTGCTCGGACGCGCGACCCATGACCTCGACTTCACGACCAACGCCTCGCCCGACGAGATCCTGACCATCGTCACGCCGATCTCGACCGCACAGTGGGACATCGGCCGGGCGTTCGGCACGATCGGCGCGCGCGTGCAGCGCGAACAGGTCGAGATCACGACCTATCGTGCCGACAGCTACGACGGTGTGACCCGCAAGCCCACGGTGGAGTTCGGCGACACGATCGACGGCGACCTCGTGCGCCGCGACTTCACCGTCAACTCCATGGCCCTGCAGGTGCCGTCGGTCAAGCTCATCGACCCGACCGGTGGGGTGGAAGATCTGATCGCGGGTGTTCTGCGCACCCCGGCGGACCCCCGGATCTCGTTCGGCGACGACCCCTTGCGCATGCTGCGCGCCGCGCGCTTCAGCGCCCAGCTCGGCTTCCGCGTCGAAGAGGCCACGGCCGAGGCGATCGCCGAGCTCCGCGAGACGCTGAAGATCGTGAGTCCGGAGCGCATCCAGTCCGAGCTCGTGCGCCTCATGCAGACCGACGACCCGGTGCGCGGGATCCGCGTGCTGGTCGACACCGGGCTGATCGACGAGTTCCTGCCCGAGGTCACCGAACTGCGCCTCGAGGTCGACGAGCACCACCACCACAAGGACGTCTACGAGCACTCGCTCACCGTGCTCGCCCAGGCGATCGAGCTCGAGCACTCCCGGCACCCCGGCGCCGCGCCCGACGTGCCGCTGCGCATCGCGGCACTCCTGCACGACATCGGCAAGCCGCGCACCCGCAAGCTCGAGGCCGGGGGAGTGGTCACGTTCCACCACCACGATGTGGTCGGGGCGCGCATGGCGCGCAAGCGGCTGCAGGCGCTGCGCTTCGACACCGAGACCACGAACGCCGTCGCCACGCTCATCGAGCTGCACCTGCGCTTCTTCGGCTACGCCGAGGGCGCCTGGACGGATGCGGCCGTGCGTCGCTACGTGCGCGATGCCGGCGATCTGCTGGAGCGCCTGCACATCCTCACCCGCGCCGACGTGACCACGCGGAACAAGCGCAAGGCCGGTCGTCTCGCGAGCGCCTACGACGACATCGAGTCGCGCATCGCCGCACTCCGCGAGCAGGAGGAGCTCGACGCGATCCGTCCGGAGCTCGACGGCAACCGCATCCAGCAGGTGCTCGGCATCAGCCCCGGACGCGAGGTCGGCGAGGCGTACCGGTTCCTCCTCGACCTGCGCCTGGACGAGGGCGTGCTCGGCCCCGATGTCGCCGAGCAGCGGCTTCGGGGGTGGTGGGCCGCCCGCGGCTGACCTGTCTCAGCGCAGTTCGGGGACGATGATCTCGACGTCGCCGGACACGAGCTCGAAGTCCTTCGGGTTGAAGGTGAGGAGGGCGGCGCCGAGTGCGTAGGCGTGCCCGGCCAGCATGAGGTCCTTGCTCCGGGCATGTGCGGGACGGGTCAGGATCACCTCCGACGCAAGGCGGGCGTATCCCTCCGCGGCTGCCCGATCGAACGGGAGCCAGTCGGCTTCGAGGAGTGAGGAGAGGCGCATCAGTTCGTTGCGGCGGCTGCGGCGAAGAACCGGATCCGTCGCACGCTCGACTCCGAGCTGAAGTTCGGCGTAGACGATGGCGCTCAGAGCCACGTCGTCCGGGGGCAACTGCACGCTGTCGAGCTGGATCAGCACGTTCGTGTCAAGAAGAATCACGACTCTCCCACGGGTCCCGGAGCGGTTCGAGGAAGAAGGGATTCTGCCTGTCCGCCTCCAGCTCCGCCGCCCATTCCCGACGCATCCTGTCTTGTTCCGGGGTCGACGGGTTCGCTTCCACCCTCGCCATGATCTCGCTTGATGGGACCGACCACCGGCGCGGACGGGCCATCCGCTGCGCCAGGTCGGCTTCGAGCCCGCTCGCGCTGTTCTTCGCCAATCGCGTGAGCACGTCGCGCACCTCGGCCTCCATCGAGCGGGAGTTCTGTCGGGCACGCTCCTTCAGCGCGTCGACGACATCGTCGCTGAGATTCCGGATGGTCACGGTCGCCATATCCCGCCTCCTGACAGCAGAATGCTAGCAGGAAGATCTCTCTCGCATCACCCCTCGCGCCGACGCTCCAGCTCGGTGAACACCACGCCGCTTTCGTAGGCGACCGTCTGCACGGCATCGAACCTCTCGGGGCGATACGGGCGCTCACCGAACAGGGGAATGCCCGAGCCGAACAGCAAGGGCTGTCGTTTGAGGACGAGTCGGTCGATCTCGTCGGCGAGTGTCGCCGCCAGGGCGCCCCCGCCGCAGAGCCAGATGGCGGCGCCGTCTTCCTGTTTCAGTCGCCGCACGACGTCGATCGGATCCTCGGCCGTGACGACGAGGCTCTCGCCCTCGGCCGTCTTCGAACGACTGAAGACGATCTGTCGCAGGTGACGGTAGGGGCTGGAGACCCCGCCGACGGCGTAGGTGTTCCATCCCATCAGCACCGTGTCGAAGACGTCGCGGTTCTGTGCGATCCCGAGCGCTGCGGCCGCGGCGGTCGGGAGGGTGTCGGCGAAGCGCCGATTGATGCCGTCCATGTGGTCGCCCTCGACGAGGAACGCGTCGAACTCGCCGTTCGGGCCGGCGATGTAGCCGTCGAGGGTGACGGCGGCGTAGTACACGAGTTCTCGCATGATGCTCCAATCACTACATTTGTCGCAGTTACAGTACAACAGGCGTAGTGATTGCGCTAGTCTTCTACCCATGGTCAAGAACGACTCCCGGCGGCGGGCGATCGCGGATGCGGGACTCACGGTGCTCGCACGGGAAGGGTCGAGAGGTCTCACGCACCGCGCGGTCGACGTCGCCGCGCGGGTTCCGACCGGCACCACATCGAACTACTTCCGCAGTCGGGACGCCCTGATCGAGGGACTCGTCGAGCGAATCGGAGAGCGACTCGCTCCTACGCCCGAGGATCTCGAGCGCCGCGCGAACGTGCCACCCGGCCCCGCGCTGTTCGCCGACTACATCCGCGACATCGTGCGAAGGCTGACCGAGGATCGAGACGTGACGCTCGCCCTGTTCGAGCTGCGACTCGAAGGCGGCCGACGCCCCGAGGTCGCCGCCGTGCTGGGCGCCTGGCAACGTGCCGGCTTCGACGGCGACATCGCCTTCAACACCGCGGCAGGGCTCCCGGGCGGACGGCGCGAGATCGCGCTTTTCCACTACGCGATCGACGGACTGCTGCTCGACCGGCTCACCACGCCGATCGATCCGGACACCTCGACGGACGAGGTGATCGACGACCTCGTCGCCGGCCTCCTCCGTTGACGCGGTGAGGTGTTCCCTCGGGGCCGCGCTGCTCGTACACTGAGGCAACGCACGCTCTCGACGATCGGAGACCGCTGTGTCTGCGCCGTGGCAGGTATCCCGCGAGTCCCTCCCCCCGACATCGCGACTGCTCATCGAGCGTGCGCACGAAGAGCTGCTCGCCGGCAATCTCGACGACCGGCGCCTGCAAGAGGTGCGCCCCCTCGTCCGCGAGTCGTGGGAGAGGTCGTGGCGCGGTCGGGTCGGACCCGAAGGCGCTCCTCCGCTCGAACTGGTCAGCGACGAGCTCGAGGCCTACCGCCTCGCCCACCCTCTCGCCTCGGTGATGGACATGATCCGTGCGCTGCTGCTGCCCGGCGAGGCGGAGGACACCGGAGTGATCATCGCCGTCGGCGACCAGGCCGGACGCCTGCTCTGGATCGAGGGGGATGATCAGCTGCGCTCGCTCACCGACGGCATGGGCTTCGTCGCCGGTGCGAACTGGTCGGAGGATGCCGTCGGCACGAGCGCCCCCGGAACCGCGCTCGCCCTCGGCCAGTCGGTGCAGATCCGCGGCGCGGAGCACTACAACCGCCTCGTGCATCCGTGGTCATGCACGGCTGCGCCCGTCCGCGACCCCGAGACGCAGCGTGTGCTCGGAGTCATCGACATCACCGGAGGCCCCGAGGTGGTCTCGCTGCAGGCGCGACTGCTGGTCGATGCGACGGCCCGCGCGGTCGAGGCGGAGTTGATGGTGGCTCGTCTGCGCCGACGGAGCGAGGAGTCCCGGCCGCGAACCAGCGTGACGAAGGGACGCATGCCGGCGACCGCGCGCGCGACGCTGCATGTGCTCGGCCGGGATCGGGCCCGCCTGGAGACCGAGTCCGCACACGACGAGTCCATGATCGAGCTCAGCGCACGCCACGCGGCGATCCTGCTGATGCTGGCCGTGCACCGCCAGGGTCTCTCGGCCGAGCGCCTCTGCGAGCTCGTCTACGGCCCGGGCGTCTCGCCCGACACGCTCCGCCCGGAGATGGTTCGCCTGCGTAAGGTGCTCGAGCGCACGGCCCCCGATCTGGTGCCCGAGTCGCGCCCGTACCGCCTTCCCGTCGCCGTCGATACCGACGCACATGACGTGCTGTCACTGCTCGATCGCGGCGCGCACCGGGTGGCGCTCACCGCCTATCGGGGTCCGGTGCTCCCCGAGTCGACCTCGCCCGGCGTCGAGGAGTTCCGGGAGTCGGTGAGGGGAGCGCTCCGCGAAGCGATGCTGTCCGAGGCGAGTCTCGACGTGCTGCTCTCCTACGCAGAGATCCCCGAGGGGCAGGGAGATGCCGAGGCACTCCGTCTCGCGCTGGAGATGCTCCCCGCCCGGTCGCCGAAGCGCGCAGGGCTCGTCGCGAGGATCGAGCGCCTCGAGGCCTGACCGCGGCCTGCAACCGGGCGCAACGTTGCGCATCGGGGCGCAACCCCGGGCGACCTACCTTCGGAGAAGAGCCGCTGCACCGACGCGCGGCCCCGTCGAAGGAGACCCCATGAGCATCGTCGAAGAAGACGTGTCCCTCGCCTACGCGGCCCCGGGCCAGCCGGGCGCCCTCGCGAACTACCGGCCGCGCTACGGCCACTACATCGGCGGCGAGTTCGTCGAGCCCGTGAAGGGCCAGTATTTCGAGAACGTCAGCCCCGTGAACGGCAAGGTCTTCACCGAGGTCGGTCGCGGCACGAGCGAAGACATCGATCGGGCCGTCGAGGTCGCGTGGCAGGCGTTCGCGACCTGGGGCAAGACCAGTCCTGCCGAGCGATCCGTGATCCTCAACAAGATCGCCGACCGGATCGAACAGCACCTCGAGGAGATCGCGGTCGCCGAGACCTGGGAGAACGGCAAGCCGGTGCGCGAGACCCTCGCCGCCGACATCCCGCTCGCCGTCGACCACTTCCGCTACTTCGCCGGCGTCCTGCGGGCGCAGGAAGGCGGCATCAGCCAGCTCGACGAGAACACCGTCGCGTACCACTTCCATGAACCGCTGGGTGTGGTCGGTCAGATCATCCCCTGGAATTTCCCGATCCTGATGGCGGTCTGGAAGCTGGCGCCCGCGCTCGCCGCGGGCAACTGCGTCGTGATCAAGCCCGCCGAGCAGACACCGGCATCCCTGCTGTTCCTGTTCGAGATCATCGGCGACCTGCTGCCGGCCGGCGTCGTGAACATCGTGAACGGGTTCGGTATCGAGGCGGGCGCCCCGCTCGCGCAGCACAAGCGCATCCGCAAGGTCGCCTTCACGGGCGAGACCACGACCGGTCGCCTCATCATGCAGTACGCCTCGCAGAACCTGATCCCGGTGACGCTGGAACTCGGAGGCAAGAGCCCCAACGTGTTCTTCGAAGACGTCGCGCGTTCGACCAGCGATCCGTTCTACGACAAGGCGCTCGAGGGCTTCACGATGTTCGCGCTGAATCAGGGCGAGGTCTGCACCTGCCCCTCGCGCGCACTCATCCAGCGGTCGATCTACGACGGCTTCCTCGCCGACGGGCTGGAACGGGTCGCGAAGGTCGTGCAGGGCAATCCGTTGGATCCGGCGACGATGATCGGCGCGCAGTCGTCGAACGATCAGCTCGAGAAGATCCTCAGCTACATCGACATCGGCAAGCAGGGCGGTGCGCGACTGCTCACCGGTGGCGAGAGGGTCGATCTCGGCGGCGATCTGAGCGAGGGCTTCTACGTCGCACCGACCGTGTTCGAGGGCACCAATGACATGCGCATCTTCCAGGAGGAGATCTTCGGGCCGGTGCTGTCGGTCACCTCGTTCGACGGCTTCGACGACGCGATCTCGATCGCGAACGACACCCTCTACGGACTGGGTGCCGGCGTGTGGAGCCGCAGCGGGGACACGGCTTATCGTGCAGGACGAGCGATCGAGGCCGGACGCGTCTGGACGAACACGTATCACCAGTACCCGGCGCATGCGGCGTTCGGCGGGTACAAGCAGTCGGGCGTCGGGCGCGAGAACCACAAGATGATGCTCGACCACTACCAGCAGACGAAGAACCTCCTCGTCTCGTACGCGGAAGGGCCGATGGGCTTCTTCTGAGCTCGATCCCCGGGCGGGCGCTGCTCCCTCAGCGTCCGCCCGGCTCCTCCCCGGAAGGCGGCAGTCATGGTCAGCATCGGCACCTACCAGCGCGTAGACGTGACGGAGGCGGCGGCCGCACTCGTGCGTGAGCTGACCGCACAGCACGGGCCGCTCATGTTCCACCAGTCCGGCGGCTGCTGCGACGGCTCTTCACCCATGTGCTATCCGATCGGGATGTTCATCACGGGGCCGGGCGACGTGCTGCTCGGTGCCCTCGACGTCGGACTGCCGCAGACGGTGGAGGTGTTCATGTCGGAGTCGCAGTTCGAGTACTGGAAGTACACGCACCTGACCATCGACGTGGTGCCGGGGCGCGGTGCGGGTTTCTCGGTCGAAGGCCCGACCGGGATGCGATTCCTGATCCGGTCCCGGATGCTGAACGATGCGGAGCTGGCGTACTTCGGCTTGTCGACGCGGGCGGTGTGAACGGCGCGATGGAGGTTTCTGGTTACGATGAGCCGATGTGGTGGACGGACGAGCAGTGGTCGGAGCTCATCGATCCCGCGCGGTGTGGCATGTGCGCCGACGCTCACCTGGAGGAGAACGAACACAGCATCCTGGTGGGTTCCACCGAGGCCACATACTTTCGTCTCGTGCGAAATCAAGCTCACGCCGGTTATTCCGTGGTGATTCTTCGTGAACACGTCACCGACCTCGATCGGCTCGATGCGCTTCAGCTCGATGCTTTCTGGCACGACGTGCAGCGCGCGGGTAAGGCGGTCGGCGCGGCGTTCACGCCCCGAAAGATCGACTACCTCGTGATGGGGCATCGCGCACCGCACCTGCACTGCCATGTGTTCCCGCAGCATCGAGACGATGACCCGCTTCGGAATGTGGATATCGCGGAGGGGCCTGTGTACCTGTCGGCGTCCGAATTGGGTGGTTCCGTCGCCGCTCTTCGCGAGACGTGGCGGGACTTCGCCTGACCCCGCCCGGTGCTCAGCGCGGCAGCCGCGGCACGGCATCGACCAACGCCCGCGTGTACGGGTCCTGCGGTTCGTGCAGCACGGCCGGGGTGGCCCCCTGCTCGACCACGCGGCCGTTCTGCAGCACGAGCGTGCGATCACAGGCCGAGGCGATCGCGGTCAGGTCGTGCGACACCATCACGAGCGACAGGCCGTTCTCGCGGCGCAGCCGGTCGAGCAGCTCGAGCACCTGCACGCGCGTCGTCACGTCGAGGGCGCTGACGGGTTCGTCGGCGAGCAGCACCCGGGGGCGTGAGACCACGGCGCGCGCGATCGCGATGCGCTGGCGCTGCCCACCGGAGAACTCGTGCGGATAGCGGCGCGCGGTATCGGCGGGAAGTCCGACGGAGTCGAGCGCCTCGGCGATGCGGCGTTGTGCATCGGCGCCGGATGCCAGACCCAGCGAACGGAGCGGTTCGCCGATGATCCGGTCGATGCGTTGGCGCGGGTCGAGAGACGAGTACGGGTCCTGGAACACCGGCTGCACGCTCGCGCGGAAGCGACGCATCTGCGCCCGGTCGCGCAGTGCGAGCGGGGCATCCTCGAACAGCACCTGTCCATCGCGCGGGGCGGCGAGTCCGAGCAGCAGTCGCAGGATCGTCGACTTGCCCGCACCCGATTCGCCGACCAGGCCGAGGGAGTCGCCTTCGTCGATGCGCAGCGACACGTCGTCGAGCACGCGGCGGGACCCGTAGGCGAAGCCGGCACCACGCAGTTCGAGCAGGCTCATGCGCCGACCTCCCCGGCGTCGAGGAAGGCGTCGAGTGCACGGGCGCTGTCGACCAGCATCCTCGTGTACGGCTCGGCGGGCTCCTGCAGCACCTGCGCGACCGTGCCTGCTTCGACCACGAGTCCGTCGCGCAGCACGACGATGCGATCGACCATGCGCGAGACGACGGCCAGATCGTGGCTGATGAACAGCAGCGCCATGCCTCGTTCGTCGACCAGGCGTTCCATCAGCGCGAGCACCCCGTCCTGCACGGTCACGTCCAGTGCAGTCGTCGGCTCGTCGGCGATGAGCAGCTGCGGGCGTGCCGCCAAGGCGATGGTTATGGCCACCCGCTGACGCTGGCCACCCGAGAGCTCATGCGGGTAGGCGCGTGCGATGCGGGCGTCGGACAACGCGACCTCGTCGAGGGCAGCCGCTACCGCAGAACGCAGCTCTGCCCCGCGCAGCCCGAGATGGCGGCGCAGCGGTTCGGCGATCTGGCGGCCGACCTTCATCAGCGGGTCGAGCGCGGTGAGGGGCTCCTGGAACACGATCTGCGCGACCGGTCCGCGCAGCGGGCGGAGGTCGGCGTCGCGGGCGTCGATCACCTGGTGGCCGTCGAGCAGCACCGAGCCCGACGCGCTGAGGGCATCCGGCAGCAGCCCGGTCACGGCCAGGGAGGTCAGCGATTTGCCCGAGCCGGACTCACCGATCAGGCCCAGGCGCTCACCGGGCGCGAGGGAGAAGGAGACATCGCGCACGAGGGTGCCCGCGCCGGAGCGGACTGTGAGGCCGGAGACGTCGAGGATGCTCATCGGCTCCTCCTGCGGGTCGGGTCGGCCAGGTCACGCAGACCGTCGGCGAGGAAGTTCACGCCGAGCACGAGCGCGATGATCGCGACACCCGGAGCGATCGCGCCGACGGGGGCGGTGAGCACGGTGCCCTGCGCCTCCTGCAGCATCCGCCCCCACGATGCGTTGGGCGGCGGTGCTCCCAACCCGAGGTACGACAGGCTCGCCTCGGCCAGCACGGCTGCGCCGAACTGCAGCGCCAGGCTCACGGCGAGGGTAGGGGCGATGTTCGGAAGCACGTGCTGGAACACGATGCCGAGCACGCCGGTGCCGCTCGTGCGCGCGGCGGTGATGTACTGCTCCTGCAGCACGCGACGCGCGAGGATGCGCGTGAGACGGGCGACGACCGCCGACATCGCGAGTCCGATCGCGAGCACTGCCGACCACAGCGACGCTCCCTGTACGGCGACGACCAGCATCGCGAGCAGGAGGACGGGGAACGCGATCACGACATCCAGTCCGGCGGAGAGGGTGTCGTCGACCCAGGGGCGCGCGAATGCGGCGAGAAGCCCGACGACGGTGCCGAGGATCGCCGCGATCGCGACGGCGCAGGTGCCGACGATGAGGGCGATACGCGCGCCCCACATCAGCTGCGAGAACAGGTCGCGTCCGAGTCGGTCGGTGCCGAGCAGGTGCAGGGCGCTGGGCCCCTCGAGACGCCCCCCGCTGGTGTCGGCCAGCGGATAGGGGAGCCAGAACAGGGAGACCAGGGCGATCAGCACGATGATGCCGGTGAGGACGATCCCGATCAGCAGGGTCGCCTTCGGCCGCCGGCGCACGGGCACGGACGCGGTGATCAGCTGTTCGGCGACGCGGCTCATCGGTTCCCCGAGACGCTCGTGCGCAGGCGCGGGTCGATCAGGCGCTGCACGATGTCGGCGGCGAACCCGACCAGCAGCACGAACAGGGTGCTGACGACGAGGACGCCCTGGATGACCTGGAAGTCATGTTGCTCGATGGCCGACAGCAGCAGGCTGCCGAGTCCCGGAAGCGTGAAGACGCTCTCGACGACCACCGCGCCGAGAAGCGTCGTCGACAGTTCGATGCCGAGCACCGCGACGACGGGCACCGCGCCGTTGCGCACCCCATGCCGGAGCAGAGCCTCACCCATGCCGGAACCACCGGCGCGGGCGGTGCGCAGATAGTCGCTGCCGAGCACGTCGAGCGTCGCCGAGCGCACGTATCGGCTCAGGGAGGCGCTCATGACGATCACGATGGTGAGGATGGGCAGCGCGAGCGAGCGCAGTGCATCCGCCGGATCTTCCCAGTCCTTGCGGGGGAATCCGCCGGACGGCAGAGCACCGAGGCCGAGCGCGAACACCCAGACGAGCACCACGCCGACCCAGAACACGGGGACCGCGACACCGAGCTGCGCGAAGCCCGAGAGGGCGATGCCGTACCAGCGGTCGGATTTCACGGCGGCGGTGATGCCGATGACGAGGGAGACGAGCAGCGCGATCGTGAAGGCGATGAGGGTGAGCGGGAGCGTCACGGCGAGACGGTCGGCGATGTCGGGCCCGACGGGGCGCGAGCTCAGGAACGATTCACCCAGATCGAAGCGGAGCACCTGGCCCGCCCACGTCGTGAACTGCTGCAGCAGCGGCTGGTCGGAGCCGACCTGAGCGCGCGCGGCATCGATCTGCTCCGGGGTGGCGTTCACCGAGAGCAGGGCGTTGGCCGGGTCGCCGGGAAGCAGGCGCAGCAGAACGAAGATCGCGACCATCGCGACGACGAGCGAGACCGCGAGGAACGCGAGGCGGCGCAGGAGGTAGGCGAGCATGGCTTCTCAGGATGACGTGGGGGATGCCGACGCGCGGCATCCCCCACGCACGTCAGGACTTGACGATGTCGTAGGCGAAGAACTGCGAGTTCAGGCCGTTGACCGGGTACCCGCTGAGATCGCTGGAGGCGACCACGATCTGCGGGTACAGGTACAACCATACGCTCGCGGCATCCGCGGCGATCTTCTCGTTGACCTGCTTCAGCAGGGCCGTCTGCTCGTCGGTCGTTGCGGCCTGCTCGGCCTGGGCGACCCACTGCTGCACGTCGGCGTCGTTGTAGCCCCAGTAGAAGTCGGGGTTGCCGTACCAGACCACGTCGCGGTCGTTCACGTGCTCCTGCAGAGTGGCCTCGAAGTCCTGCTCCTTGAACACCTTCGTGTACCACTCGTCGGCGCTGATCGTGTTGATCTCGACCGTGATGCCCACCTCGGCGAGCTGCGACTGCAGGAACTCCGCCACGGCGGGGTGCGGGTCGTAGCTCGGGGTGTCGAGCGTGAACGTGAAGCCGTCGGCGTAGCCGGCCTGCGCGAGCAGATCCTTCGACAGCTCGACGTCGTAGGGGTTCACGGAGGTGAGGTCCTCGTACCAGGGGTCGGTCGGCGGCACCATCGACCCGATCAGCGTGCCGTAGTCGCCCCAGATCGACTCGAGGAGCTTCTTCGTGTCGATCGCGGAGTAGACCGCCTTGCGCACGAGCGTGTTGTCGAAGGGGGCGACGCGGTCGTTGAAGGCGAGCAGCTCCTTCGTGGTCGAGGTGCCCTCGCTCACGACGTAGTCGTCGGAGTCGAACTGCGTGAGCGAGTCGGGGTTCTGCACACTGGTGATGACGTCGATCTCACCCGTGAGGAGTGCGTTGTTCTCCGCCGTCGCGTCGGTGAAGTACGTGTAGACGACCTCGCCGTTCTTGGCAGGCTCGCCCCAGTAGTCGTCCCAGCGCTGGAGGGTGAGGGTCGAGCCCTTCTTCCACTCGTCCAGCGTGTACGGGCCGGTGCCGTCTTCGGACGACGTGATGTCGCCGGCCTCGTCGTTCACGATCCAGACGTAGCTGAGGTTGTACAGGAACGAGATCGAGCGCTCCGACAGCGTGAACACGACCGTCTTGTCATCGGGGGTGGCGATGTCGGCGATGGTCGTGAAGCTCGACTTGCGGGCGGACACGGAGTCTTCGGCGGTGACGGCCTCGATGCTCGACTTCACGTCGGCGGAGGTGAGCGGGTCGCCCGAGTGGAAGGTCACGTCGTCGCGCAGCGTGATCGTGTAGGTCAGGCCGTCGTCGGACACCTGGGCGTCTTCGGCGAGGAGCGGTTCGACCTCGCCGTCGTCCGTGAGCCGGTACAGGCCCTCGTAGACGTTGCCGGTCAGCGCCTCGGTCACACCCTGGCCGCCGCCCTGCGTGTTGCTGAGGTTGGTGGGCTCGTACAGCGACCCGATGAGGATCGTGGCGTCTTCGCTCGCGGTGGCGTCGTTGCTCGTGCCCGACGCGCAGCCGGCCACGAGGGCGAGCGTGGCGACGGCGCCGAGCGCGCCGAGGATGCGGGTTCTTCTCATGAGTACTCCAGGGTGAGCGAGTGCGGCGTCACGCCGCGTAGATGTCGAAGCCGTCGCGGAACACGACGTTCTTCTCGCCTGCTCGGATAGGCAGGGGGAAGCGGTTGGATGCCGGCGGCAGCGGGCAGTTGTACTGGGCGCTGAATCCGCACGGCGGCACGAAGGCGCGGTTGAAGTCGAGGACGACGGAGCCCTCGTCGTCGCGCAGCTGCACGAACAGGAAGCGACCGGATCCGTAGGTCTCCGAGCCGTTCGTCTCGTCGCCGAACACGAGCAACAGCGTGCCGCCGTCGTCGAACGCGGCGAGGGTGTACTCCTGGCCGTCGAGCTCGAGGCGGATGTCGCCAGGGACGACCAGATCACGGGTGCCGCCGTTGTCGCGGATGTGCTCGAACGACACGCGTCGATCACCGGAGACCGGGGTGAAGTGTCCCTCGAGCACCCACGCCGGGTCGTAATCGTAGGTGTCGATGCGGTCGAAGGCGCGGATGGCGGGGGCGTCCGCATCCCAGACGCGCAGCCCGTGCTCCGCCTGACCCGTTTCGATGTTCGTGCGCTCGATCGGCGTCACGGTCACTGTGTCGGCCGCGGCGCGCTGTTCGGCATCGACATCGGGGCGCTCACCGGTCCAGCGGGTCTCGATCAGGGCGAGGTTGCCGGTCGGCGACGTGACGGCGGCGCGGCGCTCGGTCTGCCAGTGGGTGTGTTCTTCTCGTTCAGACATCGCTCTCAATTCTCTTGCATGCAGAAGGGGGCGGGGTCGGGTTCGTCACCCGGGGTCACACAGGGCGGTGCTCAGTCGCTCGCGCCGTCGAGCATCGCCCTCGACGCGCGCGTCTGCGCGCGCAGAGCTGCGGCCAGAGCGGAGACGGCGGGCAGGCGCAGCGACTCGGGACGAGCGACCAGGTAGTAGGGGAGCTTCTCGGCGAACACCGAGGGCAGCAGTCGCACGAGGTCGTGGTGGCGGTCTGCCGCGAAACAGGGGAGGAGGCCGATGCCGGCGCCTGCTCGCGTGGCCTCGACATGCACGAAGACGTTGGTGGAGGTCAGGCCGTCCTGCATGCGCGGCACGAGTCGGCGAGGCAGGTCGAGGGCATCGACCTGCAGCATCGAATCGACGAAGTACACCAGCTGGTGCTGCTCCAACTCGGCAGCGGTGCTCGGCGTTCCGACCCGATCGAGGTAGTCGCGGGACGCGTACATTCCCAGCGTGTAGGTGCCCAGCTTCACGGCGTGCGCACGACGCGTCTGCGGCACCCCCACCACGACCTCGAGATCGAGACCGGCGCGATGCTCGGCGGCGCGCCGGGTCGCCGCGACGATCTCGACCGTGAGTCGCGGATGGTCGCTGCGCAGCGTGGCGACCGCGGGGGCCGCGATGTAGGCGCTGAATCCGTCTGTCGCCGACATGCGGACGACACCGGAGATCGGGTCCGGTGGTTCGGTGCCGCCGTCGAGCTGCGACAGCGCCGCTTCGATCCGGCCTCCCGTCTCTGCGGCGGACCGGCCGAGGTCGGTCAACTCCCACCCCGTCGCCGACTGTGCGACCACGCGTCCGCCGAGCACGTCCTCGAGGGCGGCGATACGGCGGGCGACGGTCGTGTGATCGAGTCCCAGATGCGCGGCGGCACTCGTGTAGCGTCCGGTGCGCGCGACCGCGAGGAGCACGAGAAGGTCGTCGGCGCGAGGCCGCTTGACAGCATCCATTCTGCAATTATGCACAGTCGATGTGCAGCACTGGGCGTTGTTGCAGAGAGCGCCGTGCTCGACACTGGGACGCGGGTGTCACCGGCGACACCCGAAGGAGACAGACATGACATCCTCAGTGAGCGCGGCCCCCACCGCCCCCTCCGCCCCGAACTCGAAGCTGAAGCGGGTCGTCGCGGCCTCCATGGCCGGCACGGTCGTGGAGTGGTACGAGTTCTTCCTCTACGCCACCGCGGCCAGCCTGGTGTTCGGCACCTACTTCTTCCCCGCAACCGGTTCTCCCCTCGACGGGATCATCGCGGCCTTCGTCACCTACGCGATCGGATTCATCGCGCGTCCGCTCGGCGGCATCGTCTTCGGGCAGATCGGCGACCGGTTCGGCCGCAAGCCCACCCTGCAGGCGACGATCATCATCGTCGGCGCAGCGACGTTCCTGATGGGGTGCCTCCCCGGGTTCCAGAGCATCGGCTACTGGGCGCCCGCCCTGCTGGTGGCGCTGCGCTTCCTCCAGGGCTTCGCCGTGGGCGGGGAGTGGGGCGGCGCCGTGCTGCTGGTCGCCGAGCAGAGCCCCGACCGCTCGCGTTCGTTCTGGTCGAGCTGGCCGCAGGCCGCCGTGCCCGTGGGCAACCTGCTCGCCACCCTCGTGCTGCTCGTGAGCTCATGGGTGATGAGCTCGGCCGCCTTCCTCGAATGGGGCTGGCGCATCGCCTTCTGGCTGTCGGCGGTGATCGTGCTGGTCGGCTTCTACATCCGTCGTCACGTCGAAGAGGCGCCGATCTTCCTCGAGGCCAAGGCGCAGGTCGAGGCGGAGAAGGCCACGTCGTACGGTGTCGTCGAGGTGCTGCGCCGCTATCCGAAGGGCATCCTGCAGGCGATGGGCATCCGCTTCGCCGAGAACATCGTCTACTACATCGTCGTCAGCTTCACGATTGTCTACCTGAAGACGGTGCACGAATACGACACGAGTCAGTTGCTGCTCGCGTTGCTCATCGCGCACGTCGTGCACTTCGCGATCATCCCGCAGCTGGGGCGTCTCGCCGACCGGTGGGGGCGTAAGCCCGTCTACCTCACCGGCGCGATCCTCAGCGCGACCTGGGCGTTCTTCGCCTTCCCGATGTTCGACACCCTCAACCCGGTCCTCATCGTGCTAGCCGTGACCATCGGGCTCTGCTTCCACGCCTTCATGTACGCCCCGCAGCCGGCGGTGATGGCGGAACTGTTCCCCACGCGGATGCGGTACTCGGGCGTCTCCCTCGGCTCCCAGGTCACCGCGATCCTCGCCGGCTCGCTCGCCCCGATCCTCGCGATCCAGTGGCTGCGCGACTTCGGATCCTGGTTGCCGATCGCGATCTACATCGTCATCGCCTGCGTCGTGACCGCCATCGCCGTGGTGTCGTTGCGCGAGACGAAGGGCATCTCGCTGCAGGCCATCGATGACGCCGATGCCGCCCGTGCGGCCGCGGCCTGACATGCGAAGGAGTACGACATGACCGATCTGCACGGACGCAGGGCGCTCGTCACGGGTGGGGCGAGCGGGATCGGGGCGGCCTGCGCCCGTGAGCTCGCTTCGGCGGGCGCCCGGGTCACGGTCGCCGATGTCGACCGTGCGTCCGCGGAGGCGCTCGCGGCGGAGATCGGCGGAGAGGCGTGGCACGTTGACCTCTCCGACCTCGGGGCGCTGGCCGATGCCCGCATCGACGTCGACATCCTCGTCAACAATGCGGGAGTGCAGCACGTGAGCCCGATCGAGGACTTCGCGCCGGAGCGGTTCTCCTTCATCCTGCGGCTCATGCTCGAGGCGCCGTTCCTGCTCATCCGGGCCGCCCTCCCCGGAATGTACGACCGGGGCTTCGGGCGGGTGATCAACGTGTCGAGCGTGCACGGCTTGCGCGCCTCCGCCTACAAAGCGGCGTACGTCGCAGCGAAGCACGGCTTGGAGGGGCTGTCGAAGGTGACGGCACTGGAGGGCGGGCCCCGAGGTGTGACGAGCAACTGCATCGACCCGGGCTACGTGCGCACGCCCCTCGTCGAGAAGCAGATCGCCGATCAGGCCCGCGTGCACGGGATCCCCGAGGAAGAGGTCCTCGCGACCGTGATGCTCACCGAGTCCGCCATCAAGAGGCTCGTCGAGCCGAGCGAGGTCGCCTCGCTCGCGCTGTGGCTCGCCGGTGACTCCGCGGGGATGGTCACCGGGGCCAGCTACACGATCGACGGCGGCTGGTCGGCCCGCTGAGGGCGTGCTTCAGCCGTTGAGGCGCTCGGTGAGATGCACGGTCACCTCGTCGCCGTCGCCCTTTCCGATGCGCGTGCGGATGGGGGCGGCGACCGGGAGCTTGTGGGTGCCGTCGCCGAGCGCCATGAAGGCGCCGCGGAAGGGCTCGCCGTCGATGGTGCCCGCGACCTTGACGAGTCCTCGTGTGCCGAAGATGGTCGCGGAGTCGTCCAGCTGCACGCAGGTCCAGGTGTCGCCTTCGCGAACCTTTCCGAGGGTGGCCGTGAATGTGATGTCGAGGGGGCTGCTCATGTGCCTCTCCTTTCGGTCAGACGAACGATCCGACGATCGCTCCGATGATGACGAGCTTGAGGATCCAGTCGAGCAGGTGCACGCCCGCTGCCGGCAGCGCGGTGTTCTCGTGCACGACGCCGCCCATGAGCAGGACGAGAGGGAGTGTGCACAGCGCCAGTCCGAGGAGCGACCCGGAACCGGCGCCGTGCCAGCCGGCTGCGATCATCAGCCCGGCCACGAGGCAGGAGACGATGAGGCTGCGCAGGACCACCGATGCCATCTGTGCGGCGGCGGGGAGGCCGGGTCGAGGAGTGCTCGTCCGAGAGATGAGCGCCGAGACCGGGGGCACGGCGTAGAGCAGAGCGCTCGCGATGAACGATGCCACCGTGGCGAGGACGATTGCCGGAACGATCATGTCGGCCTCCTTTAGTACTTGTTGGTACTCAAAGTATGCCCGACAGGGGAAACTGTCAAGTACTAAACTGAACGACATGACCGCGATGACTCGAACGCCTGGACGTCCGGCCGGTCGCACGGGCGAAGCGCTGCTCGATACCGCCCGTGATGTCTTCCTCGAGTTCGGATACGCGGGGGCATCGATGGACGAGGTCGCCAAGCGCGCCCGCATCTCGAAGGCGTCCCTCTATCGGGAGCATGCGTCGAAGTCGGCGCTGTATGCCGCCGTCGTCCGGCATTGGGCGCTCGCCGGCCGTGATGCCATGAGACCGGCTCTCGAAGCGGTGAGGGCGCATCCCGACCTGAGGGAGGGGCTCGTCGCACTCGGCGAGACGATGCGGGCCGGGATGCTGAGCGCGCCGGTGGTGGCGATGCGTCGACTGGTCATCGCCGAAGCGGCCGCGCATCCGGAGGTCGCGAGGGACTACCTGGCGCAGAGCTGGGACGCGAATATCCGCAATCTCGCAGACGCGATGATCGATCTCTCCGACGCGCACGGTCTGACCGTCGACGACGCCGACGCACTCGCGAGCGAGTTCACTTGGCTGGTCGTGGGCGCACCTTTGAACGCCGGCCTCTTGGGTGTGGAGACAGGTGAGCCACCGGTGGCCAGAGCCGTCGATCTGTTCTTGGCGGGCTACCTCCCTCGCGAGGACCGCGGGTAAGCAAGCACATTCGCCCGAATGGATGCAACGGGTTGCAACCTCGCCCGGTATACCATTTGGCCATACGCCCAGCAGCGTCAGTCCCCAGCTGACCGTGGGCGGGGCGGCTCAGCCGTCATGCGGAGGGAGAGTGGATCTCTTTTCGATCCCGAGGGGGGATGGGGTGGGAGCTCGGTCCCCAGCCGGCACCCACCCCCACACTCGGCCCTCCGCCTCTCTCAGCCCGTCGGCTCAGCCCCGCTCGTTCCGTCGGCTCTGTTCCGTCGGCTCTGTTCCGTCGGCCTCTGTTCCGTCGGCCTCCGTTCGGTCGGCTCCGTGGAATGGGTTCAGTACAGTCGGCTGACGATCCAGAAGCCGATGACCGCGATCACGATGACGACCGGCACCCAGGTGCCGCCGCGCTTGAGCCGTCGGCCCTGCGGCGCGACGCCGGGAGGCGGGGTGAGCAGCCCGGCCGGGGGAGCGAACGGCAATGAGGGAGTCGGCGCCGGAGCCGAGGCGAGCGATCCGGTCTCGGCCACGAGCCGCTCATCGCGCCACCGCGTCCATT
Organism: Microbacterium sp. K27; assembly: GCF_004794435.1. NCBI lineage: Bacteria > Bacillati > Actinomycetota > Actinomycetes > Micrococcales > Microbacteriaceae > Microbacterium > Microbacterium sp. K27. Next base: position 169,646 of record NZ_SSDK01000035.1, read on the forward strand.
GATCGAACTTCGTCAGCAGGGCTCCGACGGTGCCGAAGAGCCAGGCCCAGGTGGCGGGATCGAGGGTCGAGACCTTCCGTTGCGTGTAGAGGAACAGCCAGTCGTCGACGATCTCCACGTCGAGCTCGGCGGCGTTGTCGATGAACCTCGCCATGATGTCTGGCGTGAAGAGATAGAGGGCATCGCGTTCGTACCCCTCAGGGCAGTAGAGCGTGAAGTGCCGATCGAAGTCGCCCTCGAGGGACAGGCGCTGGCTTCGCTGGAACGATGCCGGCAGGTTCGAGCCGAAGCCGTTGTTGCCCGTGGCGTCGAGCACGATGTTCGGCAGCGGCACGTCGAGCTTCACGGCCACGTATCCCCACCGGTAGGTCGTGGAGTTCTTTCCCGACTGCACCGTGTACTGGTAGTTGCCGAACTCGACGAAGCGCGGGCGGGTGCCGCGGATCAGATCGGTGGACTGCCGTGCGCGGCCGAGATGGAAGATCATGCCGGGCAGGGGTGGGTCGGCGACCTTCGTCTCGTAGGTCATTCCGTTCGCCTGGGCGAAGCTGTGCAGTCGATATCGCCGGGCCTGCGCGTTGCGCACCCCCAACCAGATCATCACTCCCACCGCGGCGAGGAGGAGCACGATCAGCACGAGGGGGATCGCCGCGGCGGCGGGCGAGTCGCCGAAGGACGCCAGACTCAGGGTGACGCCGACGAGGAGCGGGAGCATCACGACCGCGAAGATCGCTGCCGCGACGATGCCGATGACCGTGGACGCCGTCACGCCGCCCGTCGGTCGCGAACGGAGTTCCGCGGCGAAGGCGCGCACCGCAGCGGGATCCACCGCATCGGTGAGCGGGCGCGCGTCGAAGGGCGGCTGCGGGGAGGTCACCGGTTCACCGCATCGGCGTCCCACGTGAGGGCGGCCCCTTCGGGAAGAGGGAGCGCCTCCAGCTGCTCGTCCGCGCAGAGCGCCTCGATCAGGGCAGACGAGCCGGCCACGATCGTCGAGTCGTAGTCGACCTCGCTCACCATCACCCAGGCACGATCCTCGGGCCAGAGGATGCTCGGGCTCTGGCCCGATGGCGGGAATCCGTGCTCCTCGGCGGGGAGATCGCGCCACGGCACGTGCAGCACCCACTCCGGGTCGGCGAATGCGCGCGGCGGAGCGGAGAACAGCACGTGGTCGCGCCCCGGCAGATCGAGCCGAGGCCCCTCCGAGATCTCCCGCGAGAGGATGCCCTCTTGCCAGGTGGGCCGACGGAAGACGTTGTTGAACGGGTCGTGCGCGCTGCGCTCGAGCATCGCCTGATGGTTCGGATCGTCGGTGAAGGTCAGGAAGGAGCGGGAGGGTGTGACACCGAAGAAGCCCAGCAGCCCCCCTCGCCCCTCCCAGAGCGCGGCGAAGCCCGCATCCGGGGTCTGAGTGTGGTCCACGAGGTGAGCGGCGATGGCCGCCAGAAGGGTCGGATCGAGCTCACCCTCCATCGGGGCGGTGAACTCGCGACCGTCCGGGGCGATCCGCGTGCGCCAGTCGCCGTCGGGCGGGGTGCGCACGATCCGCTGCCATTGCGCGAGCGGATGCAGGACCGTGCCGAACGCCGCGGCGGTCTGCGCCCAGGAGATGGGCTCGTCGACGAACTCGGCCATGAGCGCGCGCTGCTCGGGCTCTGGCATGCGCACCAGCTCGTCAGCCGTCGGGATCGTCCGGCCGGGCAGCGACCGGGCGATCGCCGGATGGAAGATGCGTGCGTACGCAGGGAAACCACGGGGCACCACCCCGTGCATGGTCTCGTAGTCTGCGTCGAGCCGCTCGCGCAGCCACGCTCCCGCCGAGGGATCGGACATCCACTCCATGCTCCCACGCTACCCGGCACATCGCGGCGCGCAGTGTCGGCGGACACCGGGCGTGCAGAGAGCGGCTCTAGGCTGACGGCGTGGAGACCGGGAGAAGGACCGTCGCGCCGCGATCCTCCGTCGCGCTGCGGCCCGCTCCCGCGTGGGAGCTCTCCCGCATTCTGATCGGCATCGCGGTCGTCGGGATCCTCGTATACGCCTATGCCCTGCGCATCGCCGTCGGAGACGTGAATCCGTTCGACTACTTCGGGTACTTCACGAATCAGACCGGTCTGATCGCGGCAGGCGTCCTGATCGGCACCGGATTCCTCGGTGTGAGCGGCCGACGGGCTCCGTCCTGGCTCACCCTGCTGCGCGGCCTCGTGACCGCGTACCTGATCGTCGTCGGCGTGATCTACAACGTGCTCGTCCCGGGCACCGGCTCGGCGCCGCCCTGGGTGAGCGTCGTCCTGCACGTCGTCTTCCCCGTGGTGGTCGTGCTCGACTGGCTGCTGGTCGGCGATCGCCCGCGCCTGCCGTGGCGCCTGCTGTGGTTGCTGTTGCCGTACCCCGTGATGTGGCTGATCGTCGTGCTCCTGCGTGGCGTGACGGACGGGTGGGTTCCGTACGGTTTCCTGCTCCCGGAGCGGGGCCCGCTGTCGCTGCTGCTCCACATCGTCGTCCTGCTCGCCGCCGTTCTGCTCGCCGGAGTCCTGGTCTGGTCCGCCAGCCGATTCCGCGGCGTGTGGAGCGCCGGTCGTCGCATCGACCGCACCTGATCCGACCCGGTGCTGTGCTGTCCCGGGCCGGGCACTACGGTAGGAACCGCGTCACGCGAGCCGATGGTGGTTGGGGGAGAGTCCGAATGCTGAATCAGGCCGAAGCGGTGTCCGGCGAGAGGGTCTTCCGCAGGCACCCGCTCCGCTCGGCCGTCGGGGCGATCATGCTCTCGGTGGTGCTCTCTGCGGCGACGCTCTTCCTTCTCCCGAGGTTCCTGCCCGCCACCATGAAGATCTCGACCCGCGGCGTCGTGGTGCTCGTGGTCGCGATCGCGCTGACCATCGCCGTGTTCACCGGCTTCTTCTGGTTCCGCAACATCCGGATCGTGGTGCGTCCCCATGAGGTCGAGATCGGCAAGGCGGGCAGTCGTGAGACGTTCGCACGGGCGACGACCGCCTTCCGCGCGAAGATCACCGAGCACCGCACGAACGGACTGCCCAGCGGCACCACGCGTGCGTTGATCGTTCACAGCGGCGACCGGGAGATCACGATCGAGCTCCCCGGCTATTCGAGGCCGATGTTCAACGAGCTGATGGCGACGCTCAATCCGATCGCGCAGCCGGTGTTCGACGATCCCGTCGCCGCCGCGCGCGCCGGGGCCCAGCTGCCGACGCAGTTCGCGATCGACGGCGGGGGCGAGCGGCGCCTGGCTACGCGGATCACCATCGCCGCTGTCGTGTTCCTCGTCGTCGCGATCGCTGTCGGGCTGCTCGTGGCGGTGCCCGGTTTCGTCGAGAGCGAGCTCTCGGCCCTCATCCTGCTCGCCCCGTTCGCGGCACTCGCCGCCATCGGGTTCGGGATCGGGGCGGTGCAGCGACGACGCCTGGTGCGGTCGATTCCCGCCCACGTCTCCGTCGACGGTCAGGGCATCCGCATCGACGGCGTCGACACCCCCTACTCGCAACTCACCCGCATCTGGCTGACTCCGCCCGCGTACCCGGTCAAGCGCCTCCGCCTCGAGCGCGCCGGCGGCAAGGCCACGACGCACCTGCTCGCTTCCTCGCGCGTGGGCATCACGCCGGACTACGGCGATCTCCTCCTGGCGGTACGTGCCAGGACGGCGCATCTGCCCGGCCTGCTCTCCCTGGATCTCGAGTGACGGCGCCGGAGCAGGGGTCGGTGCCGGTGCCGGTGCCGGTGCCGGCGAGGTTCGCCCCCGAGTACCCGATCCGCACGGAGCGGCTGCTCCTGCGCCCGATCGCCACCGCCGATGCCGTCGCGATGCACGTGTACAAGTCGGATCCGGATGCCGTGCGATACGTGCCGTATCCACCGCTGGAGCTGGCCGACGTCGAACGGCGCATCGCCACCACCTGGTCGAACACGCGGTTCACGAAGGAGGGCGACGCTGTCTCCCTCGCCGTCGAGGAGCGTGCGTCCGGAGCCCTGGTCGGCGACGTGGTGCTGTTCTGGCGCAGCGAGAACGACCGATCCGGCGAGGTCGGATACATCTTCGACCCGCGGGCTGGTGGTCGGGGCTATGCGACCGAGGCGGTCGACGCGCTCCTCGCCCTCGGTTTCGACGGCCTGGGTCTGCACCGCATCGTCGCGCGGCTCGATGAGCGCAACACGTCATCCGCGCGGGTCGCCGAGAGGCTCGGCTTCCGACGCGAGGCGCGGTTCGTGGAGAGCGAGTGGTTCAAGGACGAGTGGACGACCCTGCTCGTCTACGCCCTCCTCGGCGACGAATGGCGCGGACGCCACGGGCGGAGATAGCGGTCGGAGATAGTGAGCGGAGATGACCGGGGCGGCGTGCGATCACTGATCGCACGCCGCCCCGAAGCCCTCCCGCTACTGCTTGAGCATCGCGACGGCGAGCTTGTGCGAGTCGTCGATCAGATGGGAGTGGTCGTCGTCTCCGAGATCGATGCGCACCCACTTGAGCGTGCCGGTGAAGCCGTTGCCTGCTGCCGGGTAGTCGGGCGAGACCGGCGAGGCCAGGTCGCAGCCGACATCCACGGTCTCGTCGAAAGTGAACTGGAACGGGATCGTCTTGTGCACGCGCCCTTCGCCGATCTTGTCGTCGCCCGCGTAGAGGGTGACGGTGCCGCCCTTGGCGAGCCCGCCGCCGTCATAGGCGAAGTGCGCCCGCAGCTCCTGCTCGCCGGCAGGGATCGGATCGTCGGAGCGGATGATGTCGACGTCGATGCCGAGCAGGTTGTAGGCGAACGCGAGGCGGCCGTCCTTCGTGTAGAAAGACCATCCGCCGTAGGCGCCGCCCTGCGCGATGAGCACGCCGTCGACTCCGGATTCGGGCACCGCGACGCGGGCGGTCACGGTCCACGACTTGTTCTTGATGTTGATGGTGGTGTTCTCGCTGAGGCGCTTCATGCCCGGGTAGAACTTCTGGGTGTCGCTCATCGAGAGCACCGGCCGACCGGCGAGGTCGGGGTTGAACCGCTCGGCAGTGCGGATGTCGAGGGGAAGCACGTTGAAGCGCGCTGCCTGGATGAGGAAGAGCTGCTGCAGGTGGGCGAGCCGCTCCGGTTCCTGGTCGGCGAGGTCGTGGGACTGGGTCCAGTCCTCGTCGACGTTGTAGAGCTCCCATCGGTCGTCATCGAGTCCGTGGTCCGATCCGAGCCACGGATCCTTGTGCTTCGCGACCGCCGTCCACCCCTTGTGATAGATCGCGCGGTTGCCGACCATCTCGAAGTACTGCGTGATGTGGCGCTCCTCGGCCTCCGCGTCCGCGAATGTGTAGTTCATCGGCGTCCCCTCGTAGGGGCGCTGCGTCACACCGTTCACGCTCGTCGGTTCGGGGATGCCCGCGGCTTCGAGCACCGTCGGGGCGACATCGATCACGTGCGAGAACTGGTTGCGGATGCCGCCCTTCTCCACGCCTCCATTCGGCCAGCTGACGATCGTGCCGTTGCGGGTGCCGCCCCAGTGGCTGGCGACCTGCTTGGTCCACTGATACGGGGTGTCCATGGCGTGGGCCCAGCCCACCGCGTAGTGGTTGTACGAACTCGGGGTGCCGATGTCGTCGATGTGGTCGGCCACATACTGCTCGGTCTCGACATCGTTCATGTGGTTGATCGTGAAGCCCTCGTTGGTCGTGCCGTGCATCGACCCCTCGGCGCTCGCGCCGTTGTCGCCGATGATCACGTAGACGAGGGTGTCGTCGAGGATGCCGAGCTCTTCATAGGCGTCGAGCAGGCGACCGACGTGATGGTCGGCGTAGGCGAGGAAGCCGGCGTACACCTCCATCTGTCGGGCCAGGGCGGGCTTGATCAGGTCGCTCATCTCGTCCCATGCGGGGATGCCGGGGCTGCGGTCGGTGAGCACGGCGTCGGCCGGGATGACACCGAGCTCGAGCTGACGGGCGAAGGTCTCCTTGCGGATCTCGTCCCATCCCTGATCGAACTGCCCCTTGTACTTGTCCGCCCACTCGGCGGGCACATGATGCGGGGCGTGCGTCGCGCCCGGGGCGAAGTAGGTGAACGACGGCACATCGGGGGCCAGCATCTTCTGCTCGCGCGTCCAGCCGATCGCCTTGTCGGTCATGTCGCCCATGAAGTGATAGCCCTGCTCGGGTGTGCCCCACGGCTCGACGGGCGTGGTGTTCTCGTAGATCGCCGGATACCACTGGTTGGTCTCGCCGCCGATGAAGCCGTAGAAGTACTCGAAGCCGTTGCCCGGGGTGGGCCAGCCGTCGAACGGTCCGATCGCGCTCGCCTGCCACACCGGCACCTCGTGGCACTTGCCGAACTGGGCGGTGTTGTAGCCGTTGAGCTTGAGGGTCTCGGCCAGCGGCGCGCAGCTGTTGGGGCGCAGGGAGTTGTAGCCGGGGGCCGATGTCGCGATCTCGGTGATGCCGCCCATGCCGACGGTGTGGTGATTGCGTCCGCTGAGCAGAGCGGCACGGGTCGGCGAGCACAGGGCCGTGGTGTGGAAGCGGGTGTACTTGAGCCCTGCGGCGGCCACACGCTCGAAGTTCGGGGTGTGGATCGGACCGCCGAAGGCACTGGACGCGCCGAAGCCGACGTCGTCGATGAGTACCACGAGGACGTTCGGGGCATCTTTCGGCGGGCGCACGGGCGTGATCGGCGGGAAGGACGTGTCCGGGTCGGTCGCGTCGTAGGTGACCGTGCCCGTGTAGGCCAGATCAGGGATCGGAAGACTGGAACGCTGGGGTTCGGACATACTGACTCCTACGGCTCTCGGCGAGCAGAGCAGCCCGCTTCGCGCTCAGCCTAAGCAGCCGGGTCCAGGCTGTCACCACCCGCGACGGGTGACTTTGCGGGTGAGTTTCGGCGGGCATAATCAAGGGTGTGACTGCGACTGCAACCCTTCCCTCCCTCGACGGCCGCCGATTCCGGATGGTGTCGTCCACGACCTCTGCGGTCGACCCGGAATCTCCGAGCATCTTCGAGTACTTCGAACGTGACGGCGCCATCTGGGGCGGGTACGAGGGCGACACGGTCACCTTCGGCAAGTTCGTCGGCACCCGCACGGGTGACACGATCTGGGTGTCGTTCGTGCACGTGCTCAAGGCCGACGGCACGGTCGTCACCGGCGATGGTGAGAGCGAGCTGGAGCTGACCGACGACGGCGGCATCCGTCTCGTGGAGCACTACGAGATGCACGGACTCCCGCAGCTCAGCGTGTGCGAGGAGATCTCCGCCTGAGGCCTGCGCCTGAGTGACGGCGCCTCAGCGCGGCGGGAGGGCGTCGCGACCGGGAGAGGCGGGCGTCCACCGCGTCATCCCGAGCGGGATCTCGGTGTCGCGCTTCGGCAGGTCCGCCGGCAGCAGGTAGGGGCGGCGGATCACCTCGTCGAGCACGACGACGCTCACGACCGTGCGCACCTCGGGCAGCTGGGCGATCACGCCGGTGGAGAACTCGTGCACGCCGCTGACGTCGACGGCGCGGATGAGCAGCATGGCGTCGTGCTCGCCGGTGGTGATGGCGCACCACTCGACGTCGGGCATCTCCAGCACGCGTTCGCGGAACGACGCCCAGGCCTGCGGCATCACCGTGACGAACACGAGCGCGCCGATGGAGAGCCCCGCCTTCGCCTGATCGACGCGGGCGCTGAAGCCCGTGATGACCCCGTCGTGCACGAGCGACTCGACCCGCGTGTACGCATTCGCGCGGGAGATCCCGACCTTGTCGGCGAGTGCCGCGATCGAGACACGACCGTTATCACGCAGGACTTCGAGGATTCTGTACGCCGTCTCGTCCAAAGGGGCAGCACTTCGTCCAGAATGCTTCGGATCTTCCGCATTCTTGCTGGACATATTGTTCCTCACATCCGAGGTTCTGGACAGAGCGTGTCGAGGTGACCCGCTCTTGCTGGACACATCGTCGCATATGATGCGAATCTGATCCACGGTCGTCCACATCGGTGGCGACTCACCCGAATGTACTCCTCGCCTCTGGAGGCCCTCATGTCGTCACGCCGTATCACGCCGGTCATCGCGCTCGGAGCCGTCGCGCTCCTCGCGCTCGCAGGTTGCTCGGGAGGGAACTCGGCGACGGGCGGTGGACAGTCCGGCTCCGACTCCCTCGTCATCGACACCGCGTTCTCGATCGAGACCACCGACCCGGGTCACACCTACGACCCGACCGGCAACATGATCGCGAAGGCCCTGTACGAGACCCTCGTCGACTTCGAGGGCTCCGACGTCTCGACCCCGGTGCCGGGCCTGGCATCCTGGGAGCAGAACGACGAGGCGACCGAGTTCACCTTCACGCTCGAGGGCGACCGCGTCTTCTCCGACGGATCGCCGATCGAGGCGAAGGACGTCGTGTTCTCGCTGCAGCGCATCCAGGGCATGGAAGACGCCAAGCCGAACTTCCTCCTCGGCGGCCTCACGATCACCGAGGTCGACGACAAGACGATCCGGTTCACGTCCGAGACCCCGCTGCTGCAGCTGCCCGCGATCCTCGCGAACCCGGCTCTCGGCATCGTCAACTCCGACGTCGTGATCGAGAACGGCGGTGCGATCGACGGCACCGACTCGGCACAGAAGTTCCTCGACGGCGCGTCCGCCGGCTCCGGCCCCTTCGTGCTCGACACCCTCGACCTCAGCTCGCAGGTCGTGCTGACCAAGAACGACGAGTACAACGGTGACGAGGCCTCCGACTACAAGCGCGTGGTCGTCCGCAACGTCTCGGAGAGCGCCACCCAGCTCGCCAACCTCAAGGGCGGCGACTCGATGGTCGCGATGGACCTGAACGGCGACCAGGTCGCCGGCCTCGGCGACGACATCACGGTCGACTCCGTTCCGTCCGGCCAGACGATCTTCCTGCTGCTGAACCAGTCCTCGGCCGTCGCCGGTGACCTGGCGAACGTGAAGATCGCCGAGGCGATCCGCTACGCGCTCGACTACGACGCCCTGCTGGAGCTGGCCGGCGCCGGCTCCGTGCAGGCGACCGGCGTCATCCCTCCCGGATTCGAGGGTGCTCTCGACAGCGGCGTGGAGCAGGACCTCGACAAGGCGAAGGCCGCGCTCGCAGAGGCCGGCTACACGGGCCAGACCCTGAAGCTGCAGTTCCCGAACGACTACCCGGTCGGCGGCGTGGAGTTCACCCCGCTCGCCGAGCGCGTGCAGGCACAGCTCGAAGACGCCGGCATCACGGTCGACCTCGCCCCCGCGCCCTTCGCGACCGAGCTCGACGCCTACGTCAACGGCACCGAGGGCTTCGGTCTGTGGTTCTGGGGTCCGGACTACGCGGACTCCGCGAACTTCCTGCCTTTCGCCCCGGGCCTGAAGGTCGGCCTCCGCGCTGGCTGGGCCGCCGAGGCCAACCCGGAGATCGCCGGTATCGCGGCCGGTGCTGCCGCCGCGACCGACCCCGACCAGCGCACCGCCGCCTTCACCGACTTCGCCGAGGCGATGCAGGCCGAGGGTCCGTTCGTCCCGCTGATCGTGCCCGGTCGCAACATCTCCTCCGCGGACAGCGTGAAGGGTGCGGTGTACAACTCCGTCTGGGAGATGGACATCGCCGAGATCACGCCGGCCAGCTGAACGGACATCCCATGACGACAGTGGCGGTGCAGAGGCAGGCGCAACGGCGCCGGTCGCCTCTGATCGGATACCTGCTGCGGCGGGCCGGCACCTCCCTGCTCCTGTTGGTGGGCGTGACGATCGTCACGTTCGCGCTCACCAACCTGGTGCCGGGAGACCCGGTCTCGGCCGCGCTCGGTGAGGGTGCGTCGCAGAACCCCGCGACGCGTGATGCGTTCATCAAGGAGCATGGTCTCGACCAGCCGCTGTTCGTGCAGTACTTCATCTATATGGGGAACCTGCTGCGCGGGGACCTCGGCACGTCGCTGGTGACCGGACGCCCGGTCACCAGCGACCTCGCCACCGCGGTGCCGGCGACCATCGAGATCGCGATCGGGGCGATCATCGTCAGCCTGGCGGTCAGCATCGTGCTCGGCACGCTCGCCGCCTACCGCCGTGGACTCGTCACCGACCAGGTCATCCGGGTCGTGACTCTGGTGGGCCTCAGCGTGCCGACCTTCTGGCTGGCGCTCGTGAGCTTCTACGTCTTCTTCCTCGAGCTGCGCATCGCACCGGGCTCCGGTCGCATCTCGCCGTCGATCACCCCGCCGCCGCGCGTGACCGGGCTCTACACGGTCGACTATCTCCTGAACGGAGACGCCGTCGGCTTCTTCGACGCCCTCGCGCACCTGGCTCTTCCCGTCATGGTGCTCTCGCTCGTGACCATCGGCCTACTGACCCGCTTCATCCGCACCTCGGTGCTCGAGGTGCTCGGCAGCGACTATGTGCGCGCCGCACGCGCCAAGGGCCTCCCGGCCACGCGCGTGATCCTCGACTACGTGCTGCGTGGCGCCTCGTTGCCGATCCTCACGGTGGTGGGCGTGGCGTTCGGGGCACTGCTGTCGGGCACGGTGCTCGTCGAGTCGGTGTTCGCCTGGCCGGGCCTCGGCACCTACGCCTACAACTCGGCCGCGAACCTCGACCTGCCCGGCATCATGGGCGTCGGCCTCGTGGTCGGCATCATCTACCTCCTCATCAACTTCATCGTCGACATCCTCTACGGCGTGCTCGACCCGAGAGTGAGGATCGCATGAGCCGCATCGCCGCCGCGTCCCCCGCCGGGCGCTTCCGATTCCGCTGGCCCCGTGCCTGGCGCACGCCGCTGGGCATCATCGGCACCGTCATCGCCGGAGCGTGGATCATCGTGGCCTTCACGGCGCAGTGGTGGGTCCCGTATCCGCCGAACGCGCAGGTGCTGCCGCGTCTGCAGCCGCCGGGCATCGACACGTTCCTGGGCACCGACGGCAACGGACGCGACATCTTCTCGCGTCTGATGACCGGAGCCACCGTGAGTCTCCCGCTGGCACTCATGCTCGTGATCGCCGCCATGATCATCGGCACGCTCATCGGTGCGCTCGCCGGATACTTCGGTGGCTGGGTCGACGAGACGCTGATGCGCATCACCGACCTGTTCATGGCCTTCCCGACCGTGATCCTCGCCATGGTGGTCGCCGCCTCGCTCGGACCGTCGCTGTTCAACGCGGTGATCGCCGCCATCGTGGTGTCGTGGCCGCAGTACTCCCGCGTCACGCGCAGCATCGTGCTGGGGCTCCGGGGTCAGAACTACGTGATCGCGGGCCGCCTGCTCGGGCACTCGCCGGCACGCACGCTGTTCGTCGACATCCTCCCGAACATCGCCGGCCCCGTCCTGGTGCTCGCGACGCTCGACATCGGTGCGGCGATCCTGCTCCTCTCCGGCCTCTCCTTCCTCGGTCTCGGCGCGCAGCCGCCGACCGCGGAGTGGGGTTCGATGATCTCGGGCGCGATGCAGAACTTCGACGCCTGGTGGCTCGGGGTCTTCCCCGGGCTCGCGATCCTGACCGTGGTGCTGGCGTTCAACTTCCTCGGAGACGCGATGCGCGACGTGCTCGACCCCACGGCCGAGATCACGCACGAGAAGGCCGCCGATCACAAGGCTTCCGCGACGGGGGTGGCCGCATGAGCGCGCAGAGCGCTGCCGTGCAGCAGACATCGACGCTCAGAATCCGCGACCTGACGATCGACATCGGACGCCCGCTCGTGAAGGGTGTCTCGCTCGAGCTCGAGGCCGGTCGCATCCACGGTCTCGCCGGGGAATCGGGCTCGGGCAAGACGCTCACCTCGCTCGCCGTGCTGGGGCTGCTCCCGCGGCAGGCGCGGACCGGCGGGTCGATCCTGCTCGGCGGTGAAGAGCTGGTGGGCCTGCGCCGTCGCGCCCTCAACCGGGTGCGCGGCAAGCGGATCGCCATGGTCTTCCAGGATCCGTCGGCCTCTCTGCACCCGCAGCTGCCGGTCGGACGCCAGCTCACCGACCACATGCGGGTGCACCTCGGACTCAAGGGCGCCGCCGCACGGGCGCGGGCGGTCGAGCTGCTCGAGACCGTGCAGGTGCCGAACCCCGCCGAGGCACTGAAGCGCTATCCGCACCAGTTCTCCGGCGGCCAGCGTCAGCGCATCGCGATCGCATGCGCCCTGGCCTGCGACCCCGAGGTGCTGCTGGCGGACGAGCCCACCACGGCTCTCGACGTCACGGTGCAGGCCGGCATCCTGAAGCTGCTGCGCGACCTGGCGGTCGAACGCAACCTCGCCGTGCTGCTCGTGACGCACGACCTGGGCGTGATGAGCGCGATCGCCGACCGGGTCGCCGTCATGAAGGACGGCCGGATCGTGGAGCTCGCCGATCGCGAGACGCTGTTCCGCGATCCCCAGCACGAGTACACGCGCATGCTGCTCGCGGCCCTGCCGGGGTCGCGCATCGACGAGGCACCGGAAGGGCAGGCCGCAGATGAGTGAGGTCTCCGTCCTCGATGCGCAGGACGTGGTCGTGCGCTACCCGGGCAACCCGCCGGTGATCGCCGTGAACGGCGTGTCGATCAGCGTCGCCGCCGGGGAGACCGTGGCCCTGGTGGGCGAGTCCGGCAGCGGCAAGTCCAGTCTCGCCCGTGCCGTCGTCGGCATCGAGAAGACCGCCGCAGGGACCGTGCTGTTCCGCGATGCTCCGGTGTCGCCGCTCGGCATCCGCCGTCGCTCGATCGCCCTCACCGGCATCCAGATGGTGTTCCAGGATCCGGCGACCTCGCTGAATCCGCGGCGCCGGGTCGGCGACCAGATCGCCGACGGCATCGCCACCGCCCGCGCCCGTGGCGCCGAAGGATCGACCGTGGACGAGTGGCTCGAGCGCGTCGGTCTGCCGACCACCGTGAGCAGCCGCTTCCCGCATCAGTTCTCGGGCGGGCAGAAACAGCGCATCGCGATCGCCAGGGCCTTGGCCGCTCGTCCCTCGCTCCTGGTGGCGGATGAGCCGATCTCAGCGCTCGATGCGTCCACGCAGACGAGCGTCGCCGGCCTGATGCGCGACCTGGTGGCGGAGTCGGGAGCGGGCATGCTGTTCATCTCGCACGACCTCGCCGTGGTCCGCCGCATCGCCGACCGCACGTTCGTGATGTTCGGCGGACGCGTGCTCGAGTCGGGTCCGACCGATCAGCTCTGGACCGCACCGCGGCATCCCTATACGCAGGCGCTGCTCGCGGCGATCCCCGAGCCCGACGGAGCGGGCCGCATCCCCGCCGCACCGTCGGTCGACGACCGCACGGTGTGGGCGGAGATCCCGCCGGTCATGTACTGAGAACTCTCCGCGCTCACTCGTGCTCCGCTCCCGGGTGTGCTCCAAGCGCCCGCGGGTCGCGAGAGGACCGCGCGGGCCGAGGCTGCAGTCCTCGGCCCGCACGGGTCTGCGGCGTCAGAGCGGTGCGACGATGTCCTGCTTCACGTCCCACTCGGTGACTTCCTGAACGCTCTCGATCTTCTGGCCCTCGACCTCAGTGGACGCGTTGGCCGCGAGCACCACATAGTCGCTCGTGACCTCGAAGAGCATCGTGACGGTCGATCCCTGCGACTCGGTCGTGCCGCTGAGCAGGTACACGTCCTGGCCCAGGCGCGAGCCCGTGCCGGTGACCGCGTATTCGCCGGAGAGCGTGTCGGCCACGCCCATCGGGTCGGAGGCGTCGACGGCCTTCGCGGCGGTGCTGAGCGTGCTGATCTCCTGGTCGGTCGAGTTCTCGTCGGCGACCTGCCACTCGCCGGTGGTGGATTTCACCCAGGCGTCGTCGCCGATCACGATGACCGAGCCGAAGCTGGTGCTGGTCTCGACGGCCTTGTCGGCCGGGTTGTAGCGGGTGGTCGACTCCATGCCCAGAGTCGTCATCGTCGCCGAGAATCCGGCGGTGTCGGTCATCGCCGCCGTCACGCACTCCGCCAGCGTGGAGCCGTCGACGGTCGCGCCCTCCTTCAGCTCGGGGCAGTCCGTCTTCGGCGCTTCCGCCTCCTGCGATGCCCCGGAGTCGGGCTTCTTCTCGGCTGTCGTGTCCGATCCGCCCCCTGCACATCCCGTGAGCAGCACGGCGGCGGCGAGAATGACGCCGACCCCCCATTTGTTGACGCGCATCGCGTCCCCCCTCAGGTCGAGATGCCCGATGACCGTCATCGGGCACTCGTCCCAGCATGCCAAACGTCGCAGAGGTTCTCGCGAGCCGCAGTCGTGGTGTCGGGCGTCATTCGCGGCGGACGCGTGATTCCGCTAGACTGTCGAGGTTGTCTGCCTTGCGGCGTCCATTCGGGATTCCAGAGGCGGGCACGTGCACACACCCTCCTGCTCCCGGGAAAGTCCCGAGAGCCGTTCTAGTCCGAAGGAGGTGGGTAAGTGACGCACCAGTACGAACTCATGGTCATTCTGACCCCCGAGATCGACGAGCGCCAGGTCGCCCCGACGCTCGACAAGTTCCTGAAGGTCATCACCAACGATGGTGGCTCTATCGAGAACGTCGACATCTGGGGAAAGCGCCGTCTCGCATACGAGATCCAGAAGAAGACCGAGGGCATCTACGCCGTCGTCAACTTCACCGCGACCAGCGCCGCCACGCAGGAGCTCGACCGTCAGCTGAAGCTGAACGAGCAGATCATGCGCACCAAGGTGCTCCGCGCTGAAGAGGCTCAGGCGATGATCGCCTCCGAGGCCAAGCGCTCCGAAGAGAAGGCTGCCCGCAAGGCCGCCAAGGCTGCGAAGGCCTAAGTCTCATGGCCGGCGAAACCGTCATCACCGTGGTGGGAAACCTCACGGCCGACCCCGAGCTGCGCTACACGCAGAACGGGCTGCCGGTGGCGAACTTCACCATCGCATCGACGCCTCGGAACTTCGACCGTGCCGCGAATGAGTGGAAGGACGGCGATGCGCTGTTCCTCCGTGCATCCGTCTGGCGCGAGTTCGCCGAGCACGTGGCGGGTTCGTTGACGAAGGGCATGCGCGTCATCGCGCAGGGCCGTCTGCGCCAGCGCTCCTACCAGGACCGCGAGGGCAACCAGCGCACCGCGATCGAGCTGGAGGTCGACGAGATCGGCCCCTCGCTCCGGTACGCGACCGCGCAGGTCACCCGTGCGGCCTCGACCGGCGGTGCCGGCGGTGCCGGTGGCGGTGGACAGTCCCGTCCCGCGCAGCAGCAGGTGTCGGAGGAGCCGTGGTCCACGCCCGGTTCGTCGACCAGCGCGGATGCCTGGAGCACTCCCGGCAGCTTCGGCGACGACACCCCGTTCTGAACAACTTCTGGATCCGGCCTGCACGGCCGGCATCCGCTCATCACTAAGGAAAAACTATGGCTGGAAAGTCGAGCGGCGACCGCCGCAAGCCGCGGAAGGGTGGCAAGCCCACCGCTCCCGCGAAGTCCATCCGGGTCGGTGTCATCGATTACAAGGATGTCGCCACCCTTCGCAAGTTCGTCTCGGAGCGCGGCAAGATCCGTGCCCGTCGTATCACCGGTGTCTCGGTGCAGGAGCAGCGTCTGATCGCCACGGCGATCAAGAACGCGCGCGAAATGGCGCTCCTGCCCTACGCTGGCGCCGGCCGGTAAGGGGTATCGAGATGGCAAAGCTGATTCTCACGAACGAGGTCGCCGGGCTCGGTAGCGCCGGTGACGTGGTCGAGGTCAAGAACGGGTACGCCCGCAACTTCCTCATCCCGCAGGGCTTCGCTACGGCGTGGACCCGCGGTGGCGAAAAGCAGGTCGCATCGATCCAGGCCGCGCGTCAGGCACGCGCGATCCACGATCGTGACGACGCTGTCGCACTGAAGAACGCTCTCGAGGGCACGAAGGTGCGCCTCACGGTCAAGGCCGGCAAGGAGGGTCGTCTCTTCGGCTCCGTCAAGACCGACCACGTCGCGGATGCTGTCGCAGCCGCCGGCCTGGGCTCGATCGACAAGCGCAAGGTGCACATCCCGTCGCCCATCAAGGTGACCGGTGAGCACGAAGCGACCGTGCGTCTGCACGACGACGTCACCGCAGT
The DNA here is from genome assembly GCF_004794435.1 of Microbacterium sp. K27. NCBI lineage: Bacteria > Bacillati > Actinomycetota > Actinomycetes > Micrococcales > Microbacteriaceae > Microbacterium > Microbacterium sp. K27. The sequence continues at coordinate 185,572 of NZ_SSDK01000035.1, forward strand.
GATCACGCTGCAGGTCGTCGCCGCCAAGTAAGGCACGTCGAGAACGCCCCCTGTCCTTCGGGACAGGGGGCGTTCTGCATTCCGAGGGTGATCGGCGCCGCCTCACCCGTTCCGACCGTGCACCGGTCGGGCGTTCGCCGGGGGTTCGCCGACCTCATCGACGGTGTGGCCGCTGCACGCCGTCGCGGTCACGCTGGCCCTCTCGACACGCGACACGGTGAACCACCGCATGGCGTCGCGCAGTCGGCACCATCCGACCAGATACCACTGGCCGTTCGTGGAGGCGAACAGCACGGGTTCGACATCACGGGTGGTGGTGCTCCCGTCTCCTGCGGTGTAACGGATGCGTACCACCCGCTGCTCCGCCATGCCCTCCTCCAGTGCCGATCTGATCGCACGTGAGGGGGTGGGTGACGCGTCGACCCAGACGCGGTGGGCGAGTTCGTCGGCTCGCGCACGGGTGCGGGGATCGAGCACGTCGAGGATCTTCCGCACGCCGGCCGCGGCCAGATCCGCATAGGGCGCATCGGGTGAGGCAGCCACGGCCGCCAGCAGTGCCACGGCCTGCGCAGGGGAGAGGGAGACGGGCGGCAGCGATGCCCCCACCGCCAGTCCATAGCCGCCACCCGGACCGGGGCGTGACCACAGCGGTGCTCCACCGCGCTCGAGGGCCGCCAGGTCGCGCTTGACCGTGCGCACGGACACCTCGAACTCGCGGGCCAGGCGTTCGGCCGACGTCCCCCGCGACCCGCTGCGGCGCAGCATCTCGGAGAGGGCATGCAGACGCTCTGCGCGCTTCATCGTTCGATCCGTGGGGAATTCATGACATGAATAGTGACACACACCTGTCCACAGTGCGGAGCAGCATGGGGGTATGACACACACGACGAGCACTCCGACCATCCTTCTCATCGCGGGCCATTGGCTGGGTGCCTGGGCGTGGGACGAGGTCCTCGAAAGCCTCGACGCCGACAGGTCTCGCGCCGTCGCGATGACGCTGCCGGGTCTCGACGCGACCGACCCCGCGCGGGCGGCGAAGACGCTCGATGACCAGGCCGACGCGATTCTCGACGAGGTCGGCCGGCTCGGCGTCTCGGAGCAGCAGCCCGCGATCATCGTCGCGCACAGCGGGGCGAACGCCCCCGTGAGCCTCGTGCTCGACCGACACCCCGCCCTGATCGCACGCGTGGTGTGGGTCGACTCCGGCCCGGTGGCCGCCGGGAGCGTGTTCGCGCCCGACCTTCCGGACGACGTGGAGGAGCTTCCGCTTCCGCCCTTCGAGGTGCTGGGACAGCAGGCGAGCCTCGAAGGCCTGAGTGCAGAGGTGCTCGAGCGCTTCCGCGAGCGGGCCGTTCCCGAGCCCGGGCCCGTGCTGCGTCAGCCCGTCGAGCTCACGAACGACGAGCGACGCACGATCTCGACCACCCTCATCTGCTGCTCGATTCCGAGTGCACAGCTGCTCGAACTCGCGCGCGCCGGTCATCCCATGTTCGCCGAGGTCGCGATGCTCGACCACCTCGACGTCGTCGACCTGCCCACGGGGCACTGGCCGATGTGGAGCCGTCCCGGTGACCTCGCCGAGCTGATCCAGGCGGCCGCGTCGCGCGGCCGCTGAACCCACCCCTGAGCCAGCGCCCCGATCCCGTACCCCGGGACGGATGCCTGGAGAAAGCGCGGAAGTCGGGAGAATCGGGTGGGTCCGCAGGGGATCCGCCCGATTCTCCCGACATGTGCCGCACGTCGCCGTGCCTCGGGGCTACGGCTTCTCGGACGTGACCTCGAAGATGTCCGTCGACGTCTCCGCCGAAGCGGCACGACGCTCCTCGCGCCGGGCTCGTCGCGCGGCGCGCTTGGCGATCCGGCGTTCTCGACTGCGCTCCACGAGCGTGTAGAGAACCGGGACCAGAACCAGAGTCAGCAGCGTCGACGACACCAGGCCGCCGATCACGACGATCGCCAGCGGCTTCGAGATGAACACTCCGCCGCCGGTCAGCCCGAGAGACATCGGGACGAGCGCGAACACGGTCGCGGCCGCCGTCATCAGGATCGGTCGCAGGCGCAGGCGGGTTCCATGCTCCACCGCCTCGTCGAGACTCGCTCCCGCACCACGAAGGCGGTTCACGAGATCCATGAGCACGATGGCGTTCGTCACGACGATGCCGATGAGCATCAGGAGTCCGATCAGGGCGGGAAGACCCATCGGGGTTCCGGTGAGGAGCAGGCCGAGGATCGCGCCGGTCGCTGCGAACGGGATCGAGATGAGCAGCACGAGGGGTCCGCGGAAGTTGCGGAAGGTGGCCACCATCACCAGCAGCACGAGAACGATGGCGGCCAGCATCGCCAGTCCGAGCTGGCTGAAGGCCTCATCCTGTTGTGCGGACGCGCCGCCCTGCTGGAAGGTGACTCCCGCCGGCAGATCGGTGTCGGCGATCGCCTTGTCGATCGCCCGACCGGCAGCCGCGAGGCCGCCCTTCTCCGGGGTCACGGTCAGCGTGACCTGACGCTCGCCCTCGGCGCGCGTGATGGTCGGCGCCGTGAGCTCCTCCTCGACGGTCGCGATCGCGGCGAGCGGGATCGCCGTGCCGGTGACCTCGGCAGCCGCCTTCTGCTCGGCCTCGGCGGCATCGGCCTCGGCCTGCTGGGCCGCGGCGTCGCTGCGGCTCTGGCGCAGGGCCTTGATCTGCTCGTCCGCCGCCGCGACGCCGGACTGGGCCCCCTCGATCGCACCCTGCAGCGCCGCGAGCTGCTCGGCGCGTTCGGTCTGCGCTTTGAGCACGGCCTCCTCATCCGGGCTCAGCGGGTCTTCGGGGACGATCGGTGCCGCCGAAAGCTCGGCGAGCTGCCTGTTCAGGGCCCCGATCTGGCCGGCGAGTTCGGCGCGCTGCTTCGTGGCGGTGTTGATCTGCGAGTTCAGTTCGTTCTCGGCCTTGGTCTTCGCCTCTGCGGCCTTCGCCTCCGCCTTGGCCTGGAGCGCATCCGCTGCCGCCTTCTGCGCCTCGGCGGTCTGCTGCGGGGTGACCGGGAGCATGATCTCACCGATCTTGTCGGCGGTGCGCGCCGCACCCGGGGTGCGCACGACGATGTCGCGCTCCCGGCCCTCGTACATGAGCGTGCCGACCGTGGTGCCGGAGAGTGCCTCCTGCACGGCCTTCGCGATCGTGGCGCGGTCGAAGCCGAGGCGCGCGGCCAACGGTTCGTCGACCTTCACCCGCAGCACCGGCTGCTCGCCCGCGAGCTCGCTCTTCACGGAGCGCACGCCGTCGGCGTCGGCGAGCTGCTTCTCGAGCAGGTCACTCGCCGTGCGCAATGCTGCCGGATCGTTGCCCTGGATCTGCAGGTCGATGCCGTCACCGGCACCTGCCAGCGAGGCGTCCTGCGACGCGAGGTCGATCTCACCGCTGTCGGGAAGCCCGTCGAGCGCCTTCTGCACCTCCGATTCGACCTCGGCGACGTCGGAGCCGTCCTTCAGACGGAGGTCGTACGTGATCGAGGCCGGGGTGCCGGGAGTGGGGACCGGGATCGAGGTGGTGATGTCGGCGATGCCCGGAACCTTCCCGAGAGTCTTCTCCACCGGCTCGGCCGCGGCGACCAGGTCGGCGGTGGCTTCCTTCGGGGGCGTCTGGACGACCTGCAGGGTGGCCTGGCCGGAGGAACCGAGGAAGTCGGTCTGGATGAACGGTGTCATCCCCAGCGTGGCGACGAGCAGCAGCGCGGAGGCGACGAGGGTGATCACGGGGTGACGACGGGTCGCGTTCAACGCCGGCATGAACGTGCGCTGCAGCCGGTCGGGGGCGGTGTGGATCTCGTCGAGCTCGGACGGGACGTCGCTCTCCGCAGACGGCGACGGCGAGACGGTCGCCGCGGCAGGAGCCGCGACCTCTGCCGCCACCGCGGTGGCTGCGGCGGCAGGAGCTGCGTCGGTCGTCATGCCCTCGGCCGCGGGCTGAGCCGTGTCTGCGTCGGCGGCGCGCTGCTTCGGAGCCTTGTTGAGGAACCAGGATGCGAGCACCGGCACGATCGTGAGCGAGACGACGAGCGAGGCGAGAAGCGCGATCGAGACGGTCACCGCGAACGGTCGGAACAGCTGGCCGGCGATGCCCGAGACGAATGCGATCGGCAGGAAGACCGCCACCGTGGTGAGTGTCGAGGCGGTGATGGCCCCGGCGACCTGACGCACAGAGGCGACGATGCCGTCGATCGTGAGCGGGCCGTCACCACGGCGTCTGGAGATGTTCTCGATCACCACGATGGAGTCGTCGACGACACGTCCGATGGCGATGGTGAGGGCGCCGAGGGTGAGGATGTTGAGGGTGTTGCCGCTCCACCACAGGCCCACCAGGGTGATCAGCAGCGACAGCGGGATCGACACGGCCGCGATGACCGTCGAGCGCCACGAGCGCAGGAACGCGAGGATCACGAGCACCGCGAAGAGCAGACCGAGCCCGCCCTCGACGGAGAGGTCGTGGATCGACTGCTCGATGTAGGGGGCCTGGTCGAAGATCGTGACGAACTCGGCGTCGAGGATCGGCGCGAGCCGGTCGAGCTCGGCGTTCACGCCGTGGGAGATGTCGACGACGTTGGCACCCTGTGCCGGCATCACCTGCAGCGTGAGCGACGGCTTGCCGTTGACGCGCGAGATGGTCTCCGCCGGCACGGTCTCGACCGTGACGTCGGCGAACTCCGCGACCGTGACGGCCCCCTCGCTCGTGGGCACCGGGAGCGCCTGGATGTCTTCCGGCGTCGCGAGACGCGACCCCACCGTGATCGAGAGGGGGCCTTCGGCGGAATCCGCCTGTCCAGCCGGGAGGGCGGCGCCATGCGCTTCGAGGATCGGTCCGAGCGTCGAGGGCTCGACCTTCAGGCGGGTGACGTCGGCAGGGCGGAGGTCGATCGTGATGCGCTGCGTCTCCTGGCCGGCGAGTGTGACGTCGCGCACACCCGGCACGCCCTTCAGCGCCGGGACGACGGTCTGCTGGAGCGCATCGCCGAACGCCTCCTGGTCGCCGCTGGTGCCGGCGCTCAGTGCCATGGCCGGCAGGTCGCCCGCACCGCCGGACGCGACGCTGACCTCCGTGTCCGAGGGGAAGCTCGGCTTCAGCGACTCGGCCGCGCTGCGGATGGTGCGCAGCGTCTCCTCGTCGTCTTCGCCGAAGGTCCACTCGACCAGCACCTGCGCGTTGCCGCTCGATGTCGTCGAGGTCACGCTCGTCACACCGGGAACCGCTCGCACCGCCTGTTCGAGCGGCTCGGTCACGCTGCTCGCCATCTCCTCGGGTGCCAGGCCCTGCGACTGTGCGGAGATGAACGCCATCGGAGCCTGCAGCGAGGGCATCAGCTCCTGCTTGAGGGAACCCATCGATATCAGGCCGAGGACGACGACGGCGAGCGTCGCGAGAGAGAGGATCAGGCGGTTCTTGAGACTGCTGCGTGTGAGGAACGACATGGAGCGATGAGGTGCTTTCGGCTGGGTCGCTGCGGCAGGCCGAGAAGCACGCGCGCGACGCGGAAGCCGCCTGTGGTCACCCGACCCTCGTCACTTGAGCCGGATCCTGTGGCTCCGGCTCAGCGCGACGAGAGGCGACTGAGCTTCGGCGACACGATCGACAGTTCGAGCCTGCCGGGTCGAGGGTGCCGGGGCATCCTCCCGCGGGGTGATCCTCGTCCCCCCGCGGGTGGACTCGGCGTGCCCGGCCCGACATGCGTCCCGGGCGCCCCGGCGTGCGCACGCCGAGGCGCGGCAGTGGTCCCGCGACGCGAGGTGATTTTGGATCCAGAATGCAGAGTTGGCCGGGATGATCCGATACTCTCGCTCCCATGGTGCAATCAGGGAACGCCGCGTCGCCCAAGGAACGGGCCGAGGCTCTGCAGAAGCTCGCGCAGCGACATGGAGCCGGATACCGGTCCGTCGGAGCGATGGCCTACGACATCATCCGCGATGCGATCCTCGACGGCACCCTGCCTCCGGGGATGAAGCTGCGGCAGGAGACCCTGGCCGAGTCCATCGGCATCTCGCGACTGCCGATCCGCTCTGCCCTGATCCAGTTGGAGGCCGACGGCCTCGTGGTCTTCCATGCCCGCCGCGGCGCGATGGTGCGGGCACTCTCGGTGCAGGAGGCGACCGAGGTCTACCACCTGCGCACGCTGCTCGAGAAGGACGCACTGCGCCTGGCGATGGAGGAGATCACCTCGGAGCGGGTCAGCCGGCTGCGGGAGCTCGCGAAGACGGCGGACGACATCTCGGAGGGCGGCGAGTTCGTCGAGGCCCGCACCGAGTTCTACGCGACGCTCTACGACGCCGAGGCCCGGCCGGTGATGTGGGAGATGATCGAGCAGCTGCGGCTCAAGCTCGGACGCTACGTGCTCGGCTGGCGTCTGGTCTCTCCCGGCGCACATGACCACTCCCACGGTGAGCTGATCGACGTCGTGGCAGCCGGAGATGTGGACGAGGCTCTGCGCGTGCTCGAGTCGCACCTGAACCACGTGCGCGACGGGGTCATCGCACTGCTCGACGCGGCGGCGACCGAGGCTGCCGGCGACGGAGCCTGACGCCTGGGGCGAATGCATGACTCCTACACGGATGCATGACGCGGCACATCAGTCCGTTCATCCATCCGGGCAGGAGTCATGCAGGTGTGCGACTGGGTGACCGTGCTCTCAGGTGACCGTGCTCTCAGGTGACGGTGTCTCAGGTGACGGTGCCGCGACGTGCGAAGCGAGGTTCACGCCAGATCTCGCTGTGCAGCACGTCTTCCAGCGCGTCGATCGCATCCCACACGTCGGTGTAGGAGGTGTAGAGCGGTGTGAACCCGAAGCGGATGAGGTCGGGGGCGCGGAAGTCGCCGATCACTCCGCGCTCGATCAGCGCCTGCATCACCGCATAGCCGTCTTCGTGTCGGAGGGAGACCTGGCTGCCACGGCGGGCGGACTCGCGAGGCGTGACCGGCTCGATGCCCCAGCGCGGTGTGAGGCGGGTGTCGACGAGTGACATGAAGAGCTCGGTCAGCCGCAGACTCTTCTCGCGGAGGAGCTCCAGGTCGACGTCGTCCCAGATGTCGAGGCTCGCCTCGAGTCCGGCCACCGAGAGCAGCTGCGGGGTGCCGACGCGGAACCGCTCGATGCCCGGGGCCGGGGTGTAGTCCACGGTGAAGTCGAACGGCCGCGCGTGGCCGTGCCAGCCGGTGAGGGCGGGGTGGGCAGCATCGTGATGCCGAGCGGCCGCCCAGATGAACGAGGGCGAACCGGGGCCGCCGTTGAGGTACTTGTAGGTGCAGCCGACCGCGAAGTCGGCGTCGGCGGCGTTCAGGTCGATCGGCACGGCACCGACGCTGTGGCACAGATCCCAGACCACGAGGGCGCCGGCGGCGTGGACCTTGCGCGTGACCTCGGCGATGTCGTGCATGCGTCCCGTGCGGTAGTCGACCTGGGTGAGTGCGACGACGGCGACGTGATCGTCGAGCACGTCGTCGAGCGTGGGGCCGTCGTCGGAGATCAGTCGGCGCTCCAGGGGTGTTCCGCTGCCGAGCAGCTCCTGCACCGCTTCGAGCATGTAGAGGTCGGTGGGGAAGTTGCCCCGCTCTGCGACGATCACGCGTCGTCCCGGTCGGAGTCTGACCGCAGCGACCACGGCTTGGAACAGGCTTGTCGAGGTGGAGTCGCCGAGCACGACCTCTCCGGCATCCGCTCCGACGAGCGGCGCGATGCGGTCGCCGATCGTGCGCGGCTTGGCGAACCACCCGGCGTCGTTCCAGCTGCGGATGAGGCCGGTGCCCCACTCCTCGGTGATCACGCGCTGCAGGTGCGCCGCGGTGTGGCGGGGCAGCGCTCCGAGCGAGTTGCCGTCGAGGTAGATCACGCCGTCGGGCAGCACGAAGCGCTCGCGCATCGAGGCGAGCGGATCGGCATCGTCGAGGGCCGTGCAGGTCGCGCGGTCGATGGCGGGGCGGGTGGAGGTGGTGCTCATGCGGCGGGTCCGTTCGAGGTCATGCGGGTCAGCGCCCGAGGAATCGCAGGGCGTTGCCGCGGCGGATGGCGCTCTTCTGCGCCTCGTCGAGGAAGTCGGCGCGGTCGATGACGCCGCCGACGGGTCGCTCGCCCAGGGGGTAGGGGTAGTCGCTGCCCACCATCACCTGGGAGGCGCCGAGGGTCTCGACCAGCACGCGCAGGGCCACGGGGTCGAACACGACGCTGTCGACGCTGAAACGGTCGAGGTAGGCCGAGGGCGGCCGCTCGCTGACGCCGATGAGGTCGGGGCGTTGCCGCCAGGCGTTCTCGAACCGGCCCAGCCAGAACGCGAACGAACCACCGCCGTGCGCGAACGCCAGGCGGAGGGTGGGCGGGACGCGATCGAAGACCCCGCCCAGGATCATCGCGATGATCGACAGGTGCGTCTCTGCGGGCATGCCGGTGAGCCACCGGGCCATCCAGCGGTCGAGACGAGGGGAGCCCGGCATGTCCCACGGATGCACGAAGACCGGGATGCCGCTGTCGGCGCAGTGCTGCAGGAAGGTCACCGTGCCCTCGTCGTCGAGGTCGCGGTCGCCCACGTGGTTGCCGATCTCGACACCGGCGTGGCCCGAGGCGATCGCGCGGTCGGCCTCCGCGCACGCGGCATCCGGATCCTGCAGGGGGACCTGTGCGAACGGGATCAGCCGGCCGGGGGCCGGGGCGCAGATCTCCAGAGCGAGGTCGTTGAAGATGCGCGCAACCTTGACGGCCTCGTCACCCGACTTGTCGTAGGAGAAGAACAGCGGCGTGGGGGAGACGACCTGCATCTCGACGCCGTCGGCGTCCATGTCGGCCAGGCGCACGGACGCGTCCCAGCAGTCGTCGCCGACGCGCCGGAACTCGGTCTCGCCGAGCATGATCATCGCCTCGCGCTCGGAGTCCACCCGCAGGGTCGGCCAGAGACCCGGCCCGACCTGTGTCGACAGGTCGGGCCAGGAACTCGGCACGAAGTGCGTGTGGACGTCGATCGTGCCCAAGGGGCTTCAGCCCTTGCCGGGGTGGACGGCGCCGCACTCGGGGCAGGTGCGCCCCTCTTCGCTCTCGTAGAAGTCGCGGAACACCGGCGGCAGGTCCTCGACGATGTCGCGCACCTGCAGCTCGACCTCGTGCACCTTGGCGTTGCAGTTCGGGCAGAACCAGGCGAACTTCTCGAGCGTGCCCTCTTCGCGGATGCGCTCGATCACGATGCCGATGGAGCCCTCTTCGGGGCGCTGCGGGGAGTGGAAGACGTTACCGGGGAGCAGCCACATCTCGCCCTCGCGGATGTCGATGCGCTGCAGGCCGTCGGGGGTCTGGATGTTCACGTGCATGTTGCCGCGGTACTGGTAGAACCACTCCTCGTACGGGTCGAAGTGGAAGTCGGTGCGCTGGTTCGGGCCGCCGACGACCTGCACGATGAAGTCGCCCATGGGGGTCCAGGCGGCCTTGTTGTTGACCGGCGGCTTCAGGAGATGCTCGTTCTCCTTGATCCATGCGGGGAAATCGATCACGGGTGGGATGACGGGTGTGGTGGTGCTCATTTCTCCTCCTCGAGAGTGGCAGCGGTGGCGTGGTCAGCGGTGTTGTGTTCGATCGTTGTGTCGGGGCGGCGGGCGACCGCCTGGATCTCGATGCGCAGATGCGGATGCGGCAGGGCGTGCACGGCGACCGTCGTGCGGGCGGGTCCCTGCTCGTCGAAGTACTCGGCCCAGACCGCGTTGTAGGGAGCGAAGTCGTTCATGTCGACCAGGAAGCTCGTCGCCTGCACCAGGTCGTCGAGTGCGCAGCCGGCGGCGGCCAGCACCTCGCGGATGTTCTCGATGACCGCGCGGGTCTGCACCGCGACATCGAGCCGGGTCGCGCCGAACTCGTCGACCTCCGCTCCGGCGATGGAGTTGTCGGGGCGTCGGCTGGACGTGCCCGAGACGAAGACCAGGTCGCCGGAGACCTTGGCATGCGGGAAGCGACCTCGGGGCGTCGCCTTGCCCTCGACGAGGATGCCGCGTGATGTTGTCATCGTGATCCCTTCTCGAGGCTGTCGGATCCGTCGTGGGTGTGGATGGAGACGCGTCCGAGGCCGGTGATCGTCGCCTCGACCGTGCCCTGGTCGGGCAGCGGGACGGCGGCGGTCGCGGCGCCGGCGAGGAGGACCATGCCGGCGCGGAGGGTGAAGCCGTGGCGGGAGGCGAGGCGTGCGGCTGCGGCGATGGCATGGCCGGGGTCGCCGAGGATCGCGGAGGTGGAGCCTGTGGCAGCGACCCTGCCGTCGACCTCGAGCCGCACGGCCCTGTTGTCGAGCGCACCGGCCTGGACGAACGGGGTCCAGGGGCCGATCACGTACGCGGCGGCCGACGTGTTGTCGGCCACGACGTCCGCGAGGCGGAACCGGAAGTCGCGGTACCGGGAGTCGATGATCTCCAGTGCGGGAGCGACGGCCGCGACGACCTCGCTCAACGGACGGGCGACCTCGGAGCCGTCGATGTCCGCGGCGAGCAGGTACGCGACCTCGGGTTCGATGCGCGGGTGGATGGCGGACCGCCGGTCGAACAGCGCGCCGTCGTCGAGGCGCATCGCATCGGTGAGACTGCCGATGATGACGTCATGCACGCCCATCTGCTGCGCCTTGGCCTGGCTCGTGAACCCGAGCTTGAGGCCGGTGAGGCGCTCGCCGCGGGCGAGCCGACGGGCGATCAGCGCATGCTGCGTGGCGTAGGCGGTGTCGAGATCGACCTCTGCGGATGCGGAGAGCTGGCTGATCGCGGTCGCGGTGCGCTGCGCGGTGTCGAGCGCGGCGGCGAACACCGCGTCCGCGGTCATGCGGTCACCCCCGAACGGTCGGCGACCAGGTCGAGCGCGACGTCGACGATCATGTCCTCCTGGCCGCCCACCATGCGACGGCGCCCCAGCTCCACGAGGATGTCGCGGGCGTCGAGGCCATGCTTCTCGGCCGCGCGCTCGGCGTGCAGCAGGAAGCTCGAGTACACACCCGCGTAGCCGAGAGTAAGGGTCTCGCGGTCGACGCGGACGGGGCGGCGCTGCAGCGGACGCACCAGTTCCTCCGCCGCATCCTGCAGTGCGAACAGATCGCAGTCGTGCTCCCAGCCGAGCAGGTCGGCAACCGCGATGAACGCCTCGATCGGACAGTTGCCCGCTCCGGCACCCTGCCCTGCGAGCGAGGCGTCGACCCGGTACACACCGTGTTCGACGGCCGTGACGCTGTTGGCCACGCTCAGCGAGAGGTTCTCGTGTGCGTGGATGCCGATCTGCGTGCCGGGGTCGAGCACCTCGCGGTAGGCGTCGACGCGGTCGGCGACGTCGCGCATCGTGAGGCGCCCGCCCGAGTCGGTGACGTACACGCAGTGCGCGCCGGCCGCTTCCATGATCTGTGCCTGCTCCGCGAGACCGCGCGGGTCGTTGAGGTGGCTCATCATCAGGAAGCCCGAGACGTCCATGTCGTGCTCGCGCGCCCAGGTGATGTGCTGGATGGCGACGTCGGCCTCGGTGCAGTGCGTCGCGACCCGCACGCTCGCGACGCCGAGGTCCCGGGCCCGGGCGAGGTCGTCGATCGTGCCGATGCCGGGAAGGATCAGGGTGGTCAGGACCGCACGGTCGAGCACCTCGGCCGCCGCCTCGATCCACTGCCAGTCGGTGTGCGCTCCCTGCCCGTAGGCCACACTCGAACCGCCGAGGCCGTCGCCGTGCGCGACCTCGATGGCATCAACGCCCGCCGCCTCGAGAGCACGGGCGATATCGCGCACCTGGTCGGTCGTGTAGCCGTGGCCGATCGCGTGCATGCCGTCGCGGAGGGTGACGTCCTGCACGTAGACGCGGGGAGTGGTGGTCATGCGGGAACCCCTGTCCGTTCGGCGACGAGTCGTTCGGCCGTGCGCAGGGCGGCCGAGGTCATGATGTCGAGATTGCCCGCGTACTCCGGAAGATAGTGGCCGGCGCCGGCGACTTCCAGCAGCACGGTCACGCGCGTGCCCCGGAACGGTCGGTCGAGTGCGGGCACGTAGGCCTCGTCGACGGCGTCGAACTGCACCTGCTGCTTGAGCCGGTAGCCCCCGACGTAGGCCTGCACCGCGGCGACCATGTCGGCGACCGAGGCGCTGACGGCATCCCGATCCAAGGCTTCAGGGTCGCCCTCGACCAGGCAGAACACCGTGTCCCTCATGATGAGCGGCGGGTCGGCGGGGTTGAGCACGATGATGGCCTTGCCGTGATCGGCGCCGCCGATCACCTCCAGCGCACGGGCCGTGGTCTCGGTGAACTCGTCGATGTTCGCTCTGGTGCCGGGACCGGCCGACTTCGAGGCGATCGAGGCGACGATCTCGGCGTAGGCCACCGGGGCGACGCGCGACACGGCGGCCACCATCGGCACCGTGGCCTGGCCGCCGCACGTGACCATGTTGACGTTGGTCGCACCGAGGTGCGCGTCGAGGTTCACGACCGGCACGACGTACGGCCCGATCGCGGCGGGGGTCAGATCGACCATGACCCGTCCGGCGTTGCGCACGAGGGCGTCGTTGCGGGCGTGGGCGCCGGCCGATGTCGCGTCGAACACGAGCTCGACGTCGGCGAACTCGGGCATCGCGATCAGGCCGTCCACGCCCTCGTGGGTGGTGGCGACTCCGAGCCGGCGCGCACGGGCGAGGCCGTCGGAGTGCTCGTCGATGCCGGCCATCGCGACCACATGCAGCGTGGTCGAGAGCCGCTTCACCTTGATGAGCAGGTCGGTGCCGATGTTGCCCGATCCGATGATGGCGATGCCGACGGTCATGCCGCTGCCCCTTCCGATGACGTGCGCGATGCTGTTCCGGATGCGGCGCCGAAGAAGTCGGCACGCACCTCGCCGAGATCGTCGAGTCGGGCGCGGTACACCCCGGCGGTCGCGTCGACCATGGGGCCGAGGGCTCCGGAGAGGATCACCTCGCCGGCGCGCAGCGGCTGCCCGCGGCGGGCGACCTCGCGAGCCAGCCAGGCGACCGCGATCACGGGGCTGCCGAGGCATGCGGCACCCGACCCGGTCGAGACCGGACGGCCCTCACGGTCGAGCGTCATGCCGAGCGCGGTCAGGTCGAACCCGTCCAGGCGCCGAGGCGTGGTGCCGAGCACGACCGCCCCGCTGGAGGCGTTGTCGGCGATCGTGTCGGTGATGCGGATGTCCCACCCGGCCACGCGGGAGTCGACGACCTCGATCGCGGGCAGCACGAACTCCGTGGCACGGATCACGTCGGCGACATGGGTGGTGGGGGAGTCGAGGTCGCTGCCGAGCACGAAGGCGACCTCGGCTTCGGCCCGCGGCTGCAGGAAGCGGGCGAGGTCGATCGGCTCACGGTCGGCGAACATCATGTCGTCGAGCAGCACGCCGTAGTCGGGGCTGTCGACGCCGAGCTGCGTCTGCACGGCGGGGGAGGTGAGGCCGATCTTGCGGCCGACGACCCGTCGACCCTCGTCGAGGCGGCGGGCGATGCCGAGAGACTGCACGGCGTACGCGGCATCCTGATCCGTCTCGCCGAGCAGGTCGCGCACCGGGGCGCACGGGTGCCCCGATTCGGCCGCGCGTCGCAGCCGTTCGTCGGCCGCACGCACACCGTCGGACTCGGGGAGGCCGGTCACAGCTGCACGCACACGTTCGTCGGCTCGGTGTAGAACTCGAGCGAGTGGTGCCCGCCCTCGCGGCCGATGCCCGAGAGTCCGACGCCGCCGAAGGGGCTGCGCAGGTCGCGCAGATACCAGGTGTTCACCCACGACATGCCCGTGCGCATCTGCTGCGCCACACGGTGTCCGCGGGTCAGGTCGGTGGTCCAGGTGACCGCGGCGAGGCCGTAGTCGGTGTCGTTCGCCAATCGGATCGCCTCCTCTTCGGTGTCGAAGGGGATGAGGGCGGCGACGGGACCGAACACCTCTTCGCGCACGGTGCGGTGGCTGTTGTCGAGGCCCGTCCACAGGGTGGGCTCGATCCACGATCCGCCGTCGAGTCCGTCGCCGAGGGTGGGGATGCCACCGCCCGCGAGCACCGTCGCCCCCTCCGCGACGGCGAGGTCGAAGTACGAGCGCACCTTCTCACGGTGGGCCTGCGAGATGAGAGGACCGGTGGTCGTGGCCGGGTCCTCCGGGCGGCCCAGACGCAGACGGGCGGCGTGCTCGGCGAGGCCGGCGGCCACCTCATCGAAGACCGCGCGCTGCACGTAGATGCGCTCGGTGCACAGGCACACCTGGCCGGTGTTGAGGTACGTGGAGCGGGCGAGCCCGGCGACGGCGGCATCGAGGTCGGCGTCGGCGAACACGAGCGCGGCGTTCTTGCCGCCGAGCTCGAACGAGACCGGGCGCACCCGCGGCGCGACCGCCCGCATGATCGCGGATCCGGTGGACGATTCGCCGGTGAACGTGACCCCGTCGATGCCCGGATGCGTGGTGAGGGCCTCGCCCGCGGAATCGGCGCCGAAACCGTGCACGACGTTCACGACCCCGGCGGGCACCCCCGCCTCGGCGAGGATCTCGGCCAGCAGCGTCGCCGACGACGGCGTCTCCTCCGAGGGCTTGATCACGACGGTGTTGCCGGTGGCGAGGGCCGGAGCGAGCTTCCACGTGAGCAGCAGCAGCGGCAGGTTCCACGGCACGATCACGGCGACGACCCCGAGCGGCTTGCGCACGGCGTAGTTCAGGGCGCGCCGGCCGTCGGGCAACTCGGTGAGGAACGAGTCGAGGCCTGCCGTCGAGACCGTGTCGGCGAAGGAGCGGAAGTTCGCGGCGGCACGGGCCACGTCGAGGTCGCGGGCGAGTGCCTCGGGCTTGCCGGTGTCGCCGACCTCGGCCGCGACGAGCTCATCGGCGCGGCGGTCGATCGCGTCGGCCACACCGCGCAGCAGACGGGCGCGCTCCGCGACCGTCATCCGTCCCCAGGGCCCGTCGAACGCGGCGCGCGCGGCGGCCACGGCGCGGTCGACCTGCTCGGTGCCGGCTTCGTGCACCTCGGCGATGACCGAGCCGTCGACCGGGCTGACCTTCGCGAAGGTGGCGATGCCCTCCACGCGCTCGCCGGCGATCATGTTGTGGATCGCGCGGGGCGCTCGCTCCTGCTCGGAGGCACGGAGGGGAGGCGTCATCGTCTCGGAAGGCATGGGCTCAGGCTAGGAACGTTCGAGGGATGCCGACAAATACTCTCTTGATGCACTGCCATGCCCGTACGGCTATAGTCCGGATCATGGTCACCGATCGACTGCTCGACGGGCGGGTCAAGATCCGCCACCTCGTCCTCGTCACCGCCATCGCCGACGAAGGCACCCTGGTGCGCGCCGCCGAGTCGCTGCACATCACCCAGCCGGTCGTCACCCGCGGCCTCCGCGAGGTCGAAGAGGTGCTGGGTGTGCCGCTGTTCGAACGGCTGCCGCGCGGCGTGCGCCCGACGCAATACGGGCACTCGTTCATCGAGCGCGCCCGCTCGGTGCTCGCCGAGCTGCGCGCCGCGGGGGAGGAGGTGCGGCTGCTGCAGTCGGGGCAGCTCGGCACGGTGACCGTCGGCACGCACCTCGCAGGTTCCAACCTGCTGCTGCCGCGGGCCATCGCGGCGCTGAAGGCCGAGCATCCACGGCTGACCGTGGTGGTGCGCGAGGGCACCCCCGACACCCTGCAGCAGCTGCTGCTCGCGGGCGACCTCGACCTGACCGTCGGGCGGCTCTCGCCGACGGTGCCGGTGCGGCTCGAGCAGGAGCGACTGCACCTGGAGCCGATCCGTCTGGTCGCGCGGGCCGGGCATCCGGTGCTCGGCGGTGTCAAGGCGAACTCCCTCGCCGAGCTGATCGCGTATCCCTGGATCTTCCCCGTGGCCCAGACGGCGCTCCGGGCCGAGCTCGAAGCGGTCTTCTTCCACGAGGGGCTGCCGTTGCCGCCCGACCGCGTCGAGTGCACCTCCATGCTGACACTGCGCACCCTGCTGATCTCGACCGACGTGATCGCGGCGCTGCCGATGTTCATCGCCGTCGACGACCGTGAGCTGCGGATCCTGCCCACGCCTTTGAGCTCCATCCGCCGCTCGGTCGGCGTGACGGTGCCGAAGGATCGGGCGCCGTCGCCGGCGGCATCCGCGCTGCTGGCCCATCTGCGCGAAGAGGGCGCCCGCTTGGCGGAGCTCGAGCGGGACTACGCGGAGACGGAGCCGCGCTTCGCCGGCTGATATGCCCGAACGGTCATAGCTCTGACCCGTATGGATATTGGACAGCATCGCTTCACCAGGACGAACCTGATGAGAACGACACCACGTCGTGACGATCTCACCCGATTCAGCCAATGGAGGCGACATGGCCGGCTCTCCCTACGTGCCCGATGCGAAGAAGTACCGCCCGGAGGATTTCCAGCGCGTCGAGGGTGAACCGGCCGATCCCGATCCCTCCAGCTGGGGCATGCAGCCCGACGGTACCTTCCTGCCGCCGGCGCACACGCCGTCCGTCCCGCGCGACGTCTTCATCGACTGGCCGGGCCAGCTCGACTACCGCGACCCCGAGACGTATGCGCTCAACGCCAAGGCCGAGGCGTTCTACCCGATCGTGGTGAACACCAGTCACTCGTGGCAGTGCATCTACGACTGGGACGGCCGTCGCCTCATGCTCCACTACGGCGGCGGCAACCACTGGAAGCTCTACGACATCACCGACCCTCGCGACCTGACGATCGTCGACGAGGAGCAGTGGGGCTGGGACGACCCCCGCCCGCAGTTCGGCGCCACCACGGTGCAGTGGAACCAGAAGCTCGGAAAGCACATCGCGATCCAGGCGAGCGAGACTCCGCGGTACTTCCTCAAGGGGCGCGTCGCCAACAAGTGGATCGACGACACCGTCGAGGGCCAGCTGAAGGAGTGGGAGGGCCTGCGCGGCTTCCGCACGTGGGAGATGAACGGCCCGAGCCCCCGCGACTGGACCCTCCTCACCGAGGTCTCGACCGATCCGAACCACGGGCCGGACGAGATACAGGAGGGCAACGGCGTGCTCGACCTTCCGGTCTACTACGGCGACAAGTACCTGTTCGTGGCGACCGCGCCCGACAACACCTTCACCAACCAGCCGTACAAGACCACGCTGTGGACCGCCGGACACGCGGCCTACGACGTGTCGGACCCGGCGAAGCCCGAACTGCTCTCGAACTGGTGGGTGCCCGGCTCCCGTGCCGGGGAGGAGGCGGATTCCGAGTACCTCGCGGACAACGAGCGCTGGAACAACAAGACCTCGTGGTTCGGCTCGCGCATGGGCATCTTCCTGCCGCGCTCGGTCGAGTCCGGATGGAAGTACGGCTACGCCGCCCAGGGTGGTCAGGGCTTCTTCGTGCTCGACGTGTCCGATCCCGCGAACATCCACCACGTCGGCTGGTGCCACCTGCCGGTCAGCGTCGCCGGCACCGAGGGCGACAACGTCGACACCACCCAGGTGGAGGAGACGGGCTACGTCTACGTCTCGGGCTACCCGATGAACACCGACTGCTACGAGCCGGCCAAGGAGATCTATCAGATCGACGTGAGCGACCCGACGAACCCGCGGGTCGTGCGCACGCTGCCCCGCCCGACGCCGCCGGCAGACGCCGCGTTCACCGACTGGGCGCAGCGCCGCGGGTCGTTCGGACCCAAGCGCTCGGGCTACTTCACCAACACGGGCACGCCGCACGGCGGCGTCATCCCCTACGCGTTCTACGCCGCGGGTCTGCAGATCTTCGACGTGCGCGACCCGGAGAACCCCGAGGTCGGCGCGTACTTCGTCCCCCCGATCGGACTCAAGGACGACGATGACCTCGCCGCACCCGTGCACGGCATCTTCGTGGAGTGGGATCGCAACGTGATCTGGCTCTTCGCCAACCACGGCATCTACGCGGTGTCGACCCCGCTGCTGGGTGAACCCGTGGTCGGTCTCCCCGCCACCGAAGGCTGAACACTTCCCGGAAACTCCGGTGTCCGTCCTCCACATAAGGGGCTGAGTGGACGGACACCGGCTCCCGACCCCTGACGATCCCTCCCGAAAGTGATCCATGACTCAGACAGTTAGGCCGTGGCCGGCCCTGTGGGCGCTGTGCATCGGCTTCTTCATGATCCTCGTCGACACGACGATCGTGGCGATCGCCAACCCGGTCATCCTCGCGGCGTTCGACGCCGACCTGACCACGGTCATCTGGGTCACCAGCGCCTACCTGCTCGCCTACGCCGTCCCCCTGCTGGTGACCGGTCGCCTGGGGGATCGCTTCGGTCCCAAACGGGTCTATCTCGTGGGGCTCGTGCTGTTCACCCTCGCCTCGCTCGCGTGCGGTCTGGCGGGCAGCATCGAGATGCTCATCGCGGCTCGCGCCGTGCAGGGCTTCGGTGCCGCGCTGATGACGCCGCAGACCATGGCGATCATCGCGCGGGTGTTCCCGCCGCGCGGTCGGGGTCAGGCGATGGGGGCGTGGGGCGCTGTCGGAGGGCTCGCGACGCTCGTCGGCCCGATCCTCGGCGGCGTGCTCACCGACACCGTCGGCTGGGAGTGGATCTTCTTCGTCAACGTGCCTGTCGGGATCGTCGCCTTCGTCGTCGCCTGGCGCCTGGTGCCCGATCTCGAAGGACACCCGCACCGCTTCGATGTGGTCGGCGTCGTGCTGTCCGGGCTCGGTCTGTTCCTGCTGGTGTTCGGCATCCAGGAGGGCGAGGTCTACGACTGGGGAGTGATGTTCGGTCCGGTCACCGTGTGGGGCGTCATCGTCACAGGCGTCGTGCTCCTGGTGCTCTTCGTCGTGTGGCAGCGCGTCAATCGCGCAGAGCCCCTGATGCCCCTCAGCCTCTTCCGTGACCGCAACTTCTCGGTCGCGAACGCCACGATCTTCCTCGTCGGTGTCGGCATCACGGCCATGCCCGTCCCCCTCGCCTTCTACTTCCAGGTCGCCCGCGGGCTCGACCCGACGCTCGCAGCGCTCATGCTCGCACCGATGGCGGTCGTCTCGGGTGTGCTCGGGCCGTTCGTCGGAAAGCTGAGCGACCGGATCGGTCCGCGGTGGGTCACCTTCGCCGCCTTCGTCATCTCGGCGGTGGCCATGGCCTGGTATGCGGCGACGATGACGATCGACGCCCCGTTCTGGCTCCTGCTTCTGCCCTCGGCGCTGCTGGGTGTCGGCGTATCGGGGATGTTCGGTCCGCTCGCGTCGACGGCCACCCGCAATCTCCCGCACACGCAAGCAGGAGCGGGATCCGGCGTCTACTCCACCACCAGGCAGATGGGGTCCGTGATCGGATCGGCGCTGCTGGCGGTGCTGATGAACGTGACGCTCGCCGCGCACATCACCGGTTTCGTGCCAGGGGCGATCCACCCGGGGAGCGAGCTGTCGGCGAAGGACGGGAGCGGACTGGCCGCGGCCATGTCGCAGTCGCTGCTGCTCTCGGCCATCGCCTTCGCGGTGTGCGCGGTCGTCGTGGTGTTCTTCGAGAAGCCGCGAGCCTGGGGAGCCCCGGCCACCCCGCAGACGGCGGGTTCTGTCGTGAGAGAGGGACGATGATGGCGGCGATCGCAGTGGATCCAACATCCAGAACGAATCCGACCACGAGCACGAAGGACGAGAGGACTCCGATGACGGTCAGCGCCGGAGGCGGTCGACTGGTCGTCGACGCCCTGAAGAAGGACTATGAGCTCGACGGCGCCGCCGTCCCCGTGGTCAAGGACGTCACGTTCACGATCGAGCCCGGGACGTTCTACTCGCTCCTCGGCCCGTCGGGATGCGGCAAGACCACCACCCTGCGCTGTGTCGCCGGCCTCGAGCGGAGCAACGGCGGCGTCATCTCGCTCGACGGCAACGTGCTGTCGACCGGCACCGCGCACGTGTCGCCCGACAAGCGCGACATCGGCATGGTGTTCCAGAACTACGCGATCTGGCCGCACATGACGGTGTTCGCCAACGCGATCTTCCCGCTGCAGGTCGCGGGTTCGAAGCTTCCGAAGCAGGAGGCGCGCAAGCGGGCGATGGAGGCGCTGGAGCTCGTGCAGCTCGATCATCTCGCGCAGCGCCCGGCCACCGCGCTCTCAGGCGGTCAGCAGCAGCGCCTGGCCCTCGCTCGTGCGTTGGCCCACCGACCGCGTCTGCTGCTGCTCGACGAGCCGCTGTCGAACCTCGACGCCAAGCTGCGCGACACCATGCGCAACGAGCTGCGGAG
Source organism: Microbacterium sp. K27 (assembly GCF_004794435.1). Taxonomy (NCBI): domain Bacteria; kingdom Bacillati; phylum Actinomycetota; class Actinomycetes; order Micrococcales; family Microbacteriaceae; genus Microbacterium; species Microbacterium sp. K27. The sequence goes on from NZ_SSDK01000035.1 coordinate 205,709, forward strand.
CCTGCAGCGCACCCTCGGCATCAGCGCCCTCTACGTCACGCACGATCAATCCGAGGCGCTGTCGATGTCGGATCGGGTGGCCGTGATGAACGGCGGACGCATCGTGCAGGAGGCGTCACCCCGCGAGCTCTACGACCAGCCGGCCGACCGATTCGTGGCGAACTTCGTCGGTCGCGCGAACATGATCCCCGCCGTGGTGATCGATCGTGACGGCGCCGGCGACGCGGTGGTCGAGGCGCTCGGCACCCGGCTGCAGACGCCGGTGCCCGACGGGGTCTCGATCGGCGACGAGGTCACCCTGACATTCCGGCCCGAGACCGTGCGCTGGCATGAGACCGACATCGATCGCCCGAACGTCCTTCCCGTGCGCATCGTGCGGGTGGAGTTCCTCGGCGAGATCGTCGAGTACGAGGCCGAGGTGCTCACCGATGGCGAGCCCGTCGCCACGATCGTCGGACGCGGAGCGCCACTCGCGACACCCCCCGAGGGCGGCAGGGTCTTCCTCGAACTGGTCTCGCACGCCTGCCGCGTGCTGGGCGCCTGATCCACCCCGCACCACACCCGCAATCACACACCTGATGTCAGAGAGGACATTCAGATCATGAAGAGAACACTGGGAGCTGTCGCCATCACGGCGGTCTTCGCGCTCGCCTTGACCGGATGCAACACGTCGACCGATGCCGGCGGCGGTGACAGCGCGCTCGAGGGCGACGCCGCGTCGGCCACCTGCGACGCCGTGGAAGTCGGAGCGATCACCCGCTGCGAGAACTTCTACGACGAGTACTGGCCCGAGATCGACAAGCAGCTCGACGCCCTCTACGAAGAGGCGAAGAAGGCTGACGGCGGCACTCTGGTCATCTGGGACTGGTACGAGCTGTCGCCTGACGTGATCGAGCAGTTCAACAAGCGTTTCCCCGACATCAAGGTCGAGACCAGGGGGCTGACGTACAACCTGTCGTCGGCGATCATCTCGGCGAAGGCGACCGGTTCGCGCAACACCGATGTGGTGTCCGGCTCGATCACCTCGATGGCCGCGATGTACGACGAGGGCTTCTGGGAGAAGGTCGACTGGGAGAGCTTCGGCGTTCCGAAGGAGTTCCTGACCATCGGCGCCCCCGAGCTCATGCCCGACAGCATCAACGGCACGCTCATCCAGTACAACACCGACAAGGTGACCGCGGTGCCCGAGACGCTCGACGGGCTGCTCGCCCCTGAATACAAGGACAAGGTGTCGGTCGCCGGCTACAACGCGGTGGTCTTCGCCGGATACGGCATGGCCGAGGGCGAGGACAAGATGGTCTCGCTGATCGACGAGCTCCTGTCATCGGGCAACCTGAAGCTGCTGGAAGACCAGGGTGCTCCGCTGTCGAGTGGTGACGTGCCGATCGCGCTCAACCAGACGCTGTTCAACCCGAACCCGGCGCTGCAGGTCTCACCGTTCGAGCACGCGGGAGTCTGGGCGCAGTTCTCCGGCGTCAACTCCGACGCCAAGAACAAGCCGGGGGCCGCGCTGTGGACCCTGTGGAACGCATTCGACCCCGACTGGATCAGCCTCCGCATGACGGACGAGCGCTTCGCCAGCACACAGGTGCCGTTCGCCGGTCTGCCCGCCGCGACCTTCGCCGAGGCCACCGGACTCATGAAGACGAACTCCGACGCGCTGCTGCTCGGCCTCGAGAACGGCGCCGAGACCGAGACGCAGGCCACTCGTGACGACTGGCAGGCCATGATCAACGCCGCCGACAAGGCGCTGAACGGATAACGATGTTCAAGGCAGGACGGACCACGGGGCGAAAGCGTCCCACCACGATGACGATCGCGATGATCGTCTCGGGCGCGGTCATCTTCATCCTTCTCGCGGTACCGCTGATCGTCCAGGTGATCACCGCATTCCGTGGTCCGTTCCTGCCCTTCGGCGTCTCGTCGGCCCAGTGGGGTGTCGAGAACTTCGTCACCCTGTGGCAGCTGCGCGAAGACTTCTGGGGCGTGCTCGGCGCGACCGGCGCCTTCGTCGGCGGCTCCACGCTGCTCACGCTCCTGATGGCTTTCGGCCTCGCCTGGGTCACGGTGCGCACGGATGCCCCGTGGCGCCGTCTGATCTCGGTGCTGGTGATCGTGCCGTACATCATCCCGCCGATCGTGAAGGCCCAGGCCTACCTGCTGATGCTGTCGCCCGAGTCGGGGGTGCTCAACCAGCTGCTGCGGCTGCTGCCGTTCGCGAGCGACGTGCCGATCGATCCCTATGCGTTCCCGACGATGATCTTCATCCAGGCGCTCACGAACGTCACGTTCCCGTACCTGATGATCGTGCCGATCCTGACGAACATGGACGGCTCGCTGGAGGAGTCGGCGCGGGTCTCGGGGGCCTCCTGGCCGCAGACGCTTCGTCGAGTGACGCTGCCGATGCTGTGGCCGGGGCTCCTCGGGGTGACGGTGCTGACCTTCATCCTCGGCCTCGGCAGTCTCGAGGTGCCGCTGCTGTTCGGCCAGGAGTCGGGACGCGACATCTTCGCCCTCAAGCTCTGGACGCTCATCAGCTCCAACGCGGGCGAACTGCCGCAGTACGGCCTGGCCGCCGCATGGGGGCTGGTGTTCCTCGTGATCACGACCGTCGCGTTCGCGATCTACCTGCGGGCGACACGCAACGCCGAGCGCAGAGCCTCGGTGTCGGGCAAGGGCTTCCGGCCGTCGACCATGCGGATGGGGCCGTGGAAGATCCCGGTCATGCTGCTGGTCGCCGTGTTCATCCTGCTCACCGGCATCCTCCCTCTGCTCGCTCTGCTGTGGGCGGCGATCACGCCCTATCCGGTGGCGTTCTCGATCGACGCGATGCTCGGCAGCACCGACTTCGGCGCCTTCGGCACGGTGCTCGCCGACCCCGAGTTCTGGGTGTCGCTCGGACGCACGGTCATCATCGCGGGCGGCAGCGCCACGATCGCGGTGGTCTTCGCAACGGTGCTCGCCTACGGCATCGCCCGCAGCAAGAAGACCGGGTGGGTGAAGGCCATGGACCTGTTCGCCTCCTCATCGGTCGCGATCCCCGCGACCATCGCCGGCTTCGCGATGTTCCTCACCTTCATGGTGATCAACCCGTACATCCCGATCGCGGGCACGCTGCTCGCGCTCGTGATCGCGTACTCCTACCGGGTGTCGATCGCCTACCGCTCGTCGTACAGCGCGACGCTGCAGATCCGACCCGAGCTGGAGGAGGCGGCGCTCACCAGCGGAGCGAGTCGGTTCGAGGGATTCCGCCGCATCATCGCGCCGCTGCTGATGCCGACCGTGATGGCCGTGTGGATCCAGATGTTCATCCTCGGCACCAATGAGTTCACGCTCCCGGCGTTCCTGGCGACCCCGTCGTCGCGGCCGCTGTCGATGTACATCTACGCGATGATCAACCCGCGGTCCGCACAGCTGTATGCGCCGGACCAGGGGGCCGCGATGGCGCTGATCTTCACGCTGATGGTGTTCGCGATCGGCTACGGCCTGCAGTGGGCGCTCTCTCGCCGAGCGATCGGTCGCACACGCAAGGCGGTCTCCGCGGGTCTCCCCGACCTCGCCGCCGCCTCTCCTGTTCCCGCTCCCGCCGATTCCGCGACGGTGACCCTGGCCGTGCAGCGTCACAAGCGCTGACCCCGTCCGCCGAGTGCATGGCTTCCTGTCGAGTGCACGGCTTCCTGGCGTGAAGAAGCCGTGCGCTCGACGAGATCCCGTGCTCTCGACGGATAACGTGCGTTCGACGGGTAACGTGCTCTTTGTCGTGTGGGGGAGAGGAGAGGGAGCGATGCGTGTACGTGCGCCATCGGCCAAGGCCGGGATCGTCGTCGGAGCCCTGCTCATCCTCCCGATGCTCGGGGTCGTCCTCGCCGTGATGGATCTGTTCGCCGGATATGTCTGGTCGCTGCTGGCGGTCATCGCGCTGGTGGTGTTCACCGCGCGGGTGTTCCGTGGTCCCGGAGAGAGCATGGCGCCGCGGCCGTGGTGGCGGATGACGACGACGGCTCTCTCCAGCGCGGTCCTCTCCGTGCTCTTCGCGGTTCAGGCCGTTGTCGGTCTCTTCCGAGCGGGGACCGCCCCGTTCCCGGCCGCTGTCGTTCTGGGCGCGCTGCTGACGCTTGCGGTGGCCGGGGCATATGCGCTCTCCGCGACCCGCCTCGCCCGCGTCGAGCGGCCGCACAAGGGATAGCCCCGCCCCGCTCTCTCGCTCCCACCCTCTCGCTCCCGCCGAGTGCACGGCTTCCTGTCGAGTGCACGGCTTCTTGGCGTGAACACGCCGTGCGCTCGGCGAGATCCCGTGCATTCGACACCGCTCCGAACCTCTCCCTTGACTTTTGGATCCAGTATCCATTCAATAGGAACAGCAGGAGAAGAAAGGGTGAGGAGGCCGCATGCACATCGGGTACGCCGCGATGCTCGAGCAGATCGAGCCCACCGCCGTGATCGAGAACTGCGTCCTCGCCGAGGCGCACGGGTTCCGCGGGATCATGGCCACCGATCACTTCCAGCCCTGGCTTCCCCGCCACCGCAACGCCGCTCATGTGTGGACCATGCTCGGCGCGATCGGCGCGCACACCACCGGCGACCTCGGCCCCGGCGTCACGACCCCCGGCTTCCGCACGCATCCCGCCGTGGTCGCGCAGGCCGCAGCGACGCTGGCGACCCTCTACCCCGACCGGGCCTGGCTCGGCGTCGGATCGGGGGAGGCGCTGAACGAGCACATCGTCGGCGAATACTGGCCCGAACCCGCCGAGCGCATCGACCGCATGTTCGAGGCGGTCGACCTGATCCGCAAGCTCTTCACCGCCTCGATCGCCGGTCGCGACACCCGCCACCGTGGCGAGCACTTCCGCATGGAATCGACCCGGCTCTGGACGATGCCGCCCACTGCGCCACCGGTCTACGTGGCCACGGCGGGCCCGGCCACCGCTCGCCGCGCCGGCCGGAACGCCGACGGCCTGATCACGACCTCGGCCGAAGTCGAGCGCCTCGCGCCGCTGCTCGCCCGATTCGCCGAGGGGGCACGGGAGGCCGGTCACGATCCCGAGGCCCTCCCGAGGGTGCTCCAGCTGCGGCTCTCGTGGGCGCCGACCGACGAGCAGGCCCTCGCGAACGCACTGACCGAGTGGCCGGTCGCCGGACTCCGGATGCGTCGGGGCGACGTGCGCTCGCCGTACGACTTCGAGCAGCTCGTGCGCGGGGTGACGGCCGACGACATGCGGGCTTCGATGCTCATCTCCGCCGACCCCGAGGTGCACCGCGCGCAGATCCAGCGCTACGTCGACCTCGGCTTCACGCGCATCTACCTGCACAACGTCGGGCCCGACCAGCGGGAGTTCGTCGAGGTCTTCGGCCGCGACGTGCTGCCGAAGGTGCACGCATGAGCGCCCCCGCGATCACCGTCTTCGCCCTCGCCGGCATCGGCGAAGTGCACCCCGGTGATGACCTCGCGGCCCTGATCCTCGCGACCGGCGTCGAACTCGCCCACGGCGACATCCTCGTCGTCACCTCGAAGATCGTCTCCAAGGCCGAAGGCCGC